>NZ_CP019342.1:0-315079 GCF_002117085.1 Nonlabens tegetincola | reverse complement strand
GCAGTTAATATATTAGACCAAGCCCTTAAAGCCTACAATTCTTGATTCAAGTAAATCACAATTTTTCCCTCAAGGAGTTTAATACTTTTGGTATTTCCGCTTTCGCGAAAGCGTACTCACCTACAAACTCTATTGAACAACTTAAGGAAACTTTATCTTACTACCGTCGTGAAACTATTTTTTTACTTGGCGGCGGTAGTAATATGTTGATTACCCAGGATATTGAAACCCCTGTAATTCATGTTTTAATAAAAGGAATTAAGGAAGTCTATAGAGAAAACACTACCGTTAGACTACAAGCAATGGCTGGTGAAAACTGGCACGAGTTTGTGATGTATTGCATTTCAAAACAATATGCGGGCGTTGAAAACCTAGCTCTTATCCCAGGTAATATAGGGACCTCTCCTATCCAAAACATAGGTGCTTATGGAGTTGAATTAAAGGATGTTTTCTATTCATGTACGGTTCTGGATTTAAAGACCCAAGAGGAGAAAACATTGTTCCTTGACGATTGTAAATTTGGGTACAGAGATTCCATATTTAAAAATGAAGCTAAAGGTAAGTACGTAATTACCTCTGTCACGCTAGAGCTTACTGACTTAAACCTTACTGAAAAGTATCAAGTAAAAACAAGCTATGGAGCTATCCAAGAAGAGCTTAATAAACTAAATAAGGGAGAAAGTATTGATCAAATAGCTCAGGCTGTAATCAATATTAGAAGTAGTAAATTACCCGATCCTAAACTATTAGGAAACAGTGGTAGCTTCTTTAAAAATCCAATTATTGATAAGGCTGCTTACCATAAACTACTAGAATTGAATGATGACATCCCATCATATCCAGTAAACGATGATCAGGTTAAAGTACCTGCAGGATGGCTCATTGATAAATGTGGACTTAAAGGATACAGGGATGGCGATGCGGCTGTTCATGATAAACAAGCACTAGTACTGGTTAATCATGGTAATGCTACTGGATCTGACATTATAAATTTAGCTCGATTTATACAAAACCAGGTTTATTCAAAATTTGGAATAAAAATTCATCCTGAAGTAAACTTAATTAAGCAGTAATACCATTGAAACTGTTTATCTTATCATTAAGATAAAATTAGTGTAATGTTCAATCTAAGTAGATTGTAAATTGTATTTTTGCACTATGAAATTATTTCTCATATCATTTGGTCTATTAGCTCTTGCAGTTGCTGGTATCGCAATTAAAATTTGGGGTAAAAAAGATGGTAAATTTGCCGGAACATGTGCAAGTCAAAACCCTTATCTAAACAAGGATGGAGAAGCCTGTTCACTATGTGGTAAGTTACCAGAAGAGCAGGATTGTAAAAACGACACAGCACAAGCTTAAATTTTTCATTAATGAGCATTGCTGACTGGCCTTTATTTCTATTCGGCATTATTGCCTTGATAAATATCATTTACTATGTATTCTTTAGTAAATTTATTTTTCAAAAAAATAGTACACAAGCACAATCCAGCGATGATCCTGTATCCGTAATTGTATGTGCAAAAAACGCAGCGCAACATCTTAAGAAGAATATTCCCTTTTTGCTAGATCAAATTCACCCGGATTATGAGATCATTATTGTAAACGATGCTTCCATAGATGACTCTCTTGATGTCATAGAGCAATTTATGGAGCAAGACGATAAAGTTCACCTAGTTAATGTGGTCAACAATGAAAGCTTTTGGGGCAACAAGAAGTACGCGCTTACTTTAGGAATAAAGAAAGCACGTCACGACAAATTATTATTTATTGATGCTGATTGTAAACCAGCGACAGAATATTGGATTACTGAAATGAGTGCTCACTACGGCATGGATAAGCAACTTGCTTTGGGTTACGGTGGTTATAGTAAGATAAAAGGTAATTTGCTCAATGCATTAGTTCGCTTTGAGACAGCTATAACCGCAATGCAGTACTTTAGTTATGCCTTATGGGGTAATCCGTATATGGGAGTAGGACGTAATTTAGGTTACACAAGTAAGCTTTTCTACGACACTAGCGGCTTTATGTCTCACATGAAGATTATGGGTGGTGATGATGACCTTTTTGTGAACGAGGCTGCAACCAAAAAAAACACTAGTGTAGTTACATCACCTAAATCATTTACAACAAGCGATTCAAAAAACAACTGGGCAGCCTGGTGGCGTCAAAAACGAAGACATATCAACACAGCTCAATATTATAAATCAAGCCATAAGTTCTTATTAGGGCTTTTTTATCTTTCGCAGTTTGGATTCTTTATCACTATGGCATTAGCATTTTCCTTTTCGCCCTGGGAATTTGTTACCGCAATTGTTATTACTAGATACATTACCTCTTGGATAGTTGTTGGGTCTAGTTTATCTCGCTTTCGCGAAAGCGATATCATCATTATCTATCCAATTTTAGAACTACTACTTATATTTTCACAACTAGGATTATGGATGCATAACAATATCCAGAAACCGACACAGTGGAACTAAGACAGTTTTAAGGTTTATTACCGACTCATTCACTAAATTTGTAGTATGAATACAGTACAAGAATCAGTAGCACCACCAACTAAAGGTAAACCAAAATGGTTAAGGGTAAAATTACCTGTAGGCCAAAAGTATAAAGAACTGCGTGGCACTGTAGATAAGTATAAACTACATACAATTTGTACAAGTGGTAGTTGTCCAAACATGGGAGAATGCTGGACAGAAGGAACTGCTACGTTCATGATTCTAGGTAATACCTGTACAAGATCTTGTGGATTTTGTGGAGTAAAAACGGGTAGACCAGATGATGTCGATTGGGCAGAACCTGAGAAAGTAGCACGTTCCATCAAGCTCATGGGAATTAAACATGCTGTAATCACGAGTGTAGATCGTGACGACCTTAAAGATATGGGATCTATCATTTGGCAAGAAACTGTAGCTGCCATAAGAAGAATGAATCCAGAAACAACTTTAGAAACTCTTATACCAGATTTTCAAGGAAATAGAAGAAACCTAGACCGTATCGTCGAGGCTAATCCCGAGGTTGTTTCACATAATATGGAAACCGTACGTCGCCTTACTCGTGAGGTAAGAATACAAGCAAAATATGATCAAAGTTTGGGTGTTCTTAAATACTTAAAAGAGCAAGGAATTAATCGAACTAAATCTGGTATAATGCTAGGTCTAGGAGAGCAAGAAGATGAGGTAATTCAAACCATGCGTGATTTAAGAGATCATAATGTTGACGTCGTGACTATAGGTCAGTATTTACAACCTAGTAAAAAGCACTTACCGGTTAAAGAATTTATAAAGCCAGAGCAATTTAAAAAATATGAGACCATTGGTCTAGAAATGGGTTTCCGTCATGTAGAAAGTGGCGCACTAGTGCGTAGCTCCTACAAGGCTCATAAACACATTTTATAATTACTATTTATGGTTAGAGTTGCTATAAACGGCTTTGGACGTATAGGTCGTACTTTTCTAAGAACCACATTGTCTCGTAACGATCTTGAAGTTGTTGCCATAAATGACATTGCCCCTATTGAGGTGATGGCTCATTTGTTCAAATATGATAGCATTCATGGTATAACTGATGCTGAGGTTTCTTTTGAAAATCAAGATTTAATTATTAATGGGTCAAGAATAGCTTATAGCACTCAACACAGTCTTAACGATCTCAATTGGAGAAATGTTGATATTGTAATTGAAGCAACTGGTAAATTCAAACATAAATCTCAACTTTCTAAACATTTAGATGCAGGTGCCAGTAAAGTTATTTTAAGCGCACCGCCTATTGACGACGATATTAAGACAATTGTGCTAGGTGTTAATGAAGAAATTCTAGACACTTCGGATTTGATTGTATCCAATGCTAGTTGTACAACAAACAATGCTGCTCCCTTAATTAAAGTAGTAAAGGACTTGTGCGGAATTGAAAATGCTTACATTTCTACAGTTCACAGCTATACTAGTGACCAAAGTTTGCATGATCAACCTCACCGAGATTTACGAAGGGCAAGAGCAGCAGCACAATCTATTATACCTACTACCACAGGTGCTGCTAAAGCATTAACTAAAGTATTTCCAGACTTGAGTAATGTTATAGGCGGTTGTGGCATAAGAGTTCCAGTTCCCAATGGCAGTTTAACAGATATGACAATTAATGTTGAAGAAGTTGTAAGTATAGAACAAGTGAATAAAGCCTTCTATGAATATGCAGCTATAAACAATACGATCATGGAGTACACAGATCTGCCCTACGTTTCAAAGGACATCGCAGGATCTCCTTATTCGTGCGTGTTTGATTCCAGTATGACATCAGTAATAGGAAAGATGGTCAAACTAATTGGGTGGTACGATAATGAGACAGGATATTCCAATCGCCTTGCAGATTTGTCAGCAAAAATCAGTACCCTTTAAAGGGTATTTTATCGACGAACTGCATTATAATGAGGTAATTCGTATATTATTTAATATACTCAGAAATTAGAATGATATATTTGTTAGGCTAAAAAATACAGTATTAATCTTTTACGAAACATAGCGCTACTATTCGCACAATTATGTTGCGTGTTTGCTTTTGGACAAGTTTCCAATAGTGAAACAAATCAAGGGTTGAATACTGCATCTCGAGTTCTACTAGAACGAGTAGAAGGACTTATTGATTCACGAGATTTTGATGAAGCTAAATCATTGATCATTGATTCTAGAACATTAATCAATGATGACTATGGTGATCGTTTACTCGATCTTTATTTCATAGAACTAGAGTTAGAATCCTCTTCAGGAGAAAATCCTACATTACCTTTTGTGCAATTTAAAGACGAGGAATTATCGCAGGATGCTTTCATTTATTTGGAGTATTTAAAAGGTAGAAGAGCATTCTTGAAAAAAGAATTCTCTAAAGCTGACTCCTTATTTACATCTACCTTTTCGATTACCAAAAAATTAGGTGACACTCATAGATTATTTTTGAAATCGGAATTATATACTGCTCAACTTAACTTTTTTGAAAAAAATTATACGGTTACTACTGCGGTACTTAACGATCTTATCCCTAGACTTGAAGAAAAAGGTCTGGAATATGAACAAACTCAAGCTTACCTTACTTTAGGAGAAATTGCACATTCTAAAAATAATTATGAAGAAGCAAATATTTATTATAGCCTAGCTCAGATACTCATTAAAGAAAATCAATTTCCTCTTCTCGAAATTAAGCTTTATAAGTTGTTTGCGCAGCATTACAGAGATCTACAAGATTATCAAAATAGCTTAGTATATCTAGAAAAGCATGTTCAAACTATTGAAGATAATGGTTTTATCGGTGGCGAAAATGCTAAACAACTTTCTAGTTTAAATGGTGAAATTGAGTCATTAAAAGGAATAATTGCCCAAAAGGACAAGGAATTAGAAAACAAGGAGAACTACTACATCATACTTTGTATGTTTATTACTCTTTTAACAATCACTTCATTAGCATTGTTTAGACGTAATATACTCAAAGCAAAACGTAACAGCCGACTTGCTCATGAAAAATCGGCACTTATAAATGAGCGTAATAAAGCACAAGATGCTGCACAAATCAAAGCAGATTTTTTATCTACCATTACGCACGAATTACGAACTCCTATGTATGCCGTTACGGGTCTTACACATTTACTTTTAAGTTCATCTCCTAGAGATGATCAACAAGAACATTTAGAAACATTAAAGTCCTCAGGTGAATATCTTTTATCTCTTATAGACAACATTCTTGACTTTAATAAACTAGAAGCCAACAAAGTAGAGTTAGAAGAAATAAAATTTGATTTAAGAAAACGAATTGCAGATATAGTTAAAACTCTAGACAAACAGGTCAAGGATAAAAACAATAAAATTGTGATTATTCATGATGAAGCTATTGCTAGTTCCTTAGTTGGAGATCCAGTAAAGATTTCTCAGATTTTAATTAATCTCTTAGGAAATAGTATCAAGTTTACAAGTAACGGTACTATTACTATAAAAACTAAACTAATTAAAAAATCTAAAGAAAAGAGTAAGATTTTATTTGAAGTTCAGGATACTGGAAAAGGGATATCCAAGGATAGACAAGAACAAATTTTTGAAAATTTCACCCAAGAAAATATAGAAACTGCACGTGAACACGGTGGTACAGGCTTAGGACTTGCTATTGTTAAGAAGTTAGTTACTCTTATGGGTAGTGAAATAAAGCTCGAAAGCGAAGTTGGTAAAGGAAGTGTTTTTTCTTTTGCAATAGATTTTAATAATCCAGATAGTAATTCTTTTGTTGATCAATTAGATAGTAATAATACTAAGGCACCAACACCTACTCCAATCGCAGTTTACGGATCTCATGATGAAGTTCCTACACCTGCCAAAACAGCTCCTATTTTAAAAACTGAAACTCCAGAATTTGAAATATTAAAAGGGAAAAAAGTTCTCATAGTTGAGGACAACAAAATCAATCAAATGATTACTAAGAAAATTCTTGAACAAAAAGAATTTATATGTGATGTAGCAAATAACGGTGAAGAAGCTGTTGCTATGGCTAGAGCAAACGAGTATGACCTTATCCTTATGGACATTCATATGCCAGTCATGGATGGAAAAAGAGCGACTGTCGAAATTCGCAAATTCAACTCTAAAACTCCACTACTTGCCCTTACTGCTGTAACACTAGAAAATGCTCAAGATGAATTGATAGAAATAGGTTTTGATGACATTATACCAAAACCTTTTAAAATGGATGAATTCTTTGGAAAGATTCAAAGAGCTTTCTCAAATATTCAAATCATTTAATTCAAGTTTGTTCCCTAAGAACTTATTTTTTATTGGTAGATAAAAAAGATTGAGCTGCTTAAACTTTTTAAGCTTAACATAATCCTTTTCTGTAGTGATAATAACATCTTCGCTCCAATTTTGAAGCGTTGAATGATTATAATCGAAATGGTCTTGATAAGTATAGGTAACTACATTATTTAGATTTTCCTCTAAATGTTTAAAAAAGAAGGCAGGTTTTGCTATTCCAGCTACTGCGGCGATCGTCTGATTGTCTAGTGATTTAAGTGGAAACAATTCTCCTTCACTAATTACATTTTGTTGATAATCAATGTAGCTGAAAAATAACTTTTGCTCAGGCAGTACTCGTAGTTTCTTTTTAATTTCCAGTCTATTTTGATCAGTTAGATCAACTGGGCATTTTGTAACTACAATACAAGTGGCCCTACTAGCACCTTTGCGAGATTCTCTTAAATTACCAGCAGGTAATACAAAATCATCGCTATAAAGCTTGTCATAACTAGTAAGTAAAATATAGTCACTTGCCTTTACATATCTATGTTGATAAGCGTCGTCTAGGATAATTACATCTACAGTATTTTCGGAAATTATTCTATCAATACCTTCAACTCTACTTTCACATACAGCACTTATAATAGAATTTCCAAATTTCTGTTTGATTTGAACAGGTTCATCTCCAACTTCCTTTGGAAGTGAATCAGTACCGACATATTTAAAACCTCTTGTTTTACGTCCATAACCTCTGCTCAATACTGCTACACGTTTATTCGCAAGTAAATCAATCAGATACTCCACCATGGGTGTTTTTCCCGTTCCGCCAGTACTTAAATTACCTACAGCAATAACTGGAATATCGTACGATTTGGAAACGAGTAACCCTTTATCAAATGCCCAATTACGGACTCTAGTAATACCATCGTACAAGACAGAAAATGGATATAAAATAAGCCGCCATTTTATCATAACCCAAAAGTAGACTAATTTTACATTAGATTAAATCTGGTTTATGACAGTTATTAAAGACATTACCAATTACATAGAAAAATTAGCACCGTTACGTTATGCCGAGGACTTTGACAATGTAGGTCTTTTAGTGGGATCTTACGAAACACCAATAACTGGCGTTTTAGTAACCTTAGACTGCTTAGAGAATGTGGTAGATGAAGCAATTGACAAATCCTGTAATTTAATTGTAGCATTTCACCCTATAATCTTTAAAGGAATTAAAAATTTAAGACCAGATGATTATGTCAAACGAGTTATAATTAAAGCTATCAAAAATGATATTGCAATCTATGCGACGCACACGGCACTAGACGTTGCACACGGTGGTGTGAGTTATAGAATGGCACAAGAACTAGGTTTACAAAATTTAAAGACCCTTGCACCTAAAAATAATCTCATTAAAAAACTCACCACCTACATACCTATTGAGCATTTCGATCAAGTACAAAATACTTTATTCCAATCCGGCGCTGGACACATAGGTAATTACAAGGAATGCGGTTTCAGTGTTGATGGTGACGGAACGTTTAAAGGCAATGAATTAAGCAATCCACAATATGGAGTGTCAGGATTTCGATCTACAGAAAAAGAAAAACAATTACATATAATCTATTTACCTCATCTCGAATCAAAAATCCTCAAAACACTCAAAGAATCTCATCCCTATGAGGAAGTTGCGTATGAAATAGTAACATTGGAAAATTCATACCAAAAAATTGGGATGGGTTGTGTAGGAGAATTTCCTGAAGAGTTAGAAATAGAAGATTTTATATCAACACTTAAGTCCACTTTTAACCATAATGCGATAAGAACTTCGCTTTCGCGAAAGCGTACTATCAAAAAAGTTGCAGTGTTAGGAGGATCTGGGGCTTTTGCTATTCAAAACGCAAAAAGCTATGGTGCAGATGCTTACGTAACCGCAGATTTAAAATACCACGATTTTTTTCAAGGTCAAGATATTCTATTGTGCGATATTGGACATTATGAGAGTGAGCAGTTTACAAAAAATCTTTTAACTGAATATCTTACTGAAAAATTTACTAATTTTGCAATTCTTTGTGCACAAGCGCAAACAAACCCAGTAAACTATTATTAGACGATGGCAAAAAAGAACGAAGCTACTGTAGAACAGAAGTTAAGAGAACTTTACAACCTACAATTAATTGATTCTAGAATAGATGAGATACGTAACGTACGAGGAGAACTACCTCTAGAGGTTCAAGATCTAGAAGATGAAGTAGCAGGTTTAAATGCACGTATAGGGAAACTAAATGTTCATTTAGAAGAATTGCAAGGTAACATCAGTGATAGAAAAAACTTGATTGAAGAGGCTAAAGCCTTGATCTCGAAATACACTGAACAACAAAAAAATGTTAGAAACAATCGTGAGTTTAACTCGCTTTCTAAAGAAATAGAATTTCAAGAGCTAGAAATCCAACTAGCTGAGAAGCACATTAAGGAATTTAAAGCTCAAATCGAGCAGCAAAAACAAGTGATCGATCAAAGTAAACAAAAACTATCTGATCGTGAAGAGCACTTAAAGCATAAAAAATCTGAGCTTGAAGAGATCCTTAAGGAAACTGAAAAGGAAGAAAATGCGTTGCTTAAACTATCGAACGACTACTCAACTAAAATTGAAGACCGTTTAATTAAAGCATACAAGCGCATTAGAGAAAGTGTACGTAATGGTCTAGCTGTAGTTCCTATTGAACGTGGCGCTTCTAAAGGTTCCTTTTTTACTATTCCACCGCAAGTACAGGTGGAAATTGCTAGTCGTAAAAAAATAATTACTGACGAGCACTCTGGACGTATATTGGTAGATGCAGCCCTTGCAGAAGAACAAGCTGAAGAAATGCAAAAAACTTTTTCTAAGGTCAAATAATTATCCTTAAAAAAACTTACTTGAAAAACCTCAACTATACGTTGAGGTTTTTTATTATATCCTTTTGTGATAGTTCTGTTACAGCTTTTAACGGCTCTTTAATATGGCTGGATTAACCTAATATCTAGTTTTGAAAAAAATATAATATGAAACTTTTAATGTATACGCTTTTGGTTTTAATAAACACAGCATGTGGAAATGAAACCAAAGAAATCACGCAGCAAGAAATCACCTATGCAACTCCTGTTGAAGTCCCTGCACAAGACGGGATGGAAAGAGCTTATTTTGCTAGTGGATGTTTTTGGTGTGTTGAGGAGATCTACGAAAACGTACAAGGTGTTAGTGAATCCATTTCTGGTTATTCTGGCGGTACCATGCAGAATCCAACCTATCGTAATCACGGCAACCATGCAGAGGCAAATGAAATCATCTATGACCCAAATAAAGTTAGTTTTAAAACGCTAGTTGACGTTTATTTTGCTTCCCAAAATATTGAGCAAGTTAACGGTCAAGGACCTGATATTGGAAAAGCATATCGTAGCATTATCTTTTATCAGAATGACGAGCAGAAACAGATTATTCAAAATAAAATTGAGGCTTTAACAAAAGAAGGCTACAAAGTTGCAGCAGAAGTAAAAGCTTTTCAAAAATTTTGGGTAGCCGAAGATTATCATCAAGATTACGCACGATTACATCCTAACAATAGTTACATACAAAACATCTCTATTCCTAGATTCAATCGTTTTGCTGCTAAGATGCCTGAGGTCATTAAAAAAAATGGCTCACACTAGTTGATTTTTAAACTCAGTTTTGATTTTAAAAATTTTATTCTATCTTTGACACATGTTAAAAATAATAATAATATCAATTCTAATAATAATTTATTGCGAAAGCGATGAAGTAGACTTGATATTTATACATATTACAAAAGGCCTACTTCATAGTAGGCCTTTTTTTATTAAATAAATTTAAACCAAAAAAACCAACAATTATGTGCGGAATAGTAGGAGTCTTTGAACTTAAAAAAGACAGTAAAGAACAACGTCAATCAGTATTAGAACTATCAAAAAAATTAAGACATCGTGGTCCAGATTGGTCTGGAATATATTGTGGTGAAAAAGCTATACTTGCTCACGAAAGACTAACTATTGTTGATCCACAATCGGGAGGACAACCCTTGTATAGTCCAGATGGTAAAGTTGTACTTGCAGTTAACGGTGAAATATACAACCACCAAGAAATCAGAAAGCAATACGATGACTATGAATTTCAAACCAAATCAGACTGTGAAGTTATACTAGCCTTATACCAAGAAAAAGGTGT
Source organism: Nonlabens tegetincola (assembly GCF_002117085.1). Taxonomy (GTDB): domain Bacteria; phylum Bacteroidota; class Bacteroidia; order Flavobacteriales; family Flavobacteriaceae; genus Nonlabens; species Nonlabens tegetincola. The sequence continues at coordinate 304,090 of NZ_CP019342.1, read as the reverse complement.
AGACTTTCTAGATGATTTAACAGGCATGTATGGATTTGCACTATACGACAGTGAAAAAGATGTTTTTCTTTGTGCAAGAGATCATCAGGGAATAATACCCTTATATTATGGAACTGACGAACTAGGTCAATTCTATGTTGCTAGTGAATTAAAAGCCTTGGAAGGAACATGCAACGAAATTTCACCTTTCCCACCAGGACATTACTATTACAGTGAAGATAAAGATTTCACAAAATGGTATGATAGAGATTGGAAAGAATATGATGCAGTTAAATCAAATGTAAGCTCAGTTGCCGACTTACGTAAGGCCATGGAAGAATCAGTAAAACGTCATCTTATGAGTGATGTACCTTATGGTGTTTTATTATCAGGTGGTTTAGATAGCTCTCTAGTAAGTGCAGTCGCAAAGAAATTTGCATCTAGAAGAGTAGAGACGGGAGATCATGCCGATGCGTGGTGGCCTCAACTACACAGTTTTGCAATAGGACTTAAAGGCAGCCCAGATCTAGCAGCAGCACAGGTAGTAGCAGACCATATAGGTACCGTGCACCACGAGGTAAACTTTACTATTCAAGAAGGGTTAGATGCGATTAAAGACGTCATTTATTATTTAGAAACGTACGACGTTACAACTGTAAGAGCATCAACACCAATGTATTTATTAGCTAGAGTGATTAAGTCTATGGGTATAAAAATGGTTTTATCAGGTGAAGGAAGTGACGAGATTTTTGGTGGTTATCTTTACTTTCATAAGGCACCAAATGCGGAAGAATTTCATAAAGAAACAGTTCGCAAACTAGACACCTTACATCTTTATGATAACTTGAGAGCAAATAAATCACTTGCAGCTTGGGGAATCGAAGGAAGAGTTCCTTTTCTAGATAAAGAATTTATGGATGTTGCAATGAGATTAAATCCAGAAGATAAGATGTGCAGTAATGGAAAAATGGAGAAGCATATTTTAAGAGAAGCCTTTGAAGACTATCTTCCTAAAAGTGTAGCGTGGCGACAAAAAGAGCAATTTAGTGATGGTGTAGGCTATAGCTGGATAGATACTCTAAAAGAAATGGTTGAAAAGGAAGTTACTGATGAAATGATGGAAGCAGCTCCTTATAAATTTAAAATTAATCCACCACAAAACAAAGAAGAATACTACTACCGCAATATTTTCAGTACACATTTTCCTAGTGACGCTGCTGCCAGTTGTGTACCTAGTTTAAAGTCTGTTGCATGTTCCACACCTGTAGCTCTTGAATGGGATGAAGCATTTAAAAATATGAATGACCCTTCTGGAAGAGCTGTTAGTGGAATTCATGATGATGGATATTAAAATTTTGCTAACTCTTGTTTGTTTCAAAATGCAGTAGTAACTTTGACCACATGTTTACAAGAACTCTTCATACTTGGTGGTGGAATAATACAGCTCAATAGCCGTAAAGTCACCTGTATGTTTAAATAATTTAAATGGTCTACTTTACGGTAGACCATTTTTTTTTGATATGAAATGAATAAAATATTTAAAGCAAAAACAACTCACCGGGAAATTCTAGCAGATACGCTTACACCTGTAAGTATTTATTTAAGAGTAAGGGACAAGTATCCTAATAGCATCTTACTGGAGAGTAATGAATACGGACAGCGCAATAATAGCTACTCTTTCATTTGCTGCAACCCTATAGCATCATTTGAATTGACAAATGAAGAAGAAATTTCGGTTTTTCCTGATGGCAAAAAATCTGTCATAGATCTAAAAAAGGAGTATCGCCTAACCTCTGGTCTTGAGAATTTCAAAAATCATTTTGAACAGCAAGATCACGAATTCGCATTTCCCATTGAAGGTCTATATGGTTATTTAAGTTATGACGCCGTTCAACATTTTGAAAATATTGAATTCCGCTTTCGCGAAAGCGAAAACATACCACTCGCCTACTATCAGGTTTTTCAAAATGTAATTGTATTTGATCATTTTCATAATCAATTATATGTATTTGATCACGTCTACGAAAATTATATAAGTAGATTAGACGAGGTGTGTTCTATCATCACCCATCGTGATATTGCCACTTACAATTATTATAACACAGGAGAGGAAAGCTCTGAGATGAACGATCAATCCTTTAAAGAATTAGTAAAACAAGGAAAAGCCCATTGTAAACGAGGTGATGTTTTTCAGATTGTACTTTCTAGAAAATTCAAGCAATCCTTTAAAGGAGATGACTTTCAAGTATACCGTCAATTACGAGCTATAAATCCTAGTCCCTATTTATTTTATTTTGACTACGGTAATTTCAGAATATTTGGCTCGTCACCAGAGGCTCAATTAATCGTAAAAAACGATTATGCCAGTATTCAACCTATAGCAGGTACTTACAAAAGAACAGGCAATGACACAGCTGACTATGAAGCTGCTCAAAAGCTTAAAAACGATCCTAAGGAAACTGCGGAACATGTTATGTTAGTGGACCTAGCTCGTAATGATTTAAGCAGACATGCAAGAAATGTTCGAGTACAGGACTATCAAAGTATTCACTTTTACTCGCACGTAATTCACATGGTAAGTAAGGTAACTGGAAAAATTCTCGATGAAAAAGACCGATTAGAACTTGTGGGAGATACCTTTCCAGCTGGAACATTAAGCGGCGCTCCCAAACACAATGCCATGCAATTAATTGATAAATACGAAAAAAGTAATCGTGAATTTTATGGTGGTGCGATAGGCTATTTAGGTTTTGACGGAAATTTTAATCACGCCATTATAATCCGTAGTATTTTATCAAGAAATAATCAATTGGAATTTAGAGCTGGTGCAGGTGTTGTAATTGAAAGCAATATCGAAGATGAGACACAAGAGGTTTATAACAAAACAAACGCATTAAGAAAAGCAATAAAATTAGCAAATCATGAAAAATAAGTTTTTGACATTTTTAGCATTTATAGCAATATTGAGTTGCACAACTGGGAGCAAGAAAATTTTTTATGTGGATTACATTGAAAATGAAAATACAATGAGTCTTCCTTATGTAAACAATTTTTATTTGCCAAAAGGAGAAAATATTAATTTATTGACTAAAGATGAAATCATTCAAGCATATTCGACAGAGTCTTTAGTCAATAGCACAGTTTTTCCTTATGAAAATTTCTACGTATACATTATTAAGAAACAATATAGAAATGAACAGAAGCAAGACATTATTGAAATTATTTTGAGGACTGTAAATGATGAAAATAAGATTTTAGACTCTTTTAAACTTGCTGAGTCTGGAGGAACAGAATATTGTGATGGCTTTTTGACAGAAAGTTTATCCATCGAAAGAGAATGTAATGGTTTTGTTGACAAATACTATATAGACAAGGAGTCCGGTAAATTCATCCAACAGTAACATGAAGAAAATAATTTTAATAGACAACTACGACAGCTTCACTTACAATCTAGTGCATTATCTAGAAGATCTTAATGCAGACGTAACGGTTGTGCGCAACGATGAAATTTCACCAGAGGATTGTGAAAAGTATGATGCTGTTGTACTATCACCAGGACCGGGAATTCCTAGCGAGGCTGGAAATTTATTACCAATCATTCAATATATGAAAGACAAAAAGCCACTTTTAGGAATTTGTCTAGGACACCAGGCTATTACAGAAGTTTTTGGTGGTGAAATCATCAATCTAGAGAAGGTTTATCATGGTTTATCCACAAAAATGACTCATAGGAACGATGAATTATTTAAGGACATCCCATCTCAATTTGATGCAGGTAGGTATCACAGCTGGGTAGCAAAAAAAGAGGTTTTTCCAGATGAATTACAAATAACAGCTACAGATGAAAACGATCAAATAATGGCTCTCAGACATTCAACCTTACCAATTTACGGAGTTCAGTTTCATCCAGAAAGCATCATGACACCACATGGAAAAAAAATGCTAGCTAACTTCCTAAATATCATTTAAATGAAAGAAGTTTTAACAGCCTTGTTTGAACATAGAACGCTTTCGCGAAAGCGAGCTCACGAAATCCTTACTGCCATAACAAGTGGTGAGGTAAACGCTAGTCAAATTGCAGCCTTCCTTACGGTATATGGAATGCGCAGTATCACTGTCGAGGAACTTGCAGGGTTTAGGGATGCAATGCTAGAGCAGGCACTTTTGGTAGACCTACAAAAATATAACCCAATCGATCTTTGTGGTACTGGCGGTGATGGCAAGGACACTTTTAATATAAGCACACTGGCCAGTTTTGTAACCGCAGGTGCTGGGATTCCCGTCGCAAAACATGGTAACTATGGTGTAAGTTCTGTGAGTGGATCTAGTAATGTCATGGAATATCTAGGCTTTAAATTTACAAACGACCTAGATTTAATAACCAAGCAAATTGAAAAGACTAACATCACTTTTCTTCATGCGCCCTTATTTCATCCGGCTATGAAAGCAGTTGCTCCTATCAGAAAAGAGTTAGGAGTAAAAACATTCTTCAATATGCTAGGACCGTTAGTTAATCCTGCTAGACCCAGATTACAAAGCGTAGGAGTTTTTAATTTACAACTAGCTCGTAATTATGAGTACTTATTTCAAACAGAACCTGATAAGAAATATGCCATTTTACATGCGCACGATGGATACGATGAAGTAAGTTTAACTAGTAATACAAGGGTTGCAACACATGATGGAGTTAAAGACCTATCTCCACAAGATTTTAATCTAAATCAATTAAAAGCTGATCAAATTTACGGTGGTAACACGGTAAAAGAGGCTGCAAAAATTTTTACCAATGTACTTGAAAACAAAGCAACTCCCGAACAGCAAAACGTAGTAATTGCAAATGCTGCCACAGCCATATCAATCGCAAGAAACATCTCGTTAAAACAAGCGGTAATTGTTGCTAAAGATTCATTAGAGAGTGGTAAAGCATTAAGTAGCTTCAAAAGCTTATTAAATATTCATCACGCATAAACGAATTATAATGTCGGATATTTTAGAAAAAATCACCTTACAAACCACTAAGGATGTTATTCAACGACGATCCTTGAAAAGCATACAAGATTTAAGAGAAATGCCTCTTTATTCTCGTAAAACCTTGTCACTTCATGAATCCATTAAAAAAGGTAGCGGCATTATTGCAGAGCATAAACGTCAAAGCCCTAGTAAGGGCAGCTTCAATTGTCCTGCATCTCTTGATGAGGTTGTGTTGGGTTATGAAAAGGCAGGTGCAAGCGCAATAAGCTGTTTAACTGACACTCCATTCTTTGGCGGAAGTTTACAAGATCTTGAACAAGCCAGAAAACTGATAAACATCCCTATACTAAGAAAGGATTTTATCGTGGACATGTATCAAATTCATGAAGCAAAAGCCTTTGGTGCAGATGCTATTTTATTGATAGCAGCCTGTCTATCTAATGAACAACTTACTACTTTGGCTAATGAAGCACTCAATCTAGAATTAGAAATTCTATTTGAAGTTCACAACTTAACTGAGTTAGAAAGTATTAAGAAGGTTACTAAAAACTTGGATCCTGAAAAATTTATAATTGGAGTTAATAACAGAGATCTAAAAAGGTTCAAAACAGACATTCAAAACAGTATTGATTTATTGCCTCATTTTCCTGAGAACGTAATTGCAATAAGTGAGAGTGGCATCTCAAATCCAGCAACTGTAAAAAAACTTCAATCTATAGGTTTTAAAGGTTTTTTAATCGGTGAAAATTTTATGAAAACCGATCAACCTGGTATAAGCTGTTCTACTTTTATTAAAGAAATCACAGTATGATTATAAAGGTTTGTGGCATGCGTGAGCCCAAAAATATAGAAGCACTCCAACAGCTGGATATTGACTTTATGGGTATAATCAAATACCCGAAAAGCAAAAGGTTTGTCGATCAAGATCAATCCCTAGCCATAGAGCAACTAACAATGAATAAAGGCACTGTTGGCGTTTATGTAAACGCCAGTATGCAAGAGATTCTCAATGATATTATTCCTTTACAGTTAGACGTTGTTCAATTACATGGTGATGAGAATCCCGCTTTCGCGAAAGCATTGCTAGAATTAGATCTCAAAATTTTTAAAGCTTTCCAAATAAGTCCCGACTATGATTTTGATAGTTTACGCAATTGGGAATCCCTAGCGGCAGAGCATCCGGGTAAGGTTTTTTTCCTTTTTGATACAGCAACCAAACATTATGGAGGATCCGGGAAAAAATTCAATTGGTCAATACTTGAAAACTATAAAGGAAATGTGCCCTTTATACTAAGTGGTGGGATAGGTCCAAATGATGCAACAAACCTTAAAAACCTAAACCATGAAATGTTATTAGGAGTTGATTTGAACTCTCAGTTTGAAATTAGTCCTGGTGAAAAAAATATAGAAACGATTAAGCAATTTATAAAAGAACTACGCAATGAGTAAGTACCAAGTGAATGAACAAGGCTTTTATGGAGAATTCGGTGGTGCCTTTATACCAGAGTTATTGTACCCTAATATTGAAGAATTAAAGGAAAATTATCTCGCTATTGAAAAAAGTGAAAGTTTTCAAAACGAATTCCAACAGTTACTTAAGGACTACGTTGGTAGACCTACTCCTTTATTTCTAGCCCAAAGATTATCTGAGAAATATGGTGCAGAAATCTGGTTAAAACGTGAAGATTTATGTCACACTGGTGCTCACAAAGTTAATAATACGATTGGTCAGATCTTACTTGCTCAACGATTAGGTAAAAAAAGAATCATTGCAGAAACTGGTGCTGGTCAACATGGTGTAGCAACTGCTACGGTTTGTGCTCTTAAGGGTCTTGATTGTATCGTGTATATGGGCGAAAAAGACATTGAACGCCAAGCACCAAATGTAGCGCGCATGAAAATGCTAGGTGCTACTGTAAAACCTGCTACTAGCGGATCCAAAACATTAAAGGATGCTACTAATGAGGCTATGAGAGACTGGATCAATAATCCTGAAGACACGCATTATATTATAGGTTCTGTAGTAGGACCTCATCCTTATCCAGATATGGTAGCTAGGTATCAATCTGTTATTTCACAAGAAATTAAAAATCAAATGGATGGTTTGCCTGATTATGTAATTGCATGTGTAGGTGGTGGATCAAATGCTATGGGTGCATTTTACCATTTTCTTGATGATCCATCGGTAAAATTAGTTGGTGTTGAAGCCGCTGGGTTAGGAATACATACCGACAAAACAGCCGCTACATTAAACCTAGGAACTCCAGGAGTGCTCCACGCAAGTCGTAGTATAATGATGCAAGACAAGGACGGACAAGTTATAGAACCGCATAGCATAAGTGCTGGTTTAGATTATCCAGGAATAGGTCCAGCCCACGCATGGTTAAAAGTAAGTGAACGAGCACAATATATGGCTGTCACAGATGAAGATGCACTCAAGGCTGCTGTTGAATGTAGTCGATTAGAAGGTATTATTCCTGCATTAGAAACTGCTCATGCTTTTTCAGTCCTTAAAGACTTAGACCTAAAATCAACTGATAGGGTAGTCATTAATCTTTCTGGTCGTGGTGATAAAGACATGAACACTTATATGAATGAATTGAATCTCAAATAATATGATCTCGAATAAACTCACGAAATTATTCAACCGTAAGTCGACTGATTTACTCAATATATTTTTCACCGCAGGTTATCCTAAATTAGAGGATACAACAACTATCCTAAATGAATTAGAGAAATCTGGCGTAGATCTTATTGAAATTGGAATTCCATTCAGCGATCCACTAGCAGATGGCCCTACTATTCAAGAAAGTTCTAAAATAGCATTAGAAAATGGTATGAGTATCGAGGTACTGTTTAATCAATTGGAAACCTCAAAACATGATGTTCCAGTACTGCTTATGGGCTATTTTAATCCAGTAATGCAATATGGTATAGAACATTTTTGTAAAAGATGTAAGGATGTCGGTGTGGATGGATTGATAATTCCTGATTTACCATTAGAAGTTTATGCTTCACAATACAAGCATTTGTTCGAGAAATATGATTTATGCAATGTATTTTTAGTCACGCCTCAAACCTCAACAAACCGCATAAAACAAATAGATGAATTTTCTAATGGTTTCATTTACGCGGTAAGTAGTGCTAGCACTACAGGTACCAAATCCAATTTTGACGATGCTAGCGAGTATTTGAACAAATTAAAATCACTTAATCTTAAATCGCCGATTTTAACGGGATTTAATATTAAAACAAGAGAAAACTACCTAGCAGCATGCAAGCACGTGAATGGAGCAATCATAGGTAGTGAATTCATCCGTCAGATTTCAAATCCGAAATCATCTTTACAAGATACCGTTAAAGACTTTGTTTCAAGTATCAAGAATGACTAACTATTGAAGATCATAGTAAATAAAAAGGCCACACAATTGTGTGGCCTTTTTATTTATTAAAATTCATGAATATGGATTTAAGCAACCACTAACTTGATAATAAAATAAGTTAAAAATCATATTATTGCTAATTTACTATATTTATGCAAAATTAATATAGTTATGAAAATTTGCCCTAACTGTTCCTCTCAAAATCAGATAAAAAGCGGTGTTATTAAAGGTAGACAACGTTACAAATGTAAAGATTGTAACTATAATTTTACCGTTGAAAAAATGGGTAAGAAGATTGATGATTACTATGTCAACAAAGCACTTCAATTATATCTTGAAGGACTCACTTACAGAGAAATAGAGCGTATTTTAGGTATATCACATGTAAGCGTGATGAATTGGGTGAAAAAATATAAAATCAAAAGACCTTACAATAATAAATACCATCCAACTTATAAAATATTAAATCACACAGAACTAGCCAACTACTTCTCAAATATCAATGAATTAAAGGGCGCTGGTGTAGTAGTAACAGAACTTGGCGATAAATTCATGCTTATAAAATGGGAACGATTTAAAGATTAAAAACTATACTATTACCAAATAACTATATTAAATTTTCCTTAACATAAGTTTTTATAGAGGTTAGTAGTGCGATTAATTTGATGATCGCATAACCAAACTCTTAATTATAAACTTATGAAAAACAAGTACATCCCTTTACTTCTATTTCTATTTACAGCTTCCTTTCTGGGCTTTAGTCAAGGCGCTACAGAATATACCGGAGGAATGAAAGTGAAATTAAATGAAGATGGTTCCAAGTATTTCAGAATTATCTCATGGGCTCAATTTTGGGCACAACACACTGATAATACAACGCTCAATTCCACAGGTAACGAAGAAGCCGATCTTAATTTTTCTATTAGACGTGCCCGCATTCTTATGTATGCGCAACTAACTAAAAAATTCCTGATCCTAACTCATTTTGGTCTTAACAGTCAAAATGCCAACAACATGGGACCTGTTGGTAAAAGTGATAGCTCTCAACTTTTCTTTCATGACGTATGGGGTGAATGGCAGTTAACTACAGATCATTCAATAGGTGGTGGATTGCATTATTGGAATGGAATATCAAGAGCCAATAATCAAAGTACCTTAAACATGCTCACATTAGACAACAATCGTCAAAGTTGGTCCACCATAGGGTTGAGTGATCAATTTGCTAGACACATGGGCGTTTACTTAAAAGGTAAATTTGGTAATTTACAATACCGAGTTTCAGTAAATGAAGCTATCACAAACAGTCTAGACATCAATGGTACGCCTACCATAAACACAGCAACGTACAATGGTCGTGCTATTTTGGGTGGTGCAGAGGCTAGTAAGAACTATGCTGGTTATTTTGATTATAACTTTCTTGATCAAGAAAGTAATTTTTTACCTTATAAAGTAGGTTCCTATTTGGGTAGTAAACGAGTATTCAATATAGGAGCTGGTTTCTTTTATCATCCTAACGGTTCTACAATTCTTGATGCTCAAACTAATGATTTTATAGGTGAAGATGTTTCCATTTTCTCATTAGATGCTTTCTATGACGCACCATTAGGTGACAATGGATCTTCAATTACTGCCTATTTACAATATCAAAACAGCAACTATGGTGAAAATTTCACCTTAGGTCAAACCTATGAGACAGGTAGTATGCTTTATACGCATGTAGGGTATCTATTACCTGGAGAGACAGATCGAAAAGTAAAAATACAGCCGTATACTTCCTTTAACTACCGCAGTATAGATGCTATAAATGACAACGCCACTAGAATTGGGATCGGTGGCAATCTATATTTCACAGGCCATCATTCAAAGTTGTCCGTTGAATATTCAAATCAAAAATATGGTAATCTAGATGCAGTAGGAACTTTTACTGTTCAAGGAATGATATATCTGTAACCTAAAAATAATTAATTATGTCTGATAAAAAATCAAATGCAACAGCATATTGGAAAGAGAACATCAAATATCTTGTAGGACTCTTACTCATATGGTTTCTAGTTTCATACGGCGCCGGAATTCTTTTTAAGGATGCTCTTAATCAATTCAGGTTAGGTGGATTTAAACTTGGGTTTTGGTTTGCCCAACAAGGCTCTATTTATGTTTTCGTCATACTCATTTTCGTTTATGTACGCATTATGAATAAGCTAGACAAAAAATACGGTTTTGACGAAGACTAGTATTTAAAATCATTATACAAATGGTAGTGTTTAAGTACGCTTTCGCGAAAGCGAGATTATCAAAAATCTCATTCACTACAATATCAAATAACACTAAAAAACTTTTCAATTATGGATGTTCAAATTTGGACTTATATTCTAGTAGGAGTCACCTTTGCCTTATACATAGGTATCGCTATCTGGTCACGAGCAGGTTCTACTAAAGAATTTTATGTAGCCGGTGGTGGCGTTTCACCACTTGCTAATGGTATGGCTACCGCAGCAGACTGGATGAGCGCCGCATCATTTATCTCTATGGCAGGAATTATTGCCTTTGCCGGATATGACGGCTCGGTTTACCTCATGGGCTGGACTGGTGGATACGTACTACTAGCCTTATTACTAGCCCCTTACCTAAGAAAGTTTGGAAAATTTACAGTACCAGACTTCATAGGAGATCGTTATTATTCTAAAACCGCCCGACTGGTAGCAGTTTTTTGTGCTCTACTAGTTTCCTTTACTTATGTAGCTGGACAAATGCGAGGCGTAGGACTTGTGTTTTCACGTTTCTTAGAGGTTGAGATCAACACAGGTGTGATCATAGGTATGATAATCGTATTATTTTATGCGGTTTTAGGAGGTATGAAAGGAATAACCTATACTCAGGTAGCACAATATTGTGTTTTAATATTTGCCTTTACCGTTCCTGCAATTTTTATCTCTATCCAAATGACAGGAAACCCTATTCCACAATTAGGAATGGGTAGTGAAATGGTAGATGGATCTGGATATTTACTGGATAAACTAGATGGATTAAGTACAGAATTAGGTTTCAATGCCTATACAGATGGTTCAAAATCTATGATTGATGTATTTGCAATTACTCTTGCTTTAATGGTAGGTACCGCAGGATTACCTCATGTAATTGTCCGTTTTTTCACGGTGAAACGTGTAAAAGATGCTCGCAAAAGTGCAGGATGGGCCTTGTTACTTATTGCAATTCTTTATACCATGGCACCTGCAGTAGCAGTATTTGCAAAAACTAATATGATTGACAGTGTAGTTGGTAAATCCTATGCCGATCAACCAGAATGGTTAAAGAACTATGAAGAAATTGGATTGATTGCATGGGCAGATAAAAATGGAGATGGAAAAATTCAATACGGGCCTGGAAATGCATTTGCAGGTAATAAAAACAAACCTATGTATGATGCAAAAAATAGAACTGCAATCGGCAATAGAATTACCACAAATGCAGATACTGCTGTAGCCAACGAACTTTATGTAGATAGAGACATTATGGTTCTTGCAAATCCTGAAATTGCAAATTTACCTAATTGGGTAATCGCTCTGGTTGCTGCCGGTGGTCTTGCTGCAGCTTTATCTACAGCAGCAGGATTATTGTTAGTTATTTCTTCATCTGTATCTCATGATTTAATCAAAAAGGTAGTAAATCCTAATATCTCAGAAAAAGGCGAGTTAATCGCTGCACGTTTAAGTGCTGTAGGTGCTGTGTGTGTAGCTGGTTATTTTGGTATCAATCCGCCAGGATTTGTGGCTGCTGTTGTGGCATTAGCTTTTGGACTAGCTGCTGCATCATTTTTCCCTGCGATTATACTGGGAATTTTCTACAAGCGTATGAATAAAGAAGGTGCTATTGCTGGTATGGTTGTAGGTATCGTTTGTATGCTACTTTACATGATAAAATATAAATTAGGATGGTTTGATGCCACCTTACCTAGTAAAGAAGAATGGTGGTTTGGTATCTCTCCAGAAGGGTTTGGTAGCATCGCTATGCTCGTAAACTTTGTGGTAAGTCTTGTGGTATGTCACTTGACTAGCGCTCCTCCAAAAGACGTTCAGGAAATTGTGGAGAACATTCGTATTCCTAGTGGTGCTGGTGAGGCTACTGGACATTAATAATTACAAACCTGGTAACATGCAAGGTTTCCCTAAACTTTGTATGTTATCTGGTTTTACTGTGTATTAACACCAATTTTTTCTGAACATAGCAAAGCTTATAATAATTTAAAAAACCGATATTTAAGGAATCAAAGATTAGTTAAACTAGTATTTCAGTACTAAGCATGAAAAAAAGACACCAACAAAAATTAGTCATACTTTCAATAGCTCTAGTCATATTTTTGAACATCCCAATCCTATGGATATTCAATTATAGTGATTCCATCCTTGGAGTGCCTATTTTATATGCCTACATATTCTTTATGTGGTTGGTAAGTATTTTCATTACTTATTTAATTGTAAAACGCTATGCCTAATTATGCTCTTATAATAGTAATAGTGTGCTACCTACTTCTCCTATTTGGAATGGGGATTTGGGCCGATCGTAGATCTAATTCAAAATGGGTTCACAATCCTTGGGTGTACTCACTTTCACTTGCTGTTTATTGTAGTGCTTGGACTTACTATGGTAGTGTAGGAATTGCCGCTACTGATGGTATAGGCTTTTTAACCACTTACCTAGGTCCGGTTATCGCGCTACCCTTATGGATTTTAGTAATGAAACGCATTGTTTTAGTATCAAAGCAACATCAAGTATCTAGCATCGCAGACTTTATATCGCTACGATATGGTAATAATCGATCCATTGGAGCTATAGTAACCGTTATTTGTGTTATCGCTGTTGTTCCCTATATAGCATTGCAATTAAAAGCTGTATCAGAAACATTTGATATTTTGACTACAGGTGATAAAAGCAATTCTTTACTTACAGATAGCACTTTCTACATAGCGATTTTACTCGCCGTGTTTGCTGCACTTTTTGGCACACAAACTACTGATGCTTCACAACAACGCAGTGGGCTCATGTTCTCTGTTGCTATTGAAAGTGTTTTAAAACTCATATTCTTTTTAATTATAGGGATATATGCAACGTTCTATCTATTTGATGGAACTATTGATATCTATAATCAAATAAGCGCACTGGAGGAATTTGACAAACTGGCCACCTTTGAAAATATGGAATCGAGTATCAATTGGTATTTTATGATCGCCCTATCCTTTTTTGCCATATTTCTACTTCCCAGACAATTCCAAGCGAGCGTTGTGGAAAACACGTCTACCAACCATTTAAAAAAAGCAAGTTGGGTTTTTCCATTGTATTTATTGCTATTCAACGTATTTGTAATATTTATTGCTTGGGCAGGAAAATTAGTATTAGGCAATCAGGTTAATCCAGATTATTATACCTTGTTTTTACCCTTGCATCATAGTCACAAATTAATCGGATTAATGGTTTTTCTAGGTGGGCTTTCCTCCGTAATCTCAATGGTAGTAGTAAGCGCACTGGCATTGAGCACTATGGTAAGTAACAATTTAATTATACCCTACGGTTTTCTTAAGGTACTTAATAAAAACAATTCTGAAAGTAATTTTCAAACCATTAAAAACATTAGACGAGTTGCGATCTTCAGTTTAATAATTGGTGCTTATATTTTCTATGTCAACTTCAATATTGAGTTATCACTTTTTAGTATTGGGTTAATCGCATTTGTCATAATCGCACAACTGGCCCCAGCATTTTTCATAGGTTTATTTTGGAATAGAGGTAGTGCAACAGCTGCAAAAATGGGCATACTAGCAGGTTCAACTGTTACCTTTTACACGCTCGCACTACCTTTTATTACAGATGTTTTTGTTTCCAATAGTAAATTTACAAGTGATGGACCTTTTGGTTGGGAACTTTTAAAACCTTATGCCCTATTCGGGTTAGATTTTATGCCACCTGTACCACACGCTTTCTTTTGGTCAATGGTGATCAACCTTATGTTCTATCTCGTTTTTTCAGTTATTCGTAAAGGAAATTATCGAGAACGTAATTACGCCGAAATGGTGGTTAATGCAAGCAGTCTTAAAATGGGTGAAAATGCCTATGTATGGAAAGGCGAGGCAAATAAAACCGATATAGAGCAAGTCCTCATAAGATTTTTAGGAGCCAAAAAAACCCATCGAGCTCTTACCTTATTTTACCGTAAATACAACATAAATCCCAATGAAGAAAAGGCCGACGCTAGATTAGTCAACTTTTCTGAAAAAATACTAACGGGCTCCATAGGTGCTGCTAGTGCAAAGCTCATGATTGGTAGCGTTGTAAAAGAACAACCTGTCACTCTACCTGAAGTTCTCAAAATACTTGAAGAAAATAAAGAAACTATAAGTGCAAACAAGCAACTACAGCAACAATCTTATGATCTTCAAAGATTAACCGACAGTTTGCAGCAGGCAAACGAAGCTTTGATTGAGAAAGACAAACAAAAAGATGAATTTCTTGACACCGTTGCACATGAACTCAAAACACCTACAGCCTCAATAAGAGCAGCGAGTGAAATTCTAGCAGATGATGACGACATGCCAGAAGAACTCAGGCAAAAATTCCTGAATAACATCGTTGCCGACGCTGACCGTTTGAGTGTTTTAATCACCAACATTCTAGATCTAGAGAAATTATCTAGTGGTAGAGAAATCATGCATAAAAGAACCAATAACCTACAATCAACAGTTAAAAAAGCGGTTGACGGCATCTATCAATTGGCTAGTAAAAAAGGAGTTAAAATTGATGCATCGCAAGTTGAAGACGTTACTCTGGTTTACGATGAGGATCGCATCCTTCAGGTTTTTACTAATTTATTGAGTAACAGTATCAAGTTTGTTCCTGAACATGACGGCCACATCAATATCAACGGTAAAGATCTAGGAAATCGCGTAAAGCTCACCTTTGAGGATAACGGTAAGGGAATTCCTCAAGAAGACATGAAATACATATTTGAAAAATTCTATCAATCAAATAATCAAAACATCAAAAAACCTTTAGGTAGTGGTATGGGATTAGCCATCAGTCGTCAAATCATTGAAAGCCATAACGGCATCATTGAAATAGATAAAAATTACCTTAAAGGAGCTAGATTCATTATTGAATTACAAAAAGAAAATGCATGAAAAAATTACTAATAGTAGACGATGAACCTAATATAGTTATGTCCTTGGAATACGCATTTCAAAAACAAAACTACAATGTTTTTATCGCTAGGGATGGAAGCGAGGCTCTTAAAATAATGAAGCAAGAGATTCCTGATCTGGTTATCCTAGACATTATGATGCCACAAGTAGATGGGTATGAAACTATCGCTAGAATTAAAGATAATCCCGCTTTCGCGAAAGCGAAAATCATATTTCTATCTGCAAAAAATAAAGCCGCCGACATTGAAAAGGGCCTTTCCTTAGGCGCCGACCTCTACTTCACAAAACCCTTTTCAGTCAAAAAACTTATAACAGCAGTAAATGACCTCATACGCATATAATTAACCTCAAAAAAACAACTTAACATGAGTAATTACCACATAAAACACCTTGAAGAATACTGGCAAGTATACCGCAAATCAGTACGAAATCCTGAAAATTTTTGGGAAGAAATAGCAGAGGAACATTTCCTCTGGCGCAAAAAATGGGACAACGTTCTCTCTTGGGATTTTACCAAACCAGAGATAAAATGGTTTGAAGGGGCTCAACTCAATATTACAGAAAATTGTTTAGACAGACACCTGGCAACAAGGGCCGATAAAACTGCTATTTTATTTGAACCTAATGACCCTAATGAAGAAACCCAGCACATAACCTATAAGGAATTACACAAGCGTGTTTCTACCATGGCAAATGTTCTCAAATCTCAAGGAATAGAAAAAGGAGATCGAGTATGTATTTATCTTCCTATGATTCCAGAACTTGCCATTGCTGTGCTTGCTTGTGCTAGGATAGGAGCCATTCACTCAGTAGTTTTTGCAGGTTTCAGCGCCACGGCACTTGCAACAAGAATTAACGATTGTGACTGTAAATTAATAATATGTAGTGATGGAAGTTATAGAGGTAACAAGACCATTGATTTAAAGAAAATTGTTGACGAGGCATTAGAGGACTGTCCTGGTTTAACAACCAGCTTAGTAGTAAAAAGAACAGGTGGTGAAGTTACCATGAAAGATGGTCGCGATAAATGGCTAGCACCTTTATTAGATACAGCCGATTCAGTTTGTAAAGCTACTGTGATGGATGCCGAGGATCCCTTGTTTATTCTGTATACCTCAGGTTCTACCGGGAAACCTAAAGGTATGGTGCATACCACTGCGGGATACATGGTATATGCAGCCTACAGTTTTAAGAACGTATTCCAGTATAGAGAAAATGATATTTATTGGTGTACTGCAGATATAGGATGGATTACAGGACACAGTTATATTGTATATGGGCCGTTATGCAACGGTGCTACTACGGTCATGTTTGAAGGTGTCCCTAGTTATCCAGACTACAGTAGGTTTTGGCAGATTGTTGAAAAGCATAAAGTAACTCAATTTTATACTGCTCCTACTGCGATTCGAGCTTTGGCAAAACAGCATATCGATTTTGTAAACAAACATGACTTGAGCTCACTAAAAGTTCTAGGAACTGTAGGAGAGCCTATTAATGAAGAAGCATGGCACTGGTACAACGATAATGTAGGAAAACAAAACAGCCCGATAGTAGATACGTGGTGGCAAACAGAAACCGGTGGTATTATGATAAGTCCTATTCCCTACTCTACTCCTACAATCCCAACCTTTGCTACATTACCGCTACCAGGAATTCAACCAGCCCTAATGGATGAAAACGCGCAGGAAATTAAAGGGAATCAAGTTGAAGGTAGATTATGTATCAAATTTCCATGGCCATCCATCGCACGTACTATATACGGTAACCACGACCGCTATCGAGATACTTATTTTAGCGCTTACAAAAACATGTATTTCACAGGTGATGGTGCCCGACGAGATGCTGTAGGTTATTATCGTATTACAGGTCGTGTA
Source organism: Nonlabens tegetincola (assembly GCF_002117085.1). GTDB lineage: Bacteria > Bacteroidota > Bacteroidia > Flavobacteriales > Flavobacteriaceae > Nonlabens > Nonlabens tegetincola. Next base: position 286,696 of record NZ_CP019342.1, on the reverse strand, counting down.
GACGATGTTATAATTGTGAGCGGACATAATTTAGGTACAGCACCAATTGAAGATGCAATAAATGAACATCCTGCAGTCGCAGAAAGTGCAATAGTAGGATTCCCTCATGATGTTAAAGGAAATGCACTTTACGGTTACATCACATTAAAGGAAACAGGTGAAGATCGTAATCAAGATAACCTGCGCAAGGAAATCAATCAGCTTATTACAGACCGTATAGGACCTATCGCAAAATTGGATAAAATTCAATTTACCAACGGTTTACCAAAAACCCGTAGTGGTAAAATCATGCGTAGAATTCTACGTAAAATAGCAAGTAACGATACGGCAAATTTAGGTGATACCAGTACACTTTTAAACCCAGAAACTGTTCAAGAAATTATGGACAATAAACTGGTATAAGTTAAAATAATCTAATTTTTTAGAATTTCGCTTTCGCGAAAGCGAATCCTATACTATGTTTGCACCGTAATGAAAAAACAAAACCTACATCATCATCATTTTATTTACTCGCAACAGGCGTGCAAATGATGTATTGATGTAAGTCAACTATAATTATTAACCCGTCTGTTTTGCAGACGGGTTTTTTGTTTTTTACAATCATAAACTCTATGCAAATCAAATAACAGATAACACAGAGTTTAAAAGAAAAATGAATACAACAGAAAACAAAACAAAAGATAAAGTCTCTAATATTAGCATGAAAATAGCAGTTCAAAAATCCGGAAGATTAAGCGATAAGAGCTTACAATTATTAAAAGACTGTGGAATCAAGTTTGACAATAGCTCTCGTAAATTGTCTACTAAAGCTAAGAATTTTCCACTAGAAATTTTATTTCTTAGAGATGATGATATTCCACAATATGTGGCAAATGGAGTAGCAGATTTAGGGATTCTAGGACTTAATGAAGTAGAAGAAAAAGATCAAGCGGTAGATGTAATAAAACAACTAGGATTTGCAGGATGCCGTTTAAGTCTAGCCGTTCAAAAAGATGTGGATTACACAGGACTAGACTGGTTTGAAGGTAAAAAAATAGCAAGTAGTTATACCACCATAGTCAAAAAATTCTTTGCTAGTAAAGGGATAAACGCTACAACCGAAGAAATAGGTGGTAGTGTAGAGATAGCTCCAGGTATAGGACTTGCAGATGGTATTTGCGATATAGTCTCTACAGGATCAACACTGATCATGAATGGTCTTAAAGAAGTTGAAACTATCATGTATAGTGAGGCCGTGATGATTGCAAACAAACAACTGGACGGTGAAAAGGCAGCTCTTTTAAATAAACTACTCTTTAGACTAGAAGCAGTACAAAATGCTAAAAAGAATAAATACATTCTGCTTAATGCTCCCAATGAAAAGATTGATGAAATTACACGACTTCTTCCTGGTATGAAAAGCCCTACGGTGTTACCACTTGCAGAAGAAGGATGGTCTAGTTTACACAGCGTTATCGAAGAAGAAGATTTTTGGAATGTAATAGATCAACTTAAAGAAGCTGGTGCCGAAGGAATATTGGTGAGCGATATTCAAAAACTTATTGCATAATGTTACAAATTATTCAAAGCCCTACTCGGGAACAACAAGCAGATCTTTTACAAAGACCTCAACAGCAAAAAGCAAACGTAGATACCGCAGTAAAAGAAATTTTAAATCAAGTTGAACAACAAGGTGATAGTGCCTTAATCGAGTTCGCTCAACGATTTGACAATGCTAGTTTAAGCAGTTTAAAGGTAAGTAATCAAGAAATTACTGCAGCCACAGATAAAGTAAGTAACGAATTAAAAGAGGCGATAAAAACAGCTTACCAAAATATTTATAAGTTTCACAAGGCTTGTTATACCAAGGAATATCCAGTTATTGAAACCATGCCAGGAATCACTTGCTGGCGTAAATCACTTCCTATTGAAAAAGTAGGCTTGTATATTCCTGGTGGTAGTGCTCCTTTATTTTCTACTGTACTTATGCTAGGCGTTCCTGCTCAAATTGCAGGTAACAAACAAGTGATTCTTTGCAGCCCAACAGATAGTGATGGTGCAATAAATCCAGTAGTTTTATACACTGCACAATTATGTGGCATTACCGAAATATATAAGGCCGGCGGCGCAGGAGCAATAGCAGCTATGACTTATGGCACAACCACCATTCCTGCAGTTGATAAAATATTTGGACCTGGTAATTCTTTTGTTACTAGAGCCAAAGAACTCGCTCAACAGCAAGGTGTAGCGATTGACATGCCTGCTGGACCTAGTGAAGTTCTTGTAATCGCTGACAAAACAGCTAATCCAGATTTTATTGCAGCCGATTTGCTAGCGCAAGCAGAACACGGACCTGACAGCCAAGTAATTTTACTTACTGAATCTAGCGAACTTGCAACCCGAGTTACAGATTCAGTTCAAGAGCAACTGGCAGAATTAGATAGGAAAGACATAGCTAGCGCAGCACTTCAAAATAGTAAAATAATCGTTTTAGAATCGATTCAAGAATGTGTGAAATGGTCCGATTTCTATGCTCCAGAACACCTTATCATAAACACTGAGGACGCAGAGGATGTGTCTTCACAAATAAATATTGCTGGTTCCATTTTTATAGGTGCTTACACTTGTGAAAGTTTAGGAGATTATGCTAGTGGTACAAACCACACATTACCTACTTATGGATATGCACGCAATTATAGTGGTGTGAGTGTAGATAGCTTTGTCAACAAGGTAACATATCAAAAAGCCACCTCACAAGGAATTAAAAATTTAGGCCCAGCTGTGGAATTAATGGCGGCGGCAGAAGGATTAGGTGCTCACAAAAATGCGGTGAGCGTTAGATTGAAAAGTTTAAAATCACAAGGTATCTAGTTTCATTCAACTGTAAAATAACATGACATTTAATTTAAAAGATATTGTACGTAAGAATATTTGGGACCTGAAACCTTATTCTAGTGCACGCAGTGAATTTGACCTGTACAATAGCGGTAAAAACAAATTGACCTTATTAGATGCAAATGAAAATCCGCAAGGGCAATTAAATCGTTATCCGGATCCTTTACAACTGGAATTAAAGAAAGAACTAGCTTATCAAAAGAAATTATCCATAGATCAAATATTTGTAGGTAATGGAAGTGATGAGGCTATTGACCTACTTTACCGAATATTCTGTAATCCAGGTAAGGACAAGACCTTAATTCTTCCTCCTACTTATGGTATGTATGAGGTAAGCGCTGGTATTAATGATATAGAGGTTTTAAAAGCACCACTTAATTCGGCATTTGAGATTGATTTTGATGCGATCAACAATCAAATTACAAATAATGAAAACTTAAAAATTATTTGGATTTGCTCGCCTAATAATCCTACTGGAAATGCCATTTTAAAAGCAGATCTTAAACACGATTGGCAAGCTCAAAACTATACTAAAGGTGGTATGATGGACCTTCCCTTTAATCCAACTTTTGAAAACGAAATGCAAGAGAATCAAGTAAGGTTGGACAAGCTATTTAATAATTTTAAAGGGATTATTGTAGTTGATGAAGCCTATCAAGATTTTACAGAAAATATAAGTTTTATTAATAGATTACAGGATTACCCTAATCTTGTTGTCCTACAAACTATGTCAAAGGCACAAGGACTAGCTGCTGCTCGAGTAGGATTTGCTTTTGCAAGTAAAGAAATTATTGAACTTTTTAATAAGACTAAGCCACCCTACAACGTAAATGAGTTATCGCAAAAAGCAGCGCTATCAGCTATAAGAAACGTTGAACAAGCTCAAAAAAGTATTACTACGTTAAATGCTAATAGAAAATGGCTAAGTGAACAATTAGATACATTTGATTTTATAAATAAGGTATTCCCTAGCGAAGCTAATTTTATACTTGCCCGTGTAAAAAATGCCAACCACGTATACAATTACTTGAGAGATCAAGGCATTATTATACGTAACCGTAGTAGTCAAATTGAAAACACATTACGTTTCACTGTAGGTACTATGCAAGAATGCGAGGAAATGGTACTAGCATTAAACAATTATCAAAAACAAGTCCAGTAAACTTTAAACCAATTAAGCAAACCTTTATAAGGTTATAGAATATGAAAAAAGTATTATTTATAGATCGTGACGGTACTATTGTAAAAGAACCACCTGTAGATTATCAATTAGATAGCTACGAGAAATTAGAATTTTTACCGCAGGCAATTACACAATTACACCGCATTGCACGAGAGTTAGATTATGAGCTAGTCATGGTAACCAATCAAGATGGTTTAGGAACAGATAGTTTTCCCGAAAATACTTTTTGGCCGGTACACAATCTTATGATGGACATATTGCAAGGTGAAGGAATTAACTTCAGTGAGGTGATTATAGACAAAACATTTCCAGAAGATAATGCTCCTACTAGAAAACCTGGAACAGCACTGCTTACTCATTTTATCAAGGGTGATTATGATCTTGCGAACAGTTTTGTAATAGGTGATCGCAATAGTGATATGCAATTAGCAAAAAACCTAGGATGTAAAGGAATTCAGTTACCTTCTATCACAGATGATAGTAAATTTGAAGACCAAGATATCGTAGCCTTAAAAACAGATAGCTGGAAAGAAATTTTCCAATTCCTAAGAGGTCAACCTCGCAAAGTGAACGTAAGTAGAACTACCAAGGAAACTGACATCAATATCACTTTAAATCTTGATGGAGCTGGAAATGGAACTATCGATACCGGTTTGAAATTTTACGACCACATGCTAGAGCAATTACAACGTCACGGCTCATTGGATTTGGACATTAAAGTTAAGGGCGACCTTGAGATAGATGAACACCATACCATTGAGGATACAGCTATTGCTTTGGGTGACGCTTTCGCGAAAGCGTTATCAACTAAAAAAGGGATAAATAGATACGGCTTTTTACTACCTATGGACGATAGCCTTGCACAGGTTGCCATTGATTTTGGTGGACGACCATGGATAGTTTGGGACGCCGATTTTAAAAGAGAATATGTAGGTGATATGCCTACTGAATTATTCTTTCACTTCTTCAAAAGTTTTAGTGATGCCGCTAAATGTAACTTGAATATGAAGGTTGAAGGAGATAACGAGCACCATAAAATTGAAAGTCTGTTTAAGGCATTTGCCAAGGCTATCAAAATGGCTGTAAAACAAACTGGCGATGGTAAACTACCATCTACAAAAGGAGTATTATGATTGCTATAATAAAATACAACGCAGGTAATATAGGTAGCGTTACCAATGCTTTAAACAGACTAGGTGTAGACAATATCGTAACTGACGATCCTAAAGAATTACAGGCTGCAGATAAGGTTATTTTTCCAGGAGTTGGAGAAGCAAGTACTGCCATGAAATACTTAAAAGAAAGAGGTCTGGATAAGATTATTAAAGAACTTACACAGCCCGTTTTAGGTATTTGTTTGGGAATGCAGTTAATGTGTACGTATAGTGAAGAAGGTAGTACAGACTGTTTAGGGATTTTTGACACCATCGTTAAAAAATTCCCAGACAACCCAACGCTTAAAGTACCTCATATGGGTTGGAACAATATCGCGAGCGAGCCATCAAATGGATCTAGTTCTCCATTATTAAAGAATATCAATTCACAGGATGATGTCTATTACGTTCACAGTTATTATGCTGTGCCCAATGAAGATTCACTTGCTGTGTGTAATTACATCAATCCATTTGCAAGCATGATGAACAAGGGTAACTTTTATGCTACCCAATTTCACCCAGAAAAAAGTGCTCAAGTAGGCGAGCAACTATTAACTAACTTTCTTAACCTCTAGAGAAAACAATCCATGTCAACAAGCAATATTGAAACACCACGCATGAGAATCATTCCGGCCATTGATATTATTGAAGGTAAGTGTGTACGATTATCACAAGGTGATTACAACAAAAAAACAATTTATAATGAAGATCCACTAGAGGTTGCCAAGGAGTTTGAGGACTTTGGTATTAAACACTTGCACCTAGTTGATCTAGATGGGGCAAAAAACAGTCATGTCGTCAATTGGAAAGTACTAGAAGATCTATGTAATAAAACAAATCTTCAGGTAGATTTTGGAGGTGGCGTAAAGACAGATGAAGATATAAAAATAGTTTTTGAAAGTGGTGCACAACAGGTTACAGGTGGTAGTATAGCCGTTAAAAATCCTGAACAGTTAGAAAAATGGATTTCCAGGTATGGTAGTGAGAAAATCATTTTGGGCGCCGATGCTAAAGAAGGTAAAATTGCCACTCACGGTTGGCTAGAAAGTAGCGAACTCGAAGTAATTGAATTTATCAAAGAATGGCGCAAGAAAAATATTGAGTACATTATTTGTACTGATATTGCCAAGGATGGGATGCTTTCTGGACCTAGCTATGACTTGTATAAATCTATTTTGGAAATACAAGTAGACCCTTCTAACCATTCAACAACCAAACTTATTGCTAGCGGTGGTGTAACCTCGATAGATGACGTGTATAAATTAAATGAAATGGGTTGTGAAGGCGCCATAATTGGTAAAGCAATCTATGAGGGAACTATTGAGTTAAAACAGTTGAGCTCCTTTTTACTTTCTAATAAAAATCAATCAGGTTGAGATATTCAAATCTCATAATGCAAACTAATATGCTTAAAAAAAGAATTATACCTTGTTTAGACATTAAGGATGGTCGCACTGTAAAGGGAATTAACTTTGTAGGTCTGCGTGATGCTGGTGATCCCGTAGAGCTGGCTAAACAATATGCCTTGCAAGGCGCCGATGAGCTGTGTTTTCTAGACATCACAGCAACTATTGAGAAAAGAGAAACCTTGGTACCGCTCGTTAAGGAAATTGCAAGCGTTCTTAATATCCCTTTTACCGTAGGAGGCGGAATTAACGATGTAAAGCTGGCTAAAGAAATCATTAAAGCAGGCGCCGATAAAATAGCCGTTAATAGTGCTGCTGTTAAACGACCTGAACTTATTAACGAACTGGCACAAGAGTTAGGTAGTCAGTGTGTTGTTGTAGCTGTGGACACTAAACTTATAGAAGTTGACAACACAGACAAATCAACAAATAAGGTTTTTATAGGTGGTGGACGATTTGAAACTGACAAGGAAACCATTACATGGTGTAAAGAATGTGAAACTCGTGGCGCAGGTGAAATTCTACTGACTAGCATGAATCACGATGGAACAAAGAACGGATTTGCACTTGAGATTACCGATGTTCTTTCGCGTGAACTTAATATACCGATTATAGCATCTGGTGGTGGCGGTAACACGCAGCACTTTGTTGATCTGTTTTCTAAAACCCATGCAAGTGCTGGACTTGCGGCAAGTATATTTCATTTTGGTGAATTGCCGGTTCCAGATTTAAAAAATCAACTTAATGAAGCTGGTGTAGCTGTAAGAATATAAAAAAGATACTAATGAAAACACCCAATTGGAATAAAGCTAGCGATGGACTATTACCCGTAATTGTTCAAGATGCCACTACCTCAAAAGTGTTGATGCTGGGATATATGAATGAAGAAGCTTTTACGCTTTCGCGAAAGCAAAACAGAGTAACATTCTATTCACGTAGTAAGCAGCGACTGTGGACTAAAGGAGAATCAAGCAATAACTTTCTAGATATTGAAGAAATAAGATTGGACTGCGATCAGGACGCTATTTTAATTAAAGCACACGCTCATGGACCTACTTGTCATCGAGGTGAGGTAAGTTGTTTTGATAATGACGATTCTAATTCACAATCGTTTACGGTTTATGATTTAGAAAAAACCATACACCAGCGCATTGATGAAAAAATAGAAGGAAGTTATACGTATTCTCTCGTTCAAAAAGGTATCAATAAAGTAGCCCAAAAGGTAGGTGAAGAAGCTGTAGAAACCGTTATAGACGCTATAAACGGTAAGGAGGAAGACTTCATTTATGAAGCTGGTGATTTAATGTATCATTACTTGGTATTGATCAAGGCCAAAGGTTACTCTCTAAAAGACATTGAGAATGAACTAGCTAAAAGGCATAAGAAGTAATTTCTTTATTGCATTGGACTTAGAGTGATAACCGATTGTCATTCTAAGTCCACTACAAATTGCACTTTAGATTAATGCAACTGTTAATTTGTAATTACATTACGACCGTTTAGAAGTTCCTATATAATTACCATTTTCCCAATACCCGACTTTTTGTTGACCGTTGCTGTAGATCAGGATACCGAATCCGTGTTCTTTATTATTGAGCCAGTTTCCTGTGTAAGAAGTTCCATTTTTCCAAAAATATTCACCAAAACCACTGCGCAATCCATTGACGTATTTACCTACGTAGCTATCTCCATTTCCAAATACTGTGAGCGAATAATTGCTTAATTTACTATTTTTCCAAAATCCAACACTTTGACCACCATTGCGGTATCGATAACCGCCGAAACCGTTACTGCAATTACCTCTACAACTACCGGATATTTTCTTGTTTACATATTGAGTTCCCAAGCTTAGAGTAAACTTATTGCTGTCTAAAATACCAGCGTTCAGAATTTTCTTTCCCTTTTTGTTGATACCGTAACCGTGCTGTACATTATTCTTCCAGCTACCTATGTAGTACTGGTCTGTTTCTTTCCAATAATACGTTCCGCTACCATTTCTTTTGCCATAAGCATATTCACCACGATAGTAATTTCCATTTTCTTGTGTAGCTACAATAATACCGTGTGGTTGTCCATTTTTAAATTCGCCTTCGTATTCTATCGTCCCTTTGGTGGCAATTCCATATCCATCAATACAGTTTCCTTTTTTACAAATTAAGGTAGTAGTTGTGGCCGCTTTTTTTTCTTCATTTGAATCATTGCTAGCAACCACCGAAGCTGATTTCAAGGGTTCACCCTTATAGGGTAAAACAGGTTTTAACTCCTTGTCTTTGGCTTGATAGTAATCCTTAAGAATATAGGTAGGTATTTTGTTTACCGTTATCACTGGATCGCCATTTTCTAAAAATTCCCATTTACCAAATTTCGAATAGTCTGACATTCGTTCTCCCTTGTCAAGAACTACAAATTTATTAGTCGAAATATTGCGATAGTAAGCCATTTGAGTGTTGTAAACGGCTTTAGCTTCTGCTCGTGTTACTCTACCGTCAAGTGTAGGTAATAGATTTACATCGGGAACAACGTAGTAGTTGACTAATGGAAAATAAAACACCTCATAAGCTTTGTTTTTCTTACCTATTATAGTGCGTTGAGCTGCTCTAAAAATTTTATCATTTAAGTAGGGATAGATTAAAGAAGTGTATTCCGTTCTAGGGTCTGGAGCAAAATGAAATGATGGCTTATTAAAATCTGAATAATAAATGATAGAGCGCACCTTTTTTGAAAATTTATCCTCTTTAGGAGAAAAACGATTATAAACCCAATTGCCTTTTTCATCAAATTTATATTCGTAGGTGTACTTATTTCTTTCAGAATAGGTGATTAAACCATTTTTATAATAATAGGTGTTATAGGTTATGTCACCGTTGTAGTATTTAGACTCCATTGTTACTTTGATCTCACCGTTTTCTATATCTTGGTACGTGTATTTGGTATAAGTTTCTACCTCAGGCTGGTCATCTTTTGCTGGATGAATGGTGGTAGACAAAATAATTCTTCCTTTCTTATCATACTCAAAATTACGCGTGTTCCACTTGGACACCTGCTTTATAAAAAGTCCATTTTTATAAAAATATTGAGTCGCATTTAATGTTCCATCAGCATCATAGCTACCTCGCTCAATTAAACGGTCTTTTTCATCTCGCAAGCAGTAGTATTTTCTCAAAGCTTTGGCCTCTTCCTTGGAGTATTTACAAAACTCAGTTACTTTACCTGCTAGACCTGTTAATACTTGTTTTCCATTCTTATCATACAAGTACTCATCAAGTGCATAAACATCTCCTGTAACATGTTCTGCATGCAGTGTGTGAAATTCTGGAACAGGATTACAAGGCGCTATGTCAAAGTTTGGTTCATATTGCGCATGTAACCCTAGACATTGTAAAAAAAATAGCAGGCTCAGTTTTATAGTCTTACTCATTACGTTTGTTTAATCATTCAAACTTATGGCAACCGCCTATCCAGTTCAATCAGGCAAATAGCGTATTTCTCTTAAACTAAAAAAAGCCACAAGTCCCCTACAACCTGTGGCTTAAAAGATTACATAAATAATCTCCCTTTATTTGATTTTATCCTTAAGCTCTGCGAGATGGTGTTTTAAAAACTTACTCATCGCCATTTTTGCTCCCTTGATATAGGCCGCACCATCTACCGGTACTGATTGAAATTTTCTAGTCGTTTTGTCGTAGGTGTAAACAATAGGATTAAAACTAGTAGCAGTTTCTGACATCCCTTTAGATTGCACCGCTTTGATTTTTTGCTTTTCTAGCACTCCTTCTATAGGTAGTGCCTTTTTCAAAGTACCGTTGTAATTATTCCCTTTAGCATCTGTAATATGAACCATTGTTTTTACTGGAAACACATCATTTGAACCTTTGAATCTCAAACCTTTTTTCTTTTCGGCGGTGATGTTGTCACTAGACACCAGTCGTAAATCAGTTTTAAAAGTAACTTTTGCAGCTCCAGGACTCCAGCCTTCTTTTACTTCGATAAACAAGATGTTTAAGTCCACCTTAGCAACTAGAACATCACCCAATTCCTTGGCTAATTTTTTGTTCTTATTTAAATCTGTGTCCATTGAAAAAGGATTCCAACCCTTTTTTTCATTTCCTTCTTTATCTAAACCTTTAACGTAGTAACTAAAATTTTCTGGAGTCACTGTAACAACGCCAGGTAATTTAGTGGGAATTATTTCTCCGCCTTCACGTCTCGTGTAATCTTTATAAACCTCTGTTTTACCAGCTTCATCGGCTGTGATGATTTCTAATCCAGCGTCCTTTAAATCAGACACAAAGTCGTTATAAACTTCATTAGTAATTCGTTTTAATTCATTCTCGTCTAGTCCATCGAGTGCTACGGCAAGTTTAGCTGTTGCCGAATTTCTACCGCCAAATGAACTACCACTTTTATAGCTCACAGCGTCCTTAAAAACCTCAAAGTTGGTTTTAAATTGAGCGATGTAAATTCTTTTGTTTGCCTGCTTCAGTTTTTTAACTCCATATGATCCAGAAGTACTGGCTTTAAATTCTCCTAAGGATTGAGCTTGCAAAGCGGTGAAACTAAAAACACACATCAATAACAAGCATACTAAATTGTTTTTCATGGTTATATGTATTTATAGTTCAAATATGCCCTAGTAACCGTGGTTGTGAAATAGGTCAATTGGCCTAAATCACTATTTAGGAAGTAACACTGTTTGAGTTACGAGATTTAATAAAGGGATTTGATGGACCTCAACACTATCGCCACCCTTGAGTTGTTGATATACATCTACTGGGACAGTAATGCTTTTCTCGTTTATTTGTATATAATGAGTAGTACGCGATCCATTGCTACTACTGGAAAACTTATCAATAACTTGAGATCTTGTAACGGTTTTATTATTACTGGATAAAACCCTGCGATACTTGCTGTACCACTTTATTAAAGAAAACAACTGCCATCCGACAATAATGGGTAATGGAAATAAAAACAAGAGTAATCCAGATAAACCAGAACTTATTAAACTAATAATTATGAATAAGGGGACAATTGATATAAGTACTGCTTTGCGTAATTTGGTGTGCCAGGCTTTTCTTAATGCTTGTTGATCCGTATCATTTAAAGAAACTATTTTGGGTATAAAAGCTGCCGTGTATTTAGTTGAGAATCTACTATCTTCTTCGTTAGTTTTAGTAGGTTCTATAACCGTTACATTCAAAATTACTTTACTTGTAGGCACCTGTTCTAGCTGAATAACATCACCTACCTGACCCTTTGAATATTGAGCGGCACTTACCTGGAACTCTGCATTATTTAATTTAAGGTAGTAGGTGATGGTTGTTTTACTACTTGATCGACCATTTCTTCCGCTACCTGATGACTGGGATCTTGTAATCGATTTACGTTTATCTTGTAAAACACCTGTATAGACGTGTTTGATACCTGCTCTAAAATCAATTACTTTTTTCCATAGCATTACGGTACAAAAGAGGATAATCATTGACATAAAGGCAATAACCATATATTCTGGCATCGCAATTTCTTGACTAAACAAAGGCTTACCCTGAACCCAGCTGAAACCAAAAAATATAAAAGCCCCAAAGAGTATAGGCACCACTACAAATCCTATGATTCCAAATCTGAGCGTGCGTTTATCTTGTTGCGATAAAGGTGCTTCTTGAAATAAAACATTTGTTTCCATTGCTACATGCTGTTAGTATCGTTTTATTTTATGCTGAAAAAGAATATCAAATTGAGTGCTACCTACGGTTGTACTATCAGGAAAGTATAATTTCCTAAACACCCATCTATCTTCAAGTTTTGAGAACATTTTGCGAGTTATGTGTCGTTTAGTCCATTCGCCGGTTGAACTTTCGGTTGATGTGCTGTATTGCTCTAGCATCACTTCTTGTTGGGTGATTTCCTTTCTTTTGTTAAACAAATCGGTTCTTGAAATTGCAGCTGCTTTTTGTAACGCTTCAATGGCTTGTTCTTGAGATAACTGTGTACGTATTTTGTATACTCCAGTAAAATCGGCCACGGTGATTAATGGATCATTGGCAGTAACTCTAGCAATGGGAATACCGCTTGTATAATACACGGTAAATTCCTTTTTAAGCTCACCGTTTTCCTTGTATTCATGTTGTTTTACATAATCTAGATTTCCTTTTTTATAGTAGTAAGTTGCTGTTCTACGATTACCTCTTTTCAACTTCATTTCAATATGTTGTAGTTGATTGTTCTCATAAGTATACTGGGTAACATAATTGATGTATTTACCCGTTGCCTTTTCACTGGTAACACGACCTTGATTGTCACATTCAAAAATCATGGTAGCATCAAATCCACCCGAACTCGTTTTTTTAACAATACTATCTAACCTGGTTCCTGTGTAATAAAAACTGTCTAAGGTTTCTGACTTATACTTACCAAAAATTTGTTGATAGTCTTGAAATTTCAGCCCTGCTTCATTAAAATTTTGAACCTGTAGAACAACTGGTTCATAACCCAAACTATCGGCCTTATAAGTTGCCGTTTGTATTCTATACACTTCGTTTTTGGCCGTATTATCTGCCTGTGTTATTTGAGGTAACTTTAAGTGCTCTAGACTTGAATGAACTTGTGCCGTTATCGCTTTCGCGAAAGCGAACACTAAAAACACACTTATTAAACTCTTCATATTTTATAGATTGTAACTGTGAATCAAAAAAGGTTAGTACATGCGTACTCCTCGTAAGTAAATGTGAGGCTTACCATAGTTGGAAGGAATGGTTAACAAGTTGTTACCTATAGGAAGCTCCAGAACATCGTATGTTTTACCTAGATTAGCAGCATTGATTTCACTAGATGAAACTGGAATTTTTAAGTAACGATTACTGCTGGGATCAAAAGCATAATGCACGTTTTTACCTTTATGCGTTTGCAGTTTCATGTCATCTACAGTAACTACTAGGGATGGCGAGTAAGTTCCTTTTTGAACGATTGCTTTATAAACTCTAGGCTCCTGTAATTGATCGTGATAAAACAAGTCTCTTTTTGAATTAATGACCTGTCCTTCTTTGTATTGAGTAATCCAATTGTAATAACTATCAAATTCATAGGTATAGGAAGTTGATCCTTGACCTACCTCTTCTCGTTGTCTGAGCAATCCGTCGCGGTAGGTATAGTTGTATTCATTAACCACAACACCATCTTTATTTGTTGACACCTCATTAATCAGTAATGATTTACCCTTATTGGAATAGGTGTAAACAGAAGTATAGGTAAAGGTTGAGCTTGTAAAAACATCCTTGATAAGCCGGTTATCAGTATCATAAAAATAGGTCTTGACCTTACCATCGGTTTGATAATTGCGCTCTGTAAGTAAACCTTTCTCGTTATAAGTAAAGGTGGTGCTGTTTTCTTTACCTGAATTAAACTCCTTGCTTTCTATGATTTGTCCTTTATCGTTTTTTATCAGGTATCGACCGTTGTATTTTTTTGCTATTTCTAGATTGTCAAGTACATTGGATTTTAACGAGAACCCAGTCGCATCATACCAGTTTTCATTTATTTTGAGAATATTTCCTTTTATAGGACCTTGTGCAATAAAATGTAATTCTTCTAGCGGTGTGAGCGGATTTAAAGGTGCTCTATACCAATCTTTTACTATTTGATCTTGTGCTTTTAAGGTACTCACTAGCACGATAAAGAGCGTTAATAGATAATAGGTTCTATGTTTCATTGTGTAATAATTCATTTATAAAAAGCTAGTTAGTATCCTACTCGCGGTATGATTGTACCAGTTGATTGTTTTCATATTTTCCTACTTGGTACTGGTTGCTAGTGGCGATGTAACCCATGCCTTCTAGTTTACTGTCTTTATAGTGAGCTATGACATAATAATTTTGATTAGGACCCAAGAAAAAATTTACTCCGCTTGAATCAAAAAAGGCTACTGCAATCTTGTCACGACCAAATTCTACAGCAGGTCCTATAGGTTTTCCATTCTGATAAAAGCCATAACTTTTGGTGTAATAACTGGTTGTTTTCTTTTGAACAAACCCGTCTTCACAAACATCCTGAGAACATAATTTTGTGTCGCCATTGACTGTATTAAGGTCGTAGGAGTTTTGAATGTTACCGTTCTTGTAAATTCCAGCTTCTACGGCAATTCCATTTACTATTTTGATACCATAGCCATCTAGTTTCCCTGCTTTAAAATTTCCTATTGTATAAGTATCCTTGGTTAAAAAATCCCGTATATAGCCTGGTCCATGCAACATGTTGTTTTTAAAATTACCTTCAACTCGTTTACCATAACCTTGTACCCATCCTATTCCTTGTAATTTCCCTTTTTTATAAAGTCCTTGAGACCTTACTAAATCACCTGCTGTATAACCGTTCCAGACTAACTTCTCGCTGGGTGCAGCCCATTTTTTTTGCACCTTATCAAATGAAATAGTACTGGAAGAACCGTCAGAATAATGAAAGATCTTGATAGCATTATAGTCACCCTTATTATTTAATTGAGCAATAATGTTGTTCCTGTGATCCTTAACATAGGTATAAGTAGTTGGATTTGATGGTACAGCAGTACTTTTGTGATCGTAGTAAATCAAGCGGCCGTAGTTGTCGTACTTTTTTACGGTTTGACTACCATTGCTACCATAGGTAATGGTGAGTATATTATTCTCTATAGAATAGTCATAATCATAACCATTACCTGAAATCAACCTGTTGTTATTGTCATAAGTGAATTCTTTTACCTTGTCCTCTACCATTTTATAAACACCCTTGCGAAATTGCTTTCTACGGTATGTAATAAACTTAACTAGGTTACCACGATCGTCATAAGAATAAGAGTGCAGTTTAGGATCCTCTAAATTGACTGTCCATTTTTCTTGTACAATTCGGTTTTCTTTATCCTTTATAAAGGAGTAATCGCTTATATCAAATTTGCCTTTTTGGGGATCAAACAAACTATCAACCACACCCTTTTCATTGTAATAGAGCGTGTATTTAAGGTCACCATGTTGCCATAAATGACTTATAGCTACAATCTCACCATAGCCATTATGAGGCAACGGTGCAGGATCCATAAAAGGTTTAGGATTGAGAGGTGAATAAGTGGGTAGATCTACTTTTTCCTGAGCATAAAGAACGCTACTCACTAACACAAGTAGCACTAAAAAGGAGCATCGCATAATTATAAATTTGATAATTTAAAATTGCGATGAGTGCGTTTTTTAAGCAATAAGGCAATTGTCCTAAATGGTGCCTTCCAACCCTAGACTGTTCTAGTAGAAGCCTGTATGAGAGATTTTATATAATTAGGAAAGACGGATAAATCATTAACGCTGAATGCGGCAAAGACTAGGAATTATTTGCTTTTTAAACGATTTAACTATGTCACTAAGGAGATGAATAAAACCTCTTATGGAACATAAAATATTGTAGGTTTTCTTAACCCTAAACTACGAGGTTTGTTTAGAGATTACATTTATCGTAATAGTGTATAAACATGCGTATATACCATTTATACAACAATAAAGTAACAATGAGAAAAACCTATTTATATACCTCTGTTACCTGCAAGCTGAAAACCGAGCTCTAAAAAATATTTTGAATATATGAATGAACTTATTTCCCCAAAATACCAAATGAAACTTGTGAAATCGGTTCACGACGCTATTTGGGCTGAATACAAAACTTATCGGGAAGTAAGCCTTTATATTGATAAATGGCACGAAGTTGACGAATGGAACAACTATTGGGAGAATTTTCAGATTATTCAAAAAGAAAGTGGTGACATAGACTTATTGAGGACTTTACACTCAATGAACGGAAGTGACTTGTTGAAAATGGCGATTGATATGGGAGTTGATACACCTGATTTTATCCCTTCGATTCCAACATTCAAAAACGAATTAAAATCTGACTTTAAAACAGCTTATGACACTTTCACAAAAGCATTTAAACAAATTGAGTCTGACCCAAGTCTTGCGATAGGTTTGGCTAATTCAGCTTTGGAAAGTATCGTCAAAGAAATATTGAAAGACGATAGAATAAAGAGTAAAACAAAAGGTACTGAAACTCTTTACAAATTGACTTCGATAATAGTAAAAGAGTTTAACTTTTTAAACAATAGTCATCCTATAGAAATAAGAACTATTGGAAGTTCACTATTATCAATAAGTCAGTCAATAGAGAAACTGAGAAGTGAAAAAACTGATTTCCACGGAAAAACTGAGGAAGACTATTTAATTACTGACTCTGTTTACACTTATTTTGTAGTTAATGCAGTAACTACAGTTGGACTTTTTTTACAGTCATATTTTAAAACAAAATTACCAAAACCAGCAAAAGAAGTTGAAGAAGAACATGATGATTTACCATTTTAATCTCGAACGAAATAAAAGCCAGCAGGTAACAATGTGTATAATTCATTGCTAGTTATAGTCTACTTACGAAAGTCCTCGCGGACTTTCTATCTGTGATTTATTTGCTAAATTTAGTGCTTAAACACGCAACGAAATCATACACTAGACCGTTGTGGGTAGTATAATGTCAATTTTTGGTATATTGCTTATATAAACTAGTTGTGCACAAGCTGGAATTCAATGAGAAACAAATCAATTGAACAGTTGGAGAATGATTATTGGACTGATGATATTGAGTTTCCATCTGGGCTTGTCATAAACTGTCATAAATACAGAAAGATTCCAATCAAAGACTTGACAATCGAGCAATTAAGGCTTTTGATTTCACAAAAAATTGGACTTGAGTTTTTGATAGAACTTGCTCTTGAGAAACTCAACCAGAATATTTTAGCAGAAGGCGACTTTTACGAGGGAGATTTATTGCAAGCCGTTTCAACGATACCAACTGAAATTTGGAATGAAAAACAAAGCGAATTCCAACAATTGCGACAACTAGTTGAATTGAATGCTGAAAAACTAAGGAATGAAATGGGCGAGAAACAATTTGACCGAATCAACGAAAGAATAAAAGCCAGTGCACAACAATGGCTATAGCTCATGGCGTATCGCTTGGCAATTTTTTCGTAGCTTGAAATCAACAAAAAAACGGCTGGCGCTGGCCACGAAGTCATAGCCGAGACCGTTGTAACACATTTACCCAAACCATCAAAATTGAGTGAATTAAGAAAATTAATAGACCAAATCACAGAATTCGGAATAAATCCAAAAGTGGAACTGACCGATAAAACTGATGTCCTAAAAAAACTGTTGGTCGGTATTTACTCGGAATTTCTAAATGTGGAGTTTGAATTTGACGAAACGGATTATGAAGAAGAACCTGACTTTGATTACGACGAAATAAAGCAAAATGTAAAATCCAACTTTCCAGATTTAGATTGGTATTCAATGGTTTTGGACTTAAACAAAATGGAACCAAATGTAGAAATCGGAATTGGAGACGCATTAGATGATTTAACTGATATAATCAAAGATTTATTGGTAGTTAAATGGAAAATGGACAATACAAGCGAAATGGATGCTCTTTGGCAATTTGAATTTTCTATGAGAACTCATTCGGAACAGCATTTAATTGACCTTTTGAAATTTATAAAAGAAAAAGAATAGAATGTTTCCCATAGATAGCGAATTCACAATGCTTTATATAGCATATTTATTGATGATTGGATTTCTATCATTTGGAATATTCAAATCAAATGATAAGGTATTTTACAAGTGGAATTTTTTCTTTTTTGTAATTTATTTTCTAATAATGATTTACGTATTTTCAAATGCCGAAAATTTCAGATATGGAAATTCCCTTGTTGTTCTATTTTATGGAGGAATATTTGTGATTTCACATTTTGTGATAATCGGTATTTTAAAGCTGTATAAATTAATAAGAAACAGATAAAAACGTGTTACAACAATGGCTATAAACAATTGCTATTACAGGCTTATCCTGAAAATTCCTGCGGAATTTTCAACTTGTCGTGTACTTGCAAAAGTCCGTGCTAACCCACGCAACTTTTCATAGCCAAAACCGTTGCTGGACGATACCTACGGTCGTTCAGGCCATTTCGCTAGCGCTCAATTCTCTCCTGAACTTATAGGTTAGTTTCACGCGTGTCTTCCTCTCGCAAACTGCGTTTGCTCGTCGGAGACAAGTCGCTGTAATTTGCTTTTATCTAACTATATTTATAACCTAAATAACTAAACACTAACCAGCGTTACTGGTACCGTCCACAACTTCGGTTATAGCAAATTTGTGCATTCCTCTCATGCCGCTTTTAAAAAAACGCACTCGTCGGATGCAAGAATGGCTACCATACACTATATAACACTGCGCTTTCTGTGTGAACTCGCCATAACCTGTGCGTGTTGGATGTAATGCTGAAAATCACGAGAACTAAATGAACATTTTTCTGAAATTAAAAAATTGGCAAATTTTTCTTATTTGGATTATTGGGACAATTCAAATGTTTATTTTCATAAAATCTGACTTTTGGTTTTTATCATTTGGATTGTACATCGGACTTTTTCTTGGTTGGATTTATTCAATTGGTAATGTTCTGAATAAAAACATTGAAACAAATAATAGAATGAGAATTTGGTGGATTTTATATCTGATTTCATTAATTCCTTTCGGACTAAATGTTCGTGATATGCTAACTCAATCTTACGATCGAATTGACTCTTGGATTATTGCTTTGGCTGGAATTATCGGACTTATAGCTATCACCAAAATTGTGATTTTTTCTGCAAAAACTCTAAAACGTGCTGAATCAAAAACTGAACATAAAACAACGGATTTAATTTTAGAAATATTTTTAATATACTTTTTCACAATCGGAGTTTGGATTTTACAACCACGACTGAATAAACTAATGAATAAAAAATAAAAGCACTACAGGTAACAGTGAACTAAGCTAAAACATGAGTGTTCTTTTGATTAGTTTCTAGAGTAATTTGGATTCTAACATAATCCTGATTTTACAATTCAATAGGCTCATTTTCTTAGTCTTCACTCCTACTTTATAAGTATGAAATTCTATATATTTGAGAAAACTAATTACTAACCAAACCAACAGCTACCGTACACTTTAGAACGCTGCGCATTCTGCGTGAACTCACCATAACCTATGCGTGTTGTTGTTAAATTAAAACAATGCAGTTAACATTTATACTTATTGGAATATTTGGACTTCTACTGCTGATTTACTCAATCCAGATTTTAATTAAATCTAGTAAAAATAAATTGGTGGCTGAATTTACTCTTGACTCTGAAAGCAAAGAAATTCAGTTGGATTCAAATGTACTTTATTCACTTAGTTTTTTAGGTGCTGGGTTTATCGATGATCAGGGAAAGTTTAGGGCTGAACTAAAATCGGAAAGCGGAAACCTTATAAAACTGAATAAAACTTTTCCTAATTATCGGTTCCGTAAAAATGGGAAACTCGGATTAGAATACTGGCATTTTTCGATTGATAATAGCGGAAAATACGTTCTGACTTTTGAGAACTTAAATGATTTGATTGCCAAACATTCAATGCTTATTTCGAAAAGAATGTTTCAGAAAGAAATAAGTCCTAATAACATAAAAATACTCTTGAAAGAGGCTGTTTCAACTAAAAATAGATTGTTCTCAATAGTTGGTTTTGTTATCGGAGTTAACGCTTTGATTTGGGGAATTTTAATTGGATTTACAAATGCATTTGGATAAAAAACTAGCCACAACAATATAAAACCTGTGTTTAATCCTAACTGTACCAACTAAATACCGTAACTTCGGTTAAACCAACCGTTGGCAGTATTTTGAAAAAGCTACTTTACATACCAATCTCTCTGATTTTCATTCTGACTTTTTCTTGCGAACAAAATTCTGCTGAAAAAAAATTGAACGGAAAATGGTACGAATTGGAAAACGAAAAAATTAATTGGACTTTTTATCCTGACAGTTTAATAATAACAGCAGACCCATACGACAAAGTAGAATGGCGTGCTACTGACTCAAAAATAGAATTTGATTATCCAACTTTCTATTGGGATTCTTTAGCAAAACCAGTTGATGTTGTTGATAAAATTTCAATTGAATACAAGCTATCGGACAATAAAGACACTTTATTCGGAACACTAACAAACCGAAATGGAAAATATGAATTCAGGCTTATAAGAATTAAAAAATGAAAAGAAATAAAAAGAAAAACTTGTTTGAGAAAATAAATTCTTGGTTTAGAAACTTAATGTTAGATGACGTTGACAAAGAATACGACGGACCACTTCCCTATCATAAAAAATTTGGTTCAAAGAAAAATCCTGTCGAACGGATTAAAAAAAGATTTGATGAACAAAAAAATCAATTGGATAAAAAACTGCACACAACAGTGAACTAAGCCAAAAACCAAGCTTTTTTCGATTAGTTTTTAGCATACTTTGGATCATGACATAATTCCTATTTCACAATTCAATAGTCTCATTTTCTTAGTCTTCACTCCTACTTTATTGGTGTGGAATTCTATATATTTGAGAAAACTAAATACTAACCAAACCAACAGCTACCGCACACTATAGAACATTACGCATTCTGCGTGAACACGCCATAACCTGTGCGTGTTGTGCATAATATAGAAGAACATCCCGAATATGATAGAAATCCTAAATAATCACTGTAACAAAGAAAACGGATTATTATTATTTAACCCACCTACTGGTTCTGGAAAAACTCACACAGTTTTAACTTGGATTTTTGAAAATTATAAAAGCTATTGCAAAGAAAATAGAAAGATATTTTTTGTGACAAATCTTAAAAAGAATCTTCCTTTTGATGAATTGAGAGATGATTTTTTTATACCTAAAAAGAAACTTCCTGAATTTGAGAAAGATATTACTTTTTTAGACTCAAACTCTGACTGTCTAGTTAAGCGTTTTCAAGATGTAGAAAACTCTATAAACGACTATTTCAAAAACCACAAAGTTTTTTATTCTATTAAAAGTAATGTTACCGAAATAAAAAACAACGAAAAGAACAATTCGTTAAAAGTATATGTTTCAAAACTTAAAGATGAACTTCGAACCGATTTCGAACCAAAGTTTAGGAGAATAATTGAAAAGTATTTAAAAGACAATTTTAATAATAGACAAGAACGAATTAAAGCAATACAAACCAATGATGACCTAAAATGGATTGGCGAACTTTATCCTGCTGTTTTTACATCAAAAAGAAAAGTATTCTTCTTAAGTATTGATAAATTCTATCATAAAAATAGTACGTTAGTAGAACCATCTTATTCTTTCTTAGAAAATGACTTGACAAAAGATGCAATTATTTTCATAGATGAATTTGATGCTACAAAAGACAACATTCTCAAAAATATTATTGAGAAAGGAAAAAACAACGAATTGATTTCATTCATCTTTTTACAGAAATTTATTGGGCATTATCAAAAAATGTTTTCCCTCAAAAATTCATAACACACTCAGAAAAAAGACAAGAATTAATTGATAATAATTATGGTTTACCACTTCACGACATCCAAGAAGTCTTATTAAAAAAATCAGAAGAAATTGTAACCAAATATCAACTTAACTACAGCTTTAAAACCCAAAATAACGAAAATGAAAATATAAATCAAAGAAATTTATTGTTTCACGATTTTCAATATCATTCTGTTTATCGAAACGATAAAAGATTTATTCGTTTGAATAAAAACAAATCATCTAAAACAAATGAAATAATTTTTGAAGACACAAAACCCAAAGGCGAAAGTATGGTTCATTTATTGAACCAAATAAAAGGCTTTGTAAATTATTTTAGTGGAGTGTTAAAAAGTATTGCAGAAAATTATCAGCAACTTGAAACACAAGAAAGAGAAAGCAACCCAAGAAGGGCTGAATTTACGTTTGACTTAGCATTAAGTACTGTTATTGAAGAGTTTGGTTTAGATACTAAATACAAAAACTTTTTAATCGATAATATTTTAAGTGCTAGAGAAAAACCAACAAAAACAAAAACGGAAAAGCTGAACTTAATTATGATTTGAGTGTTTATGAAAATGGTTTTAGGTATTATGATTTTGTAGATGATGATTCTCATCAATCAAAAACTAAAACATTTATTTACAGTTTCCAAAATACACCTGAAAAGTTTTTATTAAAACTTGCTGAAAAATCAAAAGTTATAGGAATTTCTGCAACTGCACTAGTAAAAACGGTTACAGGTAATTACGACATTACCTATTTTAAAAGACAACTTGGTTCAAAATTTATAGAATTAAATAATGAAGAAAATAAAATTCTAACTGATTTATTTAATGAGCAGAATAAATACTATTCTAAAACAAAGATTCAAACAGAGTGGTTAGGGTATCTAAAACCCAATGATGTTGAATTTGAAAAGTATCAAGCGGATTTTTCCAAATTATTCAATAGTAAAGAATTAGCTAATGATATCTTAGGAAAGATTAAAATAAAAAATATAAAATTAATGGCTATCTACTTAATCGATACTTTAAGATTTCATTTTCTTTTAAGCAATTTTTAATTCAAGATGATATTAAAGGGTTTCTTTGCTTATTAAACAAAGAACCAAAATGGAACGATAAAGCTCTTGACTTATCTATTTTGGAAGAAATATTTAAAATCCTAATTGAAGAAAACAACCTTGTTAACGAATTCATAATCAATGACAAATTTAAGGTTAAAAATGCCTATCTAGTCATAAATAGTAACGACTTTGATAACAAAAAACAAAACTTTATAAAACGTCTTGAGGAAGGAAAAAAGTCTTTATCATCTCTATGTATCAGACAATGGGAGCTGGACAAAATTTACAGTTTATAGCACCAAATCCCCAAAATCTAATAAATGTTAGAAGCAAAAAACTATTTAACTGGAACACTAAAGGAAAGACTGATATTAATGCTATTTATTTAGACAAGCCAACACATATTATACAGCAAATTAATAAGGATTTAAATGAGGAAGGTTTTATTAAATACCTTTTTCAATTAGAATTTTTAACACAAGTTGGAATCATTTCCATACACCAATTAAACACAGAAGTTACTAGAGCATTTAAACACTTATTAGCATCTTTTAATACTAAAGGAGACTTAGGTAAACCAAAAGTCAACCTTTATCAAGATGATAATATTAAACAGCATTACGCTAAATACATCATTCAAGCAATTGGAAGAATTTGTAGGACAAATTTAAAAGCACCAAATATCTACATTTATGCAGATAAAGAATTAGACAAACTGATTTGCAATTTTGACACAGAAAACAACTTAGTACTAAATGAATTTAAAACTTTGGTTAATTCAAGTAAACAACAAATCAAAATGCATCAGCAGACAGATTTTACGTTTAAAAATTTAGCAACTACAACTAACAAAAAAGTTCATTCCTTAATTCAAAAATTTATATCAAACGAAGATTGGGGGTGGAATGAAAAGCGAGTAAAAGAATGGGAAAAGTTAAGAGAAATGTGCTTGCGTTTTCCAACGATATCAGAGCAAGATATAAATACCTTGAATTTAAATCGCATTTTAGATTTATATGTTGAATTGCCAAATCCATCTAACAAATATCACTATGAACTAAAAAAATCTGATTTCTTCAATGATTTCAAGAATGTAATTGTTGATTTTAAATCTAATAATGGAAGTGAAATTTCTTCTGAAACTGCAAGGCTAAATGAACTTTTGGAAATAGATGGAGTAAAAGACCTTTTTAATGAAAAGAAATGGGCAAAATCGTTCAAAAGCAATAAGTATATTATACCACCAGTTATGTTCAATAACATTTACAAAGGAACTTTAGGTGAAGAAATTGGCAAATTTATTTTTGAAAAACATTTTGGAATTCAACTTGAAGAACTGTCAACAGAGAATTATGAAATTTTTGATTTCAAAATAAAAGATTCAAATATCTATGTAGATTTTAAACACTGGAAGGAAACTACAGAAATTGGATTTGAAAATCAAGAATTAAAGATCAGAAAGAAATTGGAAAAAGTACAAGCTGATAAAGTGTTTATAATAAATATTCTTTCTACCAACAATTGGCAAATAGTTAAATCTACTGACGGAAAAATAGTTGAAGTTCCTTTTTTATGGAATTCAGAAACAAAAGAGTTAAATCATTCAATTTTAAAAGAGATTAACACTTATGCAAGCTTGTAAAACAAATCAATTAAACATACGATTTAACTTTCAGCAATTAGTGAAAGAACATACAATTGTTAAGTTTTCTACTTCTGAAAATTTCATAAAATATGGGGCATTGATACTTGACAAAATTGAACTTGAGTTAAACGCTAAAAGTGCCATTTTTGAAAGAGGTAAATCTTTTTATGCGTTGTTTGATAAAAATTTTATTTCTAAAGTTGATTTATCAAAACAACTTGAAAAAATTGAAGATGGCGACAAACTATCTTTTAAGATTTTAAATAAAACTGAACTTGAGTTGTTAGAAACTCATACACTTTCTCAATTATTAATTAACTCAATAGCAACGCCAAATCATAAAAGACTAACATTTAACAATCTGACTGGAAAACTTTATTTATTCAATCCAAATCATTTAAAAATTAGTAAATCAAAAGATAAAGAGCAGATTTTTAAAATTGTAGGCTTAGAGTTTTATATTGCCCCTAATTGTTGTTTACAATTAAACGTAAAAACATTTTCATGTGTTTTACTTAGTAAACAAATGGATTTTTCAAAAAAGAAACTCGAAGAATATCCAAAGTATACTTTTGTTCATTCAACTAACACACTCAAACGTGTTTTACCTAGCGAAAGTATTAAAGGAGAAAATCTATACATTTTAAAACAGACTTCAAAAAAGGGTTCATTAGAAAAAATAATATTCCATTTTTAGATTTTAGTAATCTAAATGAATTTAAAAATAGTAAAATAGGAATGCTATCAGATGTTTTTGATAGCATTAAAGATAAACTATCCAACTATTTAAGTATTCAATTTAAAAGTATTGTAACTAATAATGTAATTCGACATTCAAATACTTTTGATTATTATAAAATAAACGAAAGCATTTTTTTAATTGATGGTATCAAAGATGAAAACTCTAACGAACATCTTGAAAGTATTAAAGAAGAAATTGAAACTCATATTCCAAATTCAAAATTGAATTATCTAAAAAAGAGAACAAAATGGGTTATAATGTTAAGCTAATCCATAATAAGAATTTTTATCAAAAATACGAACAGAAAGACCCATATAAACCTTCTTATAATATCCAACATATAACTTTTGAAGATTTCAAACTAAACTCAAAAGCAAGTATCAAAGCAATTCTTAAAGAATTAGTAATTAAAAATGATATTGAGAACAAAAAATATCAATAATTGATTGGTCTAGATATAACTACAAGAACAAATGGATTTTTGGCATTAAAAGTAATAACGATTTCTACTTCTTGACCATTGATCCAAATGGACTTTTGAGCTATGAAAAATTCGAATCAGATTTATTTAATCAAAATGAATATTATGAATTATGTTCAATTTATGATAATGACAATAATATTGAATTTATTGTAAAAGACGATATTGGAAACATTAATATTATAAAGCGAACCAACAACTTTACACTTCCAGAATTTGAAAAAATAAATGATACTTTAAAAAAGAAAACTCTAAAATAAGTATCAAAAAAGATTTAGCATTATCTATAGTGAATGAAGTGTTTGAAACGGAAAAAGTTATAGAATTCGAAAACGAAATAAAACAAATTGAGAACTGGAATAAGAAAAACCTACTAAATTGTTTCAAAAACAGAAATGATAAAAAATCTTTGTCAAAAAAGTTAAGAAGGAAACAGGAGAAGTATTAAAGTCTTATTTTAGACATAAGTCAAGGTATGAAATTTTAGATAGTCAGTTAGATATTCATTCTTTTAAGGAAAACGAAAGAAACTTTTATTTTGTTGGTATAAAAGGAAAGGGAATTCAACAATCTATATCAAGAGCTTCAGTCATTAGAGAAATTGAAACTTATGGAAATTCTGAATATGTTTTTGACAAAATACTTCCCCTTATGAATGTAGACTTTGTTAAGAATGGAGATTTGACAGTATTACCATTTCCAATAAAGTATCTAAGAGAATGGAAAAATACTAGGCACAACAATGTATAAAAATAATAGCGGTTTAATCGCTAAAACGAAATAAGGTAAATTAAAAAAAGGTCTGCGTTTAACCGAAAAGTTAGCGGTTCAAAATCCGCTACTATTCTTATACTAGACCGTTGCTGGACGATACCTACGGTCGTTCAGGCCATTTCGCTAGCGTTCAATGCTCTCCTGTTTCTAGTGTAGCTCGTAGTGTCAATTAGTGGGTACTTTTCCACGTTTTCGCGAAAGCGAAAAAAATAGGAAGAAACTAATAGGTTTTATTATTTGAATGCCGGATATATACTCGCTTTACTTGCTTATATAATAAGCAGACAACCGTTTTAGGATTGTATTTTTAAGCGGTTTGATCAAGAGCAATGTGCAAGGGAATGCGTAGTGTAATTACCGTACCGGTTTCTACCTGTGTATCTATCGTAAAGGTAGCTCCTATCTTACTGGCTCGATGCTTCATATTGGATATTCCATTACCGCTGGATACTGTTTCTACTTGAAACCCTGGTCCGTGATCCTTGATGGTAAAGATTAATTGATCTTGTTCAATCACTGAGTGTATCTCAATAGCAGTGTGTGCGTATTTTACAGCATTGTTTAGGGCTTCTTGTATTATTCTGAATACGTGCATGCCTATCTCTGAGGTAAAGGTGACACTGGTATCATTGACTAATTGTGTGGTAATGACTGGCTCGTGCTCCTCTAAAGAATTGAAATTTACGACAACGGCATGAATGCGTTCATTTATTTTATCCAGACTAATGTCGTTTAAATTCATGGCCCAAATGGTGTCTCTAAGCTCGGCAATGGTGGAACGGGTAAAGGTTCCTAAACCGCTTAATTTATCTTGTATGATAGGTTGGGTATTTTTAAGGGCATAGGCTAGATTGTCTATGGTACTGATGATATAGGTGAGTTGGGAACCTATGTTATCGTGCAGATCTCTGGAGATACGTAAACGCTGTGTTTGTAATTTGTTTTGGGTTTCTATTTTGGCAAGAGCTAGTTCTAGTTCTTTTTCTTTTTTTAATTGGTGGTTTTTAAGTTGTTGCTGTCTGTAAATCACAAATCCTATTAATCCCAATATAAATAGGGCTGCGATACTGAGGTACAGCATTTGATTTTGCTTTTGGATTTTCAATTGATTTTCGGCAATTACGGCGCGTTGCAAGGTGATTTCTTGCTCTTTTTCGGCGGTTTTGTATTTTTCAAAATAGTCTTGGGCTTGGTCTGACCTGCGTTCGTAATCAAAACTGTCTCTAGCTTGCAATACTTGTGCATAGGAACGAGCGCTTGCTCTATAATCTTTTAAGCCGGCTTCAATGCGTGCTTTGATTTTGTAGGCTTCGGCTGTGTTTTTATAATCGGCTGAATCCTGTAGAGCGATAGATTCATTGATGGTAGCAAGACCTTTCTTGTATTGCTTGTCTAGAAAATACAATTCGGCCAGGACTTGTAGGTTGTTTGAGGACAATCTTTTAAACCCAGAGGCTTTGTACATCTCGTCAGCCTTAATGGAGTAATGCAAGGCGCTATCTAGTACATTTTTTCTTCTGTAATCAATGGCTAGGTTTTGATAGGCGATGGCTAGTCCTCGTTTGTCACCAGATTTGAGCTTGGCATCAATGGCTTTATAGGTGTAATAGCGCACGCTGTCGGGCTGATTTAATTTTGAAAACGCCGTGGCAATATTAGAATAACTCGCTCCTATTCCATAGGAATCCTGACGTTGTATCCTAGATTTTAATGAGCTTTTGTGGTATTCTAGCGCCTCGTCATAGCGACCTAGGTCGTATAAAATTAAACCTATGTTGTTTTGAGCACTAGCCAATCCATAGGTGTTTCCTAATTGTTTAAACAAGGTAGAACTTTGAATAAAGTCTTGCATAGCAGCCTCGAGCTCGGTACGGTTCCATTTGACTAATCCTATATTGTTGTAAGCTCCTGCCAGTGAAACCGTATCTTTATTAACACTGGCGATTTTGAGCACTTGGTTATAGAGTTGCAACGCACTGTCTGTTTTACTGATCACGTCGTAGTAAATTCCCTTGCGCATTAAGGATTGAGCGTGTAGGTAATCATGCGGTGGTTGTGCCGTTCTATTGATGGTAGTATCGGCTAGTGCCTTGGCAATTTGCGGTTCTCTGTAGACGTACACAAAAAACTGTTTGTGCAAATGAATGATGGCTAAACTATCGTTGGGTTTTGCTGCTGCCAGTTGCAACAAGCTGTCTAGTTTAGTCGGGTTGGATTGTTGTGCGGTAGTTACTCCGGTACTGGTAAGCAACAGGATTATAAAAAGATAGAGCAGTCTTTTCATGTTCTATATGATATTGTGTTTACGAGCTTTACTTACTGCTTCTAACTTACTGTGTACTTGTAATTTTTTGTAGATATTTTCAATATGCTTGCGCACTGTACTGGGTGAAAGAATCAGGTTTTTTGCAATTACAGTATAGGATAAACCGCTAGCTAATTGTTCAAGTACTTGTTGTTCTCTTTCGCTTAAAGCGAAATCCTCCTTGTGCTCACTTAGATTATTAAGTTGTTCTGGTAAGCGTAATAGTTTTAAGGTTTTTAAGGCTATCGCTGGATTCATTGCTGCGCCACCGTTTAAGGTTTGTAGGATTCCTGCATGTAATTTATCGGGATCAACATCCTTGAGTAGGTAACCGTCGGCGCCAGCTCTTATCGCATTGAATATATTGCTGTCGTTGTCAAAGACCGTAAGCATTACTATTTTTATGTGAGGATAACGCTGTTTTACGAGTTGTGTAGCTTCAATACCATCCATTACAGGCATTTCTATATCCATAAGAATAAGGTCTATCCGACTATTTTGTTCGAGTTTTTCTAATAAATCCTTACCGTTTGTCGCGGTTAACCGCACCTGTATGTCTTCAAAAAAGCTAAGCTTTTCCTTTACAGCGTGAATTAAAAAGCTGTTATCATCTACTATGGCGGTTCTTATTTTCACTACACTTTAAATATACTAATTTTTACCAGCGGTTATACGCATCCTTACACAAGGCTATTAAAAAGTTATTTTGCAACCTAGCCTGATCCAGCAACTTAGACTTTGCTTTCAATTGTTTGTAAAGGGATTTACGCCATGCGTTTTCTAATAAAAACAAGGCGATTACTAAGATACACACGCAACAAACAAGACAGATTAAACTCATAGGAATGTACCTGGCTTTACCGGCTATCAAAACTATTTTTACAATCATAGCATCAAATAAATGTTGAATATCCTAGGTAGTTCACTCCAATTGCAATGATTAACAGGAACCAAACCAACTTGTCTAAATACTTATTTTGCTTCCTCCTATCTTTTGACTTCGCTTTGTATAAATACGATGTGATTAAAAGTAGGAATCCAATAACTAGAAAAGGAAGACTGGTTATTAATGCTAGATAAAACAACCATACATAACCCATAATGGCACTCCAAATTACCATACCCAAACTAATCGTTCTTAAAAGCAATACCTTATCCTTGGGCTGGCTGGTTGTTGTGTAAATCAATACAGGAATAGATAACGAGCTTATCAGGCCCAAAACGATTAAAACAGATATCAAACTACTCGTTTTTAATTACCTCTAAAGAACGTTTTACATTAAAAGTTTCATCACAAATATGGAACTGCACACTCTCGTCTTTAAATATTTCAATTTGTGAAATAATACTCATTGCATTCAAGGCATAATCCATGGAAGTATCAGAATAATAAGTGGGATCAGTAACCATTTTAAGATTAATGATGCTGTCTTTTATAACTTGAAAACTCACAGTGCCATTCTTGCCATACTCCAGGCTATCTAACAACACCGACAAGCTTTGAGCCTGATTCTCTAATTCATTGGGCTTGTAATATACTTCTACTCCACCGGTTTGCACCTTGGGACCATAACCGTTCAAGTCACATGAAGTAGTAAGTACAACTAAAAAAATAACGAGTATAAAATTTCTCATGATATTAAATTCAATGAATCAAAATTGACTTAATACCTATGATTATTCAATAAGGCAATTGACTTATTCAAGTTTAAGGATGTGACACACGAGCTTGTAAAAATTCATACAGTACTCTGGATTGAGGCTCGGCCTTTTTTTTTACCCAACCTACCCAAAATGTAAAAGGCAATCCATAATAACACTATTACAACCATGCCTATCACAGGAAGTCTAGTAGAGGCACCGACAACGACATTGGTATAACACCATATAGCAGCAGCCAGAAAACAACCAGCTAGTACAAAATGTAGGAACATAAAAAAGGTCCAAGCAGTAGGATTGGGACCAAAGGTTCCCTTTAGCAAGGTTTGATTATCGTCAGTTTCTTCTGATTCAATATGAAGGTGTGGTGACCAGAAGTGTCTCTCTTCTTTATTGATCTTGATAAAGATATGACCGTCTAAAATTGAAGTATAGATGGTAGATGCTGTTCCTGGTGTAGTTTGTAATCGCTCTATAACTTCAGTAACAGGCATAGGAACAACAAGCTTAAACCTGGGACGTAAAACAACTTCATTTTGTAATTTCATTGTATTGATACTGAATAGCCTAACTAAGTTACACAATTTTACATCATCAAAATCCAAAATGGAATTAATCCGCCTAAAGGCATACTTTTTGTATCTTTGTAACCATGAAATTGATCTATCAAATAAAAGCTGTTTTCTTAGCTTTACTTGTCCTTGCTTCTACGCAAGGATTAGTGATTGATCAACATTTTTGTGGTAGTTTTCTAGTCGATACTGCCGTTAATCATCAGGCTGACTCGTGTGGAATGGATTCCATGGAAAAGTCAGGTTGTTGTTCTAACGAACAAATCGTAGTTGAAGGTCAGGATGAATTACAGCTGCAAGTGGCAGCATCCTTGGACTTTCAATTTATCTTGCCTAGTCTAGAACATTCCTATGATTTCATCTATCAAGCACCGTTAGCTGAACAAAAGACAGCGCTAGGTTTTCTAGAGGAATCACCGCCATGGAAACGGCACGACCTTATCATTCTTCATGATCAATTTTTAATTTAAAGTACCGGTTTTTAAAACTAAAATTTTAAAAATCAGCTCATTACTTTAAATTAATCATACAATGAAAAACATCATTTTAGGAGGTTTTATCTTGTTGTCTAGTTATCTAGCTACAGCACAAGGACCACCTATAACTGCCGATAAACCTATCATGTTAGGCGGCAAAAGCTTTACAACAAAAACACTAATTGAATACCGACAAACTGAGCGTGGATCTGTTCTATACGCTCCAGTCATGTTGCATTATTTACCTACGGCAAACTCACTGGTAGCGCTGCATGTACCCTTTACAATTTATGATCTACAAGATCAATCGGGCAATGGCCTAGCAGATTTAAAAATCATGGGGAAATATCAATTCTATCGTAAGGATGGAACTGGTAAAACTTGGCGTATGGTTGCCAAAACATTACAAACGCTTCCTACAGGTAAGGAAATTGATGTAATGGATATAAGCACAGGTAAATATGCTGGTTATTACGGTATCGTATCTGGAATCGAGACCTTAAAATACGGTATCAGTACCGAGGTTGGTTACAACTGGATGCCAGATGGCACACTGGATGAAATGCGAGCAAAACTAGGTTTTGGTTTGCCTTTATTAAAGCCACAGTATCCCAATAAACAACTCAATCTATATTTTGAATACAGCAGCCATTGGTTGCACGAGCGCGATTGGTACCAGCTACTCTATGCGCAAGGTATTCAGTACGCTCGCAAGAACATCACTTTTGACCTAGCAGTACAGCTGCCTTTGGTTCAGGAAATTGATGATAATAGAGCCCTTAATTACTCTGTGTTTTTAGGAACACGTTACACTTTTTAAAAAAATAATATGAAAAATAGCATTTATATACTTAGCATTTTAATTGGTTTGTTCGCTTTCGCGAAAGCGGAATCACAAAACAACCAAGAACGAGATACTTTTGAAATTCAAGTCGATGGATTGGGATGTCCTTTCTGTGCCTATGGCCTAGAGAAAAAGTTCAAGGAATTTAAAGGGATAAAAGATGTCGCCATCGATATTGAAACGGGAGATTTTAGTTTCACCTATCCAGCAGAAAAGTCACTAAGCATGCAAGCCGTGATCAAACAAGTTGAAAAAGCAGGTTACACACCCAATCTTGCCACTATTAGAAGAGCAAATGGTGATGTAGAAACCAATGCAAGCAACAATAATGAAGTCGCCAGCACACCATTACAAGAAAATAAATTGTGGGTAAACGGAAAATGCGGTATGTGTAAGGCCAGAATTGAAAAAGCAGTGTCTAATCTACCTGGTGTTGCAAGCGCTACTTGGGACGTGGACAGTAAACAACTTACTTATTCTCACGATGGTAGTACTACCGTCAATCAGGTGGAACAAAAAGTAGCCCAAGTAGGTCATGATACGAAAAACACCAAAGCCGGTGATCAAGTATATGATCAACTACCTGGATGTTGTCATTATAAAAGAGTTCAATAATGAAATTGATATACGTTTTACTTTCGGTAGTTTTACTAGGCTGTTCACAACAACCTGTAGAGACGGAATGGACCTATGAAAAAAGCATAAGTCTAGATGGAATTAATCCTATAGGACTAGTTAGCGACGATAATCAATACATATTGAGTGATGGCGACCACAATCGAGTGGTTAAGGTTGACCATACAGGTGAAATTACCCAAACAATAGGTGAGTTTGAACGTCCCATGCACTTGGACTTTGTCAAAGACAAATCAACTCAACGATTGTTCATACCAGAGTACGGGAAAGATTCTATTGCTGTGATAGAAGGAACAAATAAAAGTTACCTATCAATTACCGATTCCCTAGATGCACCTGCATCAATAAGTATGTTTAAGGATGAAATTGCCATTGCCGATTTTTACAACCATCGCGTATTGTACTTTTCAAACGGTACGTGGCAATCATTAGGTAGTGAAGGGAAAAAGCTAGGACAATTCTACTATCCTACAGATGTTCAAATAATGGAAAACTACCTGTACATCGCAGATGCTTATAACGATCGTGCCCAAGTGTGGACTAAAAATGGCGAACCGGTGATGGAAATAGGTATGAACGACAATCTAAAAGCAGCAACGGGTATTCACGTTACCGCAACCGAGTTATTTTTAACAGACTTTGAAAACGATAGAATCCTTATTTATGATAGAATGGGTGATCTAAAACAGATTATTGAAAAAGGTATTGATAAACCTACTGATGTAATTCAAAACGATGACGAACTGATCATCGCCAATTATCGTAAGGGAGAACTCGTTTTTTACAAAAAAACAGCTATCAAAAGAAAACAATAATGAAACAAATCATTCATATTGAAGGTATGACCTGCAATGGTTGTCGCAGCGATGTTGAACAACAATTGCAGGGAATTCCTGCTGTGAAAACAGCAAGCGTATCACTATCAGAAAAAGAAGGTACTCTTGAGGTAGAAAACTACATCGAGATTGAGGAGTTGCAACAACACCTTGCTGAAAAATATACGATAAGCAAAAAGTCAGATCGTACCGCTCAAGAATTGCCTAGCGACGAACCCAGCAAACTACAGCAATTAAAACCTTTGTTTCTCATTCTTTTTTACATCACCACTGCAAGCCTGCTGCTGCATAAAGACACTTGGGATATAAGAGCAATCATGCTAGATTTCATGGGGCTTTTCCTAATAGTTTTCAGTTTTTTTAAACTGTTAGATTTAAAAGGATTTCCAGTTAGTTTTAGCATGTACGATCCACTTGCACGAGTAATTCCTGCTTACGGTTGGATTTATCCTTTTATTGAAACCGCACTCGGTCTCATGTTCTTATTAAGATTTAATACAAACATAGCTATCTTAATAACCTTGGTTATTTTGTCCATAACCACAGGTGGAGTAGTTCAAACATTGCTCAACAAAAGAAAAATTCAATGTGCTTGTTTGGGAACTGCCTTAAAACTACCTATGACTGAAGCTACTTTTATTGAAAACGCCATAATGATCGTCATGGGAACGGCAATGCTTTTATTATAGCCTTAACGACTATACTAGGTTTCATGTGTACCTTTATCCCACTATAAGACATGAAACAAATCCTTTTTATACTATTACTTTTTAGCGTATTAAAAAGTATAGCTCAAGTAAATCAAGCACAGGTTCAACCTTTAGATACGGTCGCTCTTAAGGTGACTAGAATTGATAAAGACCCAGATCAAGTAACTGCTAGTTTTTCTAGAGTTCGCTTTCGCGAAAGCGCCCTAAATCAACAGCAATTATCATTGCAAGAATATCTTAATCAATTGAATGGGGTTTTTAGTCTGAACGCCAATAATTATGCACAAGATTTAAGGATAAGCATACGAGGCTTTGGCGCGAGAAGTGCGTTTGGAATACGCGGGATAAAGTTAGTAGTTGATGGTATTCCTGAAACTACTCCTGATGGTCAAGGGCAAATTGATAATTTACCTCTAGGGATTATTGATAATATCGCTGTTTTAAGAGGATCATCTAGTGCCTTGTACGGTAATGCTAGCGGTGGAGTTATAAGCGTAAATACGATAGACGACTTTAAAAAAGATTTTGTAGAAATAGGACTTACGGCAGGATCTTATAACATGCTACAATCTCAAGTAACTGCTGGTTTTAAAACAGAAGCTTCACGTTATGTAATACACGCTAATCAAATCACAACTGATGGATATCGGGATCAAAGTGGTTTTGAGAATTATTTGTTCAACTATAGATCGTTTCATGATCTTTCAAAAAACACCAAGCTTAATTTTCAATTGAACTATGCAAATAGTCCCGAAGCAGAAGATCCAGGTAGTCTTAATGCAGAAGCTATCTCAACAGAACGCAGGCAAGCACGTGATCGTAACCTATTATTTGAAACTCAGGAAGCAGTCCAGCAAGTTAAACTAGGAACAAGTTTGGAGCATCAAACAGGTAATTGGACTTTCAACGGTTATGGGTTTTACAGCTATAGAGACTTTGAAGCTAGATTGCCTTTTGAATTTGGTGGAGCGATTGATTTAAACAGAAACTATTTTGGAGTTGGAGTTAATACGACTAGAGTTTCTAAAAAAGAACATCTTTCATTCAAACAGCAATTAGGAATAGACTACGGTTATCAAAATGATGCCCGACGCCGATTTGAAAATCTGGAAGGTGAACGCGGCACCGTAACACTTAATCAAAACGAAAGATTTAGTGGTTTAGGCTTTTTCTATTTGCAAGATTATGAATGGAAAAAATGGACGGTAAATGCTGGCGTGCGCTATGACATAAATGAATTAAGCGTGAGCGATGAATTTGAATCTGATGGAATCAATAACGATGACATTACAATCAATCAATTCAGTTTAAATGCAGGTGCAGCCTATAAATTAAATGACAAGAATCAATTCTATGCTACTGTATCCAACAGTTATGAAACACCAGTATTAAGTGAGTTGAGTGCAAACCCAGAGGATGATGGCGGCTTTAATCAAAATCTAGAGGCTCAACAGGCATTAAATTTTGAAATAGGCTATCGTGGTAAATTCAAAAAATTAAATCTGACTTCTACCCTATTCTACACCTTTACTACCGATGATATTGTTCCTTTTGAATTGCAGGACTTTCCAGACAGAACGTTCTTTAGAAATGCCGGTAGCAGTGAAAGGTTAGGAACTGAAATTGCTGCACAATACCGTTTTAATCCTAATTGGAGCACTGGACTTACTTACAATTTCTCCTACTTCACCTATCAAAACTATGAGCTACCTAATGGTGATTTTTCAGGAAACAATTTACCTGCCATTCCCAGACATCTGGCTCAACTCATGATTACTTATACCAAAGACAGTTTCAATATTACTATGAGCGCTCAATATCGTGATCAAATGTTTACTGACGATGCAAACAGCACTGTAGAACCAGAAGTAATCATAGGTCAACTACGTGGATCTTACAAGTTTCAATTATCCGGAGTAAGCCTTACTCCATTTGCAGGAATAAATAATTTATTTGATCAAAAGTACAACGATAACATTCGTATCAACGCCTTTGGAGGCAGGTACTTTGAACCAGCTCCAGGCATTAATACTTATGCAGGATTGAGAGTAAGGTTTTAATCTTGTGAAGAATTTAGTATTCGTTACTAGCAGCATTTAGTAATCAGACCTGAAGATTTCCTTATTTATTACTACAATCTTATCTATATCATCCAAAGCTCAGCCTTATCGAAATACTGTATTAAAAAAGCCCAAGAAACATAAGTATCATGGGCTTTGTTCTTAAAAATTTACTATTCTATAAAAACTTCAGAATAAATAAATCTATTACTTCTATAACGATGAGTATGATGATGATCCACTCCAATCTACTGCTTTCATTATGGAACATAATCTCTTTAAATAGATCCAGGTTTTCCTTGACAATATCCAACTGTTGCTTGATGATTCTATAACGTTCTTGTACGTCAAATGCTTTTTTAAGAGCATTATTGATGTCGTTTAAATTTTCATCGTCCCAAACCTCATCTGGTGAATCAAAAATATAAAGGTGCTCACTGATATCATTTTTAATATTAAGAACTCCACCTATATACTTCTTGAGCTTCTTCCCTTTTATTTGAAGTCTTCCATCACGTTCTAGCAAGTATGTGTGTTTTTTAGTCTCCATTAAAAGATCCTCAGCCTTACTAGCGTAGGTTGAAAGCGTTACAGATTGTGACAAATGCAACATGACCATTCTTATCTTTTGAGGATCATCGTCAATTAAATCTAACTGGTTGTAGTGCAATTGTAATCGCTCCTTAAATAGCTCAAGTTGAAAAGAATCACTGTTTTCTTCCTGGTATCCATACCAATTACTAGCCTGTTTTTTGACTAATTGTAATTGTTCTGTTATTCTATGAAAATCACTGGTTGAACATACTACTCCATAACTTAATACTTGTAAATATTCACCAGATTCTGTTTTTATAAACAGCTCATCCTTTACAGAATTGAGCTGTCTACCACTTAAACTAAGACTTAATTCCTTTAAGTCTATTTGATCTGCTACATGACAGGCAGTAATTTTCATTCTAAATTAAAAGTCAACTTCTGGTTGAAAATCAGCATCTTCATTTTCTGGAAGCATGCTGTCCTCACTGTCATCAAGTTCATTAGTAATGTCTTCCTCTTCAACATCACTCTCATAGGCTTCCATAGCTGTTTGAAGCCTTTTACTGATTTTAACTAGATAAATGGTATCGTGCGTGCGCACCTCAACACAATCTACCCATTCATAATCCTTATTTCTAAAACTTATAATATCCCTATCATCATACCCATCTGGATATCTGTCTACAAGTAATTGTAATACTTGATCATTGAGTTTTTTATAATCTATAATAACTCGTTTGAAAGAAATAGCGTCTTGTTTCATGACTACATGTTAAGTAAATAAGCAAAAATCAAAGGAGCTACGATAGTAGCATCACTTTCTATTATAAATTTAGGAGTATCAATATCTAGCTTACCCCAAGTAATTTTTTCATTAGGCACGGCACCAGAATAAGATCCATAACTAGTAGTACTATCACTTATTTGACAGAAATAACTCCAGAATGGTGTATTGGTTCTTTCCATATCTTGATAAAGCATAGGAACCACACAAATAGGGAAATCACCAGCTATTCCACCACCTATTTGAAAGAATCCTATACCACTATCACTAGTATTCTCGGTGTACCAGTCTGCTAGCATTGTCATATACTCAATACCCGATTTAACTGTGCTTGCTTTTAATTCACCTTTCATCACATAACTAGCAAAAATGTTACCCATGGTGCTATCTTCCCATCCAGGTACCACGATAGGTAAATTAGCTTGTGCCGCAGCATACATCCAGCTATTTTTCAAATCGATTTCATAATACTCTTCTAGAACACCAGATAACAACATTTTATACATGAATTCATGTGGGAAATAACGTTCGCCTGCATCTTCTGCTTCTTTCCACAATTTGTAGATATGCTTTTGTAGGCGTCTGAACGCCTCTTCTTCAGGAATGCAAGTATCGGTAACGCGATTAAGGCCTTTTTCTAGTAAATCCCATTCATCTTGCGGTGTTAGGTCTCTATAATTAGGAACTCTTTTATAATGACTGTGCGCTACAAGATTCATGACATCTTCTTCTAGGTTTGCACCTGTACAAGAAATTATATGAACTTTATCTTGCCTAATCATTTCAGCAAAAATTTTACCTAATTCGGCAGTACTCATAGCTCCTGCTAGTGACACCAACATTTTGTTGCCTGCTGCCAGTTGATCTTCATAACCTTTTGCAGCATCAACTAGTGCAGCTGCGTTAAAATGCAAGTAATAGTTTTCTATGAATTGAGAAATAGCTCCTTTAGTATTCATCGTCGTCAATTTTTTCAGATTTTACATTGTTTTTTTCCGCTTTCGCGAAAGCGTAATCACCATCAAGGTCTTGCTCATCGCTAGCAAATTTGTAGCTCAACATTTTGTAATAAAGTTTTGCCGCAGCAAATGCCGAAGCTTTGTAATCGCCAGTTGCACACAGCTCTACTATATCAAATCCTACCACATTGCGCTCCTCAAAAACACGTCGTAAAAACTCTAGAGTCTCGTACCACTGAAGTCCTCCAGGTTCTGGAGTTCCAGTCGCTGGTAAAATAGATGGATCAAAAGCGTCCAAATCAAACGTGATATACACATCATCTGTAAGCGCGTCTATAGCGCTATCCATCCAGTAATCATCGGTAATCATTTCATGTGCAAAATATACTTGGTCTTTATTCATTACAGTAGTTTCTGCAACATCCATACTGCGTATTCCTACTTGAACCAAGTTCATATTTTCATTTGCTTCATACATAGCGCAAGCATGATTGTATGGCGATCCCATGTATTCTTTTCTCAAATCGGCATGAGCGTCCAATTGTAATACACTTAAATCTTGATACTGTTCATTCATAGCACGCATGGCGCCTATAGAAATGCTGTGTTCACCACCAAATAAGGTGACAAATTTGTTACGGTTTACGTGACCTTTGACTGCAGTGTAAACTGCATTTACCATAGCATCTGGACTTGAATTTTCATCAATAGTTGGTGCTAGATAAATACCTTGCTTGTAAACTTCAGTATTTGTTTCAATATCGTACAACTCCATATTTTCTGAGGCTTCTAGAAAAGCATCAGGACCTTTATCGGCTCCTTTTCCCCAGGTACTTGTACCATCGTAAGGAACTGGAATTAATACTGTTTTTGCGTTATTCAGGTTTCCAAATTCATCTGGAATTCCTGCATAAGTCGATGAAAGTTTCATTTTTTATGAAAGGATTAAATAGAGTAATTGATTGTTTCAGGCAACTCGACATCCTCTTCACTTGCTACTGTAAGTGGTGACTCACTGTAACCTAAAAGAGACAAAAGCTGCTCAGATTTTTGTTGTTCAGAAAAAAGTGAAGTAGTTAAATTGCCTTCTTCATCTCTATCTATAAGAATATGTTTAGGTTGTGGTATCAAGCAGTGTTGTAAACCACCAAATCCACCAATGGTTTCTTGATAAGCACCTGTATTAAAAAATCCAAGGAACAACGGTCTATCCTTATTGTATTTAGGTAAATAAATAGCATTCATGTGTTGTTCACTGTTGTAATAGTCATCACTATCACAAGTAAGACCACCTAGTAATACGCGCTCATACTCATTATTCCACCCGTTAAGAGGTAACATGATGAATCGCTTATTTATGGCCCAAGTATCTGGTAATGTTGTGATAAAGGAACTGTTGATCATGTTCCATTTTTCACGATCATTTTGTTGTTTTTGATACAGCACTTGGAAAATAGCACCACCACTTTCTCCCACGGTATAGCTTCCAAACTCAGTAAAAATATTAGGCTCATCTACTCCTGCCTGAACACAATACTGTTTAATTTGACCTACAATCTCATGAATCATATAGGCATAGTCGTATTCAAAGGCAAGTGAGTTCTTAATAGGAAATCCACCACCTATATTCAGACTGTCTAATTCTGGACATATTTTTTTGAGCTGTACATAAACATTCAAACATTTATTGAGCTCATTCCAATAGTAAGCAGTATCTCTAATTCCTGTATTTATGAAAAAGTGTAACATTTTGAGTGATACTTTTTCATCGTTTTGTATTTGTTTTTTATAGAAAGGAACAATATCCTTATACCCAATCCCTAGTCTTGAAGTATAGAACTCAAATTTAGGTTCTTCTTCACTAGCAATGCGTATTCCTACATTAAACGGACGGTTAATTGCACCACGCAACAACCCTAATTCTTCATAATTATCAATAACACTAATTGAGTTATCATGTCCTTGATTAACTAATTGTGCAATGTTGTCAATGTACTGGTCACGTTTAAAACCATTACTCACAATGTAAGTATCTGGTTTTATTTTTCCGCTTTTTTTAAGCTGCTGAACTATGTCCAAATCAAAAGCACTTGAAGTTTCAATATGAATATTATTTTTCAACGCTTCATCTAGCACATGTTTAAAATGCGAGCTTTTTGTACAATAACAATAATGGTATTCTCCTTTATAATCATGTGCTTTTATTGCATCCTGAAACCATCCTTGCGCCGCTTTTATATTTTGCGAAATTTTAGGTAAGTAGGTAAATTTTAAAGGCGATCCATAATCAGCTACTAATTGTTTAAGGTCAATACCGTGAAATTGTAGCCAATTGTTTTTTAATTCAAATTCCTCTTGAGGAAAATAGAAGGTTTGATCAATAAGATCAATATACTTGTTCTTCATTATATAAAGCTATATGTCGATTATTAGTTAGCTTAAAGCTACTAATTATTAAAGTTTAAAAAATGAAGAGAAGGTTGATTAACAATTAAATAAGAGTTAATCCTACCTGGTAGATAAGATTGAATTTCAGAAGTCAGCCATAAAATTCGGTTCTCTATACCTAGAGCAGCTGTGAGGATAGACTTCTTTATGTCCTCCAGCCCGAATCTGAAAACAATTTTCATTTAAAAAGGCGATGCGCAGTTTAAAAAAATGATTGCTGCTCATCATGGGGTCAAATGTATTCAAAAGTTTAAATAAAAAAACTTTTTTTAAATTTTTTATATATTGAATATCAATACATTACGGGTAAAATAAAAAATCCGCAGAGATTATTTCTGCGGATTTTGATCTTAATTATGCTAGAATTATTCTTTATCCAACATTAAGTAATCTAGTTTAATCTCGTTAAACTTATTATTGAACTGCTTAATATCTGATTGGAGTACCTTGTCAAACTCCTGAAGTTGTAATTCAATCGCACTAGTTAACTCATTTTTCACTTGAATCGCTTGATTAGTAGGCGCAAAATCACTCATTCCTGTTAGGCTATTTAAATGAGCCAACTTATTCGTCAAACGAATTGGGAAATTTAATGGATCCTGACCACTGCGGTTTTGGGTTTGATACAGCGCTTTTTCTACTTCATTGAATTTCTTTTGCATTTGAGTAGCCATTTCCACCATTTCTTTTACTTCTTCTCTCTCATCCTCCTTATAGAGGTTTTTAAATGAAGTAAGTTTCTTATTAAACTCTCGTATGTTTTTAATACTCTTATGCGCTTTGTCAACCGTTGCGTTTACCTCGGTTATGAAATCAAACTGTTTTTGCATGTCTGCCACAGTTGCCTCACTATTTGGTGGTGCGATAATGGTAATAGGTTGACTTAACTTCTCATCATTAATCTCTAATTCTACCTTATAATTACCAGGAACAGCTTTTGGCCCAGAAAGGTTTGCCCACCATAGAATCATACCTTTTAGCTGTTCGGCACCGTCGTATTGAGTATTCCAATTAAATAGATTTGCACCGGTTTTTGCCTTGAGCGGACTTTTTTTGTCGTAAGTAGCATACTTTTTAATCAACTTATTTTTATCGTCATAAAAACTAAGTGCCACACTGTCCTTCTCATTTAATTTCGGTAAATAAAAGTGAATTTGAACACCAGCTGGATGGTTTGTCCCTGCAGTTAAAGATCCTGGCCTACCATTTCCTGCCATCCTGTAGGCAGTTTTTGGTTTGAAAAGAATGTTTTCATTCTGCTTTCGCGAAAGCGTGTGCTGCACTCCTTGTCTAACTAAATCTAAGTCATCGTGAATCCACAAACTTCTTCCTTGAGTTGCGATGATTAGGTTACTGTTCTTCACAGCAAGATCTGTTACTGGAACTATAGGGAGATTAAGTTGAAAACTTTCCCAATTTTTACCATCGTTGAAGGAGATGTACAATCCAGTCTCGGTTCCCGCGTATAACATACCTTGAGTTTTGTCATCTT
This sequence comes from Nonlabens tegetincola, assembly GCF_002117085.1. GTDB lineage: Bacteria > Bacteroidota > Bacteroidia > Flavobacteriales > Flavobacteriaceae > Nonlabens > Nonlabens tegetincola. Next base: position 243,640 of record NZ_CP019342.1, on the reverse strand, counting down.
CACGGATAACACGCGTAAAATGCTCGTCTGGTATACCGGTGGTTATTTTTTTCCAAGATTTCCCGTAATCGTCTGTCTTAAACAGGTACGGTTCAAAGTCTCCTAACTTGTATCGTGTTGCTGCTACGTAGCATGTGGCTGCGTCATAACGACTAGGTTCAATACTATTTATTTGAGCCCATTCTGGCAGTCCTTTAGGAGTTATATTTTGCCAGTTTTTCCCGCCGTCGCGAGTAAGGTGTACTAGTCCATCATCACTTCCTACCCATAATTCACCAGCTTTCACAGGAGATTCGGCAGCGGCAAAAATGGTACAATAGTATTCTACACCTGTATTATCTTTTGTAATAGGTCCACCACTAGGACCTAATTTTGTAGGGTCATTACGTGTAAGATCTTTACTTAGTAGTTCCCAACTTTGACCTTCGTCAGTAGTTACGTGAACGTGATTTGAGAACGCGTATAATTTATTAGGTTCATGTTTTGAAAACATAATAGGGAAGTTCCATTGAAAACGGTATTTCATTCCTTCTGCGCCATGACCCATTGGATTATCTGGCCAAACGTTTACCGCACGTACCGATTTAGTTTGATGATTTACCCTAGTAAGATAACCACCATAGCTACCACCATAAACGATATCGTTATTTTTAGGATCCACAGCAATGTGAGCACTTTCTCCACCAGCGGTTCCTTCCCAGTCTTTATCTGTTATACTACGACCAGTGGTTCTATGAGGGATTCTAATCGTTCCATTATCCTGTTGTGCAACATAAATTCGATAAGGAAAGCTATCATCTGTGGTTACTCTATAATATTGAGCAGTAGGTTGATTGTGATAGGTACTCCAGGTTTGACCGCCATCGTAGGTTACTTGTGCGCCACCGTCATCGGCCATGATCATTCTATTTGAATCCTCTGGTGCAATCCATAAATCGTGATGATCACCATGAGGCGCTCTGGCACTTTCAAAGGTTTTACCACCATCAACGCTTTTATGGTAGCTTACATTTACTACGTAAAGTTTATCCACGTCTTCAGTATCGGCATAAATACGTGTGTAATACCAAGCTCTTTGTCTTAAACTACGGTCGCTATTGGTGCGTCGCCATGTAAGGCCAGCGTCATTACTACGATAAACACCACCTTTGTCTTTATGTTCAACTATGGCATATAACCTGTCACTACTTACTGGTGATACAGTAATACCCATTATTCCTAAAGTACCTTGAGGGAAACCTTCATTGGAAGAAATTTTCTTCCATGTTTCACCGTAATCTGTACTTTTCCATAAAGCACTGCCATCACCACCACTGCTTAAACTATAAGGTGTGCGTTGAAGTCTCCAAGTGCTGGCATACAATACACGTGGATTGTTAGGGTCTATGATTAAATCAACAGCTCCTGCCATATCGTTGGCATAAAGTTTTTTGCTCCATGTTTTACCACCGTCGGTCGATTTATAGACGCCGCGATCTGTTGTGGGTTTGTAAATATTACCTAGTACAGCTGCGTAAACTATATTGTGGTCATTGGGATCGATAGCGATACGAGGTACGTGTCTACTATTAGGTAATCCTGCAGACTTCCATGTTTTACCTGCATCTTCACTTTTATACACACCATATCCGCTAGATACATTTCCTCTCACTGTTTTTTCTCCACCACCTACATAGATTACATTATGATCACTTGGTGCAACGCTTACAGCACCAATAGATCCTCCAAAAAATCCATCAGAGATATTCTTCCAGGTTCTACCACCATCTTGTGTTTTCCACACTCCACCACCGGTACTTCCGAAATAAAACAAATTAGGTTTTCCTGGCACACCCGTAACAGCGGCACTACGGCCACCTCTAAACGGACCTAATAATCTAAAGTTTTGAGATTCGTAAAGTTTTTGAGATTCTGGTGGTTCTGGTAGTTGTTGTGAATTTGTTTTGGCGCAAGCTAAAACAACCAATAAAGTCAAGAGTAATTTTAAACATTTCATGCATTCAAATTTTCCTTAAATATAAGTCTAAGAGCACAAAATTTAAGTATCGGGAATTATTGATAACGTATAAGGAAATAACCACATTTCTAAAGGTCTATTCACATCGGATATTTGTACCAACAAAACAAACAAGTACAATAAAATAGATACAATATGGCAACTTTTAATGTCCCAACAAGAGATCAAGTTAACAATACAAATCAAGGAATTTTTGACAACCTTGAGAAACAATTAGGGTTTGTACCTAATCTATACGCGACCTATGCGCTTTCCAATAATGCATTGAGTAATTATTTGAATTTCTCTAGCGCCAAAACTTCTTTAAATAATAAAGAAAAAGAAATCGTAAACCTAGCAGTAAGCCAGGTGAATGAATGTCAATATTGCTTGAGCGCTCATACTGCAATAGGAAAAATGAATGGATTTACTGACGAGGAAATCCTGGAGTTCCGATCAGGAAAATCTAGTAATAATGAGAGTTACAACGCTCTTGCAGCGCTGGCCAAAAATATTACTGAAAATAGAGGTCGCGCAGATAATGATAAAATAGAAGCTTTTTTTGATGCTGGATATTCGCAAGAAAATCTAGTAGACACTATCGTTTTAATAGGTGATAAAACCATTTCAAATTACCTACACAATACTACACAAGTGCCGGTAGATTTTCCAGAAGCACAAGCTTTGGAAGCTGCTACTGTATAAAGTGTATTTTTTTCATAGTTAGTTGGTTGATTGAAAACAGGCAGATTCATAAAGGACTGCCTGTTTTTGTTTTAAAGATTGTATTTTTAATAAACCAAAATTTCAAAATGAAAAACCTAGCCATATTTACACTTTTTATCTTTATGACGAGCTGCAATAGTACTAAAACTGCTCTTGAAAAAAGTAATTCAAAAACTGAAGATACAAGTGTAGAGAAAACCCAAATTCTTCAAAACTCTTATGCCTTTCTTGTAACTGCCAAGGCAACTGATAAGGATTATGGATATTCACCTGACAAGCCTGCCATGGTAGGTGGCGTTAATTCTAACGAAGGTCCAACTAATGAACGACGCTTTCTAAATGCACTAGCTGGTCCTAATGGAGAAGAACTCGAATATTACAGAGCCGGAAGCTGTTGCCCTATGAAATCAAAAAATGGTTTTAAAGGTGTCGCTTTATTAGATAAGTACCGCGTTTATTACAAAGGAAGTAAAGACACTCTAGATTTGTATATCAATATGTATGACAGTCGCCAGTTATATATCCCTAGTGGTTTAACAGCTAGAAAGTTCTAGTGATCCTTGCGATACTGCAAGGGTGATATTCCTACATGTTTTTTAAAAAACTTAGAGAAATGACTAGCCTCGTTGTATCCTAATTCAAAAGCTATTTCCTCGGCGCTATATTGAGAATTTCTCAACAAGCGTTTTGCTTCTACAACAATGCGCTCGTTTATAATCTGTAAGGGCGATTTTAAATTGTTTTTTTTGAACAAATTGGATAAGGTTTTGGGTGATTTATACAACATGGCTGCATAATCACTTACTTGATGGTTTTCCTTAAAATGTTGCTCTACTAAAATGTTATACTGTCTAAATAAATCAAGTTGTTTAATAGAGAGTTCCTCAGACAAACCATTTTCTTTGAGTAATCGAGTGCTGGTAATCAACATTCTTTTAAGCAACGTTCTTAACATTTCACCTTGAATACGATCCTTAGTCTCAAACTCTTCTTGAAAAAGTAAAAGCATGGCATCAAAGCTACGAGATTGTTTATCTGACAATGAAATTACCGGCGCAGTGGACGAGCCATAGAATAACAGTCCATTACAACTTACTTCTTCATCATTATGTTGAATACAATAAAACTCACGATTAAACACAAAGGCAATCAAACCGTGATTGTTCTTTGGGACCTCAACTATATTATTTGGTGTACAAAACAGTACTTGATTTTGTTTGAGCAATAAGTCATACCCATCAACCATCATTTCTTGCTCTCCTTTATAACACCAAATAATTTTATACATACCATCTTCCTTTAGTAAGTTCAAGGAAGGACCACATTGAAAGTTGGTAATGGTAAATTTACCTTCGGCCTTGATGTTATGATAATCCAATTTCATAAGGTAAAAATAGGAAAAATCTACTTTAATTCTTTTTGATATATTTTTTAACAGAACCTATTCCACCAGCATCAATAACTTTAAATCCCTTAGACTTAAGTTTTGCAGTAGCCATAGTACTACGACCACCCATTTTACAATATGCGATTATAGGTTTTTCCCTATCCAATTTATCCAATTGACTCTCTAAAGAAGACAATGGTATGTTTAATGATCCAGGGATATTATTACCATTAAATTCTGATGAAGTGCGCACATCAAGTAGCAACGCATCCTGATTAAGGTATTCCTGTATTCTTTGTTTCTTTTTATTTTTAAATAGTCCGAACATTTTTATTTAATAATTTTTAAAGTCCTAAATGTAGCTTTTATACCTTAGTCGTATGGAATACATAAACTATATACTTATAGGTTTTGGTCTTGGGATACTTATTGTTCAATTCTTTAAGCAAGAAGAAAAAGCCGCCAAAAAAGCTAGGGTAAAAGCTAGAGCTGCACATAGAACTCGCCTAAAAAAACAACACGACTTAATAAAATCCCTTGCTGCTAAACATACAGAACAACCTTCAGTTAAAAACGAAGCTATCCATATTATTACCGATTACTCCCTTAAAAGTATAGAATTTTCTCTCGATGACCTTACTAAGCTTATCACAATTCTACAGGACCATTACAAGAAAACTTCCAGTAAAACGACTTTTAAAACCAGTTTTCCTACTCAGTTAAACCAGCAGTTAGAACCTATACATTTCTGGAAATTACTAATACTAACAAACGAAGCGCTGCACAACGCAGTTCAACACTCGGCAGCGACTTACATTACAAATATTGTTTCTATAGAAACCAAAGAACTTGTGATAATTACGCATGACACTGGTATAGGCTTTACTAAAACAGAACTCACCTATTCCAATGGCTTAAAATTGCTCCATCAGTTAGTTGATGAATTGAACGGTATTACCACATTAACGAGCACTCTTGGTAATGGCACTATTGTGCGTACCTCATTCCCACTTATAACTTTTTTAAGTAAGTAACTCATTAATCTCATCTATCAACAACCATTGATCAGGAAATTCTTTTTCCACTTGATTCAAGATACCTGTAAGCTCATTGATTTGATCATCGTTTAGGACAGTGTTATTTGTTTTTACGCTTTCGCGAAAGCGTCGTACCTTTTCATACCATCCATGAACAACAAGTTGTTTTTCAGTGTAAACAGGTTTCACAGTTTTTGTATCACTCTCGTGGTATACTAGGTCAAAACTGTGATAATCGGCCGGACCAGCATAGGCACTAACTATTTCCTTTCCAACTGCTAAATGCAGCATACCATCTTGAGGTGTAAAAAGCACCTCATCTTTGTAAGTAACCGTGCAGTCCACGAATTGAATAAGCATAAGTTTACCATTCAAATTACGCATACCAGTTACATTTAAACCTTCTACATGAATACCACTTTCATAGGTGAACTCTATACGTTCATTATCATAAAAATTATAGGCTTGTAAATCACGAGGTCCCATATCCTCAATGGCTAGCGAAATGCCTTTTAGTTTTCCTAGCGGACTCAAAAAGCCTTTTTTATGTGTAGAAATTCCATGCCCGATAAGTTCCTTCTCCCTATACGCTAGTGCCGATTCACCTGTTGTCTCAAAGAATACCACCTCGTTGTCCTCATTAGTAATCATACGAGTAAATACTCCTGATACTTGTAATCCGGTGCTCAATTCTATAGTTCCTAAACTCTTAGAATCTATTAATTTACGTAAGCCTCGATGACCACCTTTACGTACAGCCATAGTATTAGCAAACTCCTCAAGAACCTCGCTCAATCGGGCAAAATCTGGCGTAACATATAAATGCGGTTGTTTGCGAGTTATATCAAAGTCTTGATAAGCAGCATCAATAGAATAAGGTCTTTTTTCCACTTCTGGCTCCAGGCAACTTTTACTCTCACCTATACTAGAAAGCAATCCTGCTCCATAAATCTTAGGATCGTCTAGAGTTCCTACTAGCCCGTATTCCACAGTCCACCAATGTAAGTTGCGAATGAGAGACATCTCGCTAGGTTCCACCTTTTTGTTTTGTAAACGTTCCACTTCTTCCTCGGCATTGGAGATTTGTTGATCTAGTTGTGCATCGTGAACAGCCGTGCGTGTTTCTTTAAGTATGGAAAGCTGCCTAACAGCCTCGTACATTTGATGATCGTGTGCACTTGAAATTGCTTTACTACCTATTTCTCCAAATCGTCTTAAATATTCTGCGTAGTCTGGGCTGGCAATTATAGGAGCATGTCCTGCAGCCTCGTGGATAATATCTGGAGCAGGCGTGTATTCAATATTCTCTAGCTTTCTTATATCGGCAGCAATTACCAATATTTTATAGGCTTGAAATTCCATAAAGGCAGCTGGTGGAATAAATCCATCAACCGCAACTGCTGCCCAGCCTATTTCCTTTAAAATACGATTCATTCCATACATAGAAGGAATCTCTTCAATAGAAATACCTGTTTTTTCCAATCCTTTTAAGTACGATCCATGAGCAACTTTACTTAAAAACTCAACATTACGTTGCATGACATGACGCCACACCGCTTGATCTTGCGCTGTGTACAATTCATAGTTTTGTGGTTTTATGAATTGTTTTAAATGAGGTGGTAAACGGTCAATTAAAGGATTAGATTCTATGTTTTGTAGCATGTCTACGTATTTACACGCAAATCTAAAGTCTAATTATCACATGGATGGTATAAACTTTTGTGAATAATTTGTTTTAGAGGTATACTTGCAATCCCATGACCCAGCGTAAATCTCAAATTCTAACTACTGCAGCACGACTTTTTAAAGAACGTGGATATTCTGCCGTTACCATGCGAGATCTAGCTGCGGCGCTAGATATGAAGGCTGCAAGCTTGTATAATCATATATCTGGCAAACAAGAAATACTTACGATTTTAATTCTTGAGGTTGCTCACGAATTTACCAATGGAATGAAGCAAGTTGAAAGTGACGATAGCACTGCCTTTGTAAAGGCTCAAAATCTTATCGCCTTACATATAAAAATTGCTTTGTCACTTACTGATTCACTAGCTGTTCTTAATAACGACTGGATGCATCTAGAAGGAGTTTCCTATGAAGAATATATTCGATTGCGTAAGAATTATGAGGCTGATTTTAAACAAATCATACTAGAAGGAATCGATAAAGGCGAGTTCAAAAACATGAGTGTTGAAACCATCTTATTCAATCTTTTGAGCACACTAAGATCCATCTATTTATGGATTCCAAAGAAATCTCCCAGTGAGATTGAAACCCTTAAAGTAGAACTGCCAGACTTACTTTTACTTGGACTTAAAAAATAAGTCCTTTTAAACTTTCTACAATTTTAAGGGTCTCATAATCGTTAAACATTAAAACCATTTATTATGAGAAAATTATTGATTTTACCTTTCATGACAGTATTACTTTCAATAGGCACCTCATGTTCTAGTGATGATGAAAACACAAACCAATCTGATACAGAACTAGCAAAGGAAAGCGCAGCTATTGAAGTAGCAGAATCGTTTGATTTTGACCTAGTTCTAGATGTCGAGGACCTTAATTTCTCAAGAGATTTTACAGAAGAGGATAGCATTTCTAAAAATGGTTGTGTGGTTGTTACCACTCAAACTACAAACGGTGGTTTTCCTAAAACTTATACACTAGATTTTGGGACTGGCTGCACGTCTCCTAGAGGTATTACCCGAACCGGGATAATCGAAATTACTTTAACTGACATGTTACGTAATCCAGGAGCAGTAGCAACTGTAGAAAGACGCAATTACACTATAAATGGAAGAGGTTTATCTGGTCTAGTAACTTATACAAATACGTCAACATCAACCAGTATTCAATGGAATCGAAATGTTTCAAATGGAAGTTTTACCAGTTTAAATGGATCGGTATTTAACTTTAATAGCGACGTTGACACTCGACTTATTCAAGGAGCTGGAACATTAACAAGAACTGATGATTTAGTGGAATTATTCATGGGTAATAGAACGGTAAGTAGACCAAATGGCTCTAGTCTTACAATTACCATCTCACAACCTTTACTCAAACCTTATACTTGTGCAAATATCGCTCAAGGTGTTCTTGATTTTAATGGTACAGTTTTACAAGGTAGCTTGGATTATGGCTCTGGTGCTTGTGACAATCAAGCAGTGTATACAACAGTAACTGGTAATACTATCAATATTACTTTATAAGATATATAAGCAAAAAAGAAAAAAAGCCTTTTCAATTTACGAAAAGGCTTTTTTTATTGAATCCATTGATACAATTCCTTTGGTGATAAATACTCAAAAGAACGCTTGATAACATTGAATTGTTCATCAAATAGTACGATTACAGGCGCTACAAAAGGTTTGTCTTTTCGACTTCCTAATAATTCGGCGAGCTCATGAATCGGGTTTCTAGATTTTTTAAGGTTTTTATTGATAAATTGATCATTGCCTATTTGGATAGTATCAGCTGTTTCAGCGTTTAATTTAATGGAATAATAATCCTTTTTTAATTTCTCTATTACCTGCAGATCTCTAAATGCAGATTGCTCCATTTTTTTACAATACACACACCAATCCGTATAAAAATAAAGGATTGTTTTTTTACGCTTTCGCGAAAGCGAGTCCTCAACATTCTCAATCGTGGTCCATTCTATTGAATTGTCTTGTGCGTTTAATGGTAATACCACAAAGGCCACAATAACAAAAACGAGTGTAGTATACAGTTTCATAATCAATGCATTTTACCAATTTTGATTCCTAAAAATACAGTTCTAGGAGCCATAGGCCCATAAACATAATCTGAATCTCTGGTAGCGCCTGTATCAAAATCGTCTTGAAAACTATCAAACATATTGCGCACTCCACCAGAAATGGTAATCATAAAATCATCACTGTAATCAAAATGAGTTTCAACTTTGAGATTCATGTCTAAAAAAGGATTAGATCGATTTATTTGCAGAAATCCGCTGTCACTTATTACTCTAGGAACATTCATGCGACCTGTATAGGTACTGGTAAGATCGATATTAAACTTTGCTGACGGTAACCAGGTAGCATTTAAAAACCCATACCAATTAGGATTACGTACAAACTCATCTATAAAGATATCAGACTCTCCTAAAGCACCATCGCTTTCAAAGAGTAATTGTTCATCGTCATACCTAGATTCTTGATAGGTAGCGCCTATTTGAAACCTCCAATCGGACGATGGCGAAACACCAATTTCAATATTACTACCAAAAACAGTTGCACCAGAACCATTGCGTACCTCTTCTAATATAGAACCATTATTCAAGGTAGCACCTGTGCTCACTTGAGTAAATGGATCCTGAATAGTTGTATAAAATCCTTCTACCAGAAAATCTAATTGAAGTAAGTTTTTTGAGAGAGAGTAATTAAAAGAACTGGTAAAAGCATTAGAGTATTCTGTTTTTAAATCTTCAGATAAGATAACAAAGAGCTGTTCTCCTCCTACACTAGATATATGCAAATCTTCATTAAAAGCTTGTGGAGCTCTAAAACCTCGAGCATAACCTGCTCGTAATTTAATTTGTTTTGTCAGGTCATAACTCATAGTTAATCTGGGAGAAATAGCTGTTTGATCGATTGACACTTCTCGCAAAACTGTTCCTACTGAATATTTCCCATCCACGTTTACATGGTCTAATCTTGCTCCTAATAAAGCAGTAACTTTTTCTGTAGGTTTCCACTCGTATTGTGAGTAAAACCCAATAGTATTTACTTGTTGATCAATAGATCGATTATAGCCAGGAATTTCATCTTCCGTATTGGTTGTTACGTATTCCAATCCTGTAGTGATTACATCTCTTGTGAATGATTTGGTATGTTGAACTCCTGTTACCCAAGCCAAATCCTTTGTAGTACCAAATGCATTATTGGCAATTAAACTATCCTGCCTAGTTCTTGATCCTCCTAAACCACCGTAATAGCTGTCTCGATTTGTATAAGATGTACTTGTATAAGCTTGTAGCTTGTGAGAGTAATCGGTGCTTTCCCATTCATAATCGGCACCACCTATGAATGTATCATGTTGAAGCTCTTCCGTAATATCGGTAAATTGAGGAGCAAGATCCAGTCGGTCACCACCACGTCTATATTCCTTTATGGCATTTAAATTCAATGAGATCCTACTGCGCTCATGAGGTTTCAAGAAAGCTTTTGCCCCTACAGTAGTGTTATCAATTTCTACTAATTCAGTAAAGCCATCGTCATTAGCATCATAGGCATCGCGATTGCGGTATGAGCCGTATAAGGTGACTCCAGTCTGTAAATCATCAGCTACTATAGATGAATTGAAATTTAAATTTCTATCCAGTACGTCTCCTTTTATGCTTGATATGGTACTACCTATTTCCCAAGTATTTAAAACAGGATCTTTGGTGATTACGTTTACCGTACCTGCAATAGCATTTGAGCCATATAGAGCACTACCACCACTGCGCACCACTTCAATACGATCAATGGTATTAACGGGTATTTGCTCTAGACCATAAACGCCCAATAGAGAAGTGAATACTGGTCTACTATTCAAAAGAATCTGAGTATAGGCTCCTTGTAATCCATTTAATCTTACTTGAGTAAATCCACAATTTTGACAATTATTTTCTACTCTTACTCCAGGAGCGTAACCTAATCCATCGGCCAGTGTAGTTGATTGGGTTGCATTGAGCAATCTTGTACGTATAGAAGATATTACCACCGGTGCTTTTTTACGTTCTACTCGATTACGAGTAGCGCTTACTACAACTTGGTCTAATCCTAAAGCATCTTTTGTCAATGTGAATTCAAACGAGTTTTCTTCTTGAGATACATTAATGGTTTGGGTTGAATTGCGGTATCCGGATGCCGAAATATAAAGAGTATACACACCTTTCTCATCTAAGGTTATAGAAAATTCACCATCAATATTAGTGAATGCTCGTGTGTTTGTTTCTTTAACTACAACAGTAGCCAGAACTACAGGATCTTTATCACTTAAAACTTTACCTTTTATAGTTAAAGAAGGTGATTGAGCGAGTGAAATAATGGGCATTACAAAAGCCATTACTATACACAATTCTAATTTACGAAGCATCAAAACTTATTTTTAGACAAAACTAAATAATTAATTAGCTGTAAAAAAATAATATAAAATAATTTAAAAAACCTCTAACTTTTTTAAGAGTTAGAGGTTTTTTAAATACAGTAAGTATTTATGTTATACTAAGTGTTTTTTAATGTGAGCTGTGACCAAATAATCAGACCAAATGACCGCTTGTTCAATTTTATCAAATGCTTGAAAAGGAACTTTTGAAAATTTTTTTTCAATCCTAATATTTTGAATAGTAAGCGGTGAATATGCAACCACACCAATACCCAAAAGATTGGGAATCTCAGGAAAATGATGATAGACGAGTGGATTTACGCTATAGGAGTTAACCCTATTACTCAAATAAACCATCGGATTTGATCCGTAGGTTTTTTCTATAAACATCTTCAAATAACGAACATGACCTTCGCCAACTACAATTCCTTCTGCTATTTGGGTGATTAAAAAATTTTTAAAAACAAACACTTCTGCATAACCGAAATCTTTAAAAGTAATCCTATCCATAGCAGAAATTTTAATCAAAGTTAAATTTTATAACTAATCAAAATTCTAAACAATATGATAATAGTAGTTAATTTTCTGTTTATCAGTAATTTCTGTATCTAAAACAAATTAATAAGAAAATTCATTATTAATGAGGAAGCCTAGTTCGTAAAAGGCCATAAACGTAAGTGCCTATTAATGCACCACTAATTACGATTAAAATAGTAGGAAAACCAGCACCTATCAAAACATACATAGGTCCAGGGCATGCACCTGCAAGCGCCCAACCTAATCCAAAAAGAATTCCGCCAATTAAATACCTAGGAAAACTAGGTTGTTTTTGGTTTAATTGCATATCTCGTCCACCTAAGGCTTTGATATTTTTACGCTTAATTAATTGTATTCCCACTACTCCAAGAATAAGAGCACTTCCAATAATTCCGTACATATGAAAGCTATCGAAACGAAACATTTCATAAATCCTAAACCACGAAGCAGCCTCAGACTTATACATTACTAAACCAAAAAATACTCCTATGGCTAAATATGTTGTATACTTTTTCATATTAGAATATTAAGGGGAAGAAAACGTGAATCATTATTAATCCACCTATAAAAAACCTATGACAGCTACGAGAGATGGTAATTGTAAGTTGCTCAATCCAGATATAGCATGTCCCGAAGTACAGCCACCTGCATATCGGGCTCCAAACCCAACAAGAAAACCACCAACTAGCAATATTGCAATTGTTGTGAGGTCGTTTAAACTTTCAATTGCAAACAATTCTTCTGGCAAATAACTATCACCAGCACTTTGAAAATCATACTCACTTTTAAGTTCTTCTACGGTATTTTTTGAGATAGAAACACTGTTATCACCATTATTTGTCATAAAGGTGGATCCCAAGAATCCTCCAATTATCGCACCTAGCACAATCATTAAGTTCCATCGCTCTTCTTTCCAATCAAAATCAAAAAAATCTGATGTTTTACCAGCTCCGAAAGCCGCACATTTCGTTCTTAAATTTGCCGAGATTCCAAATTGCTTACCTAAAAACAATAATAAAAACATGACAAGCGCAATCAATGGCCCTGCAACATACCAAGGCCACGGTTCATAAATCCAATGCATCAATAATAAATTTTTATGCAAATATCACGCTTTCGCGAAAGCGTAACAGTAACAAAAGTTACAGTATTACATAAATCTCTATTTTTTATCCAGATCCTTTTGGTGTTTGGTTTCTCGTCTTGCCCTTTCAGCCTTTAAAGCCTCCTTGATTTTTGGATCAAAGTGAACACCATCAACATGCATATCGGCTGGAGTTCTGTTAACCATGGGAACTCTATTTTTTTCTTTATCTGCCATAATTTCAATTTTCAATAAAGATACTTATTTTGTTTAATCTTTATTCCAATTTATTAAACATTTAATAGTTGATAGTTTGTTTTAAAAAGGGATTAGCACGAGTTTAGGAATGATTTTAGAATTGTCCAGCTACAAGATTCTATTTTTATTAAATGAAAAAACCTATTCCACAACAACAAGCTCCAGAACTATCATTTCCTTTACTAGGAGATAAAGTATGGGATCTTAAAACAGCAGAAAGTGAAAATTTTATACTTGTTATATTCTATAGAGGACTGCATTGTCCATTATGTAAAAAATACTTGGAACAACTCAATGAACTCTTATCTGATTTTGAGGATAAAGGTGTTCAGGCAGTGGCTGTAAGTATGGATGATGAAAAAAGAGCTAGACTTTCTAGGCAAAAATGGGACATCGACAAAGTATCTCTAGGATACAATTTATCGGAAGAGTCGGCTAGAAATTGGGGACTTTATTTGAGCAAAGGAATTAAAGAAGGTGAACCTGATTTGTTTAGTGAACCTGGATTGTTCCTCGTGGACAGTCATAACGATATCTACTATGCTGCGATTAATAGTAATCCATGGGGTAGACCTCATTTACCTTCCATGTTAAAAGCTATAGACTTTATACTAGATAAAGAGTATCCTGCACGAGGCGAAATGATGTAAATTTGTGAAATGCAATATACAGAATCTACCTACTTCTTTGACTATGAAAATCCTGTAATACAGGACATTCTCAAAGAATTTAGACATATTGAATCTAAACAGGAATTAATAGAAAAATTATATATTAAAGTAAGAGATGGTTGGCGCTATCTTCCCTTTAACATAGGTTTGACCGCTGAACATTTTAAAGCTAGTAATATTGCTCAAAAAAAAGATGGCCATTGCATTGACAAAGCCATTTTATATATAGCATGTTTACGCGCCTTTAATATACCGGCAAGATTGCATCTTGCTAAAGTTTCTAATCACATTGCTACTGAACGTCTAGAAAAGGTAATTGGAACTAATGAGCTAGCTCCTCATGGTCTGGTAGATGTGTGTTTTAATAATCAATGGGTAAAGTGCTCACCAGCCTTCAACAAAGAGTTGTGCGACATTTATCAAGTAAACGTTCTAGAATTTGATGGTACCCAAGATTCTGTTTTACAGGAATACAATAATGAAAATGCAAAATTCATGTCATACCTTGAAGATTACGGCCATTTTGAAGACGTTCCACTAGAATTTATAAAAAACACTTTTAAATCTAATTATCCTGATTTTTATGAAAAATATAAAGATCAAGATCATATAGTCATTTAAATTCAGTCAATGTTTTAAAGCGACCTTAGAACATAATATATGTTCTAAGGTCGTGTGCATTATCAATACTATTAATTAACTAGGACTTATCTCATCATAAACTAAGAAGAATAAATAGTTTGAACTTTTAAGCCATGTTACTTAATACCTTTGTTATAGAGTAAACAAAAAATGAAGTTCATATTAAAAATATTAAAAAAGGTGCTTTTAGGTCTAGGTATTGTTATCGGAGTGATTTTCCTCATAAGTGTAATATTCTTATACACTAGTCCACAATTTGGTGGCAAGGCTAGTGATGAAAAAAAACAGTCTTACACAAAATCCGACAACTATACTGACGGTAAGTTTAAGAATGCAGGAAACATCTCAACAGAAATGAGCTTTAAAGACATGATGAAGGCTACTGCTGGTATGTTGAAAAAAATCCCCAATGCCAGACCTAACCACTCACTACAAGTTCAAAAAATTGACTCTGTATCCATTGATAATTATAAGGGTGAAGCAAGGATCATATGGTTCGGTCATTCTACTTTTTTAGTTCAGATCAATGAAAAAAACATTCTGATAGACCCTATGTTAAGTGATGTTCCTGCACCTCATCCATGGTTAGGTTCAAAACGTTTTAATGAGGAACCTCCGATTGCTATAGAACAACTTCCGAAAATAGATGTGGTTCTATTATCCCATGATCATTATGACCATTTGGATTATGAATCCATTATTAAATTAAAAGACAAGGTAGAAGTCTTTTATACTCCTCTAGGATTAGGTAATCATTTATTAGCTTGGGGAATTGATGATGAAAAAATCACTGAATTAGATTGGTGGGAAAACACGCAACTTTATGGTTTAACCTTTACTAGTACACCTGCTCAACATTTCTCTGGTCGAGGTTTGAGCGACCGAGATCAAACATTATGGTGCTCGTGGATTATAAAATCTTCAACTGAACAGCTATTTTTTAGTGGTGATAGTGGTTATGGTGCTCATTTTAAAGAAATAGGTGAAAAATACGGTCCGTTTGATTTTGCGATGATTGAATGTGGTCAATACAATGAATTGTGGTCAGAAATACACATGTTTCCTGAGGAAACTGCCCAAGCCGCAATTGATCTCAAAACAAAATCTATGATGCCTATTCACTGGGGTGCATTCAAACTAGCGCAACATTCTTGGACTGACCCAATTGAGCGTGTGGAGAAAAAAGCTGCCGAACTTAGTGTTTCTATGGTAATCCCACAAATAGGAGAACCTGTGCTTATCTCAAAACCGGTAGCTGCTAGTAATGATTGGTGGAAATAATAATAATTTGAAAACCGTAAGGACACTTAAAACGATAAAAGCAAATTTTCAATTTAGTGATGAACCAATCTTTTAATTCTTACCATTAGAAGATTCTAGTACTATATAAAAAGAAAAAACGCAGGTTTTGAACCTGCGTTTTTCTATTTATAATAATTGCTTTTAAGCATTACTTAGTGAGTAAATCCACGACACTACGAGCTACTAATCCTGCTGATGCTGGATTTTGTCCGGTAACAACACGTTGATCTACGCTTACTTTTTCTTGCCACATATCGGCTTTATCAATTTTAGCTCCTTTTTCCTTTAATTCATCCTCTAGTAAAAATGGAACAACCTCAGTAAGTTCAACATTTGCTTCTTCCTCGTTTGTAAATACGCTTAATGTTTTACCATCTACTAAATAGCTACCATCTGATAATTTGATATTGATCAATCCCGATGGACCGTGACATACAGCACTTACAATTCCATCATTCTCATAAATCTCACTAGCTATATTTGCTAACTCCTGATTATTAGGAAAATCCCACATCGTTCCATGACCACCAGCGTAGTAAATTACTTGGTATTGACTCGCTTCAACTTGAGATGGTTTTAAGGTTGATTTCAATTTTGCTTGAAAATCCTCATCTTCCCAATATTTCTTATTGATCTCGTCATCAAGATCAAAACCATCCACTGGTGGCAAACCACCTTCTGGACTTACAAATGTGATGTCATAACCTGCTTCTTTAAATACTTCATAAGCATGAGTAACTTCACTTAAATAATATCCTGTAGTTTTCCCAGTGTCTCCTAGCTCTTTATGACTAGACAAAATCATTAAAATTTTTGGTGTATCCATTGTTTTTTCTTTTTTATTGATAACTGTTAAAAGTGAAAAAATCACTAAAGCACTTACCGCTGTTATTATTTTCATATTGTAACTTTTATTTAAACTTTAATGGGTTAAAGAGGTACAAAGTTCCAATAGTTTACCCAGGTTTGCGAGGACTGAACTCACCATTTTAAAGTGCTTTTCCTCACAGTTAATTTGTGACTTATGTCACATGTTAATTTTTATTATTGGATAAAGCTAGTTATACCAAAAGATTAATGATGTTAAGAAAATCTTGTAATGATTGCGCTTTCGCGAAAGCGTACTTAATAAAACCCTAATCAAACTAAAAGGAATATTAAGATTAATCGTTTTGTTCGAGGGATTTCCTAATGTGTTCACCATCCCAGTGCTTGTCGTAGGTTACTATACCACGTTTAAAATCACGTTCTAGAAGTTTTTCTTGCTGTTCCAGTTCTTGCCTAGCCTTAAAAATGTAGTTTTCATCTCGCTTAGGTTCTTTGGCTAATCGTTTCAAACTTTCAACGTCGTAGGTAATAAAATTTTGCACTTGTCGATTTAAGGTATATTTCCTGAAACCTAATTTGTGTAAGGCATCACTGGCAAGAGAAAGAGAAGTATCCAAAGTTTCTCGGTATATATTTTCAATACCCAGATTAAGTAATTCATAGGCCTCATAACGGTTTTTGGCTCTTACGAGCAGTTCAACATGAGGATATTTTTCTTTAACTAGTAATGCAACTTCCTTATTCACCGCAGGATTATCAATAGCGCAGATTAACATTTTTGCTTGAGCTATCCCAGCAGATTCAAGAAGATCTTGCCTAGTAGCGTCGCCATAGTATACCTCAAAACCCATTTTCCTCAAAAAATCAACACGGTTAGAATCTATGTCTAGTATAGTAGCCTCAACTCCATGAGATCTCATAAATCGCCCAACGGTACTCCCAAAATGTCCAAAGCCTACCAAAATTACCTTTTGAGATTTAGCGATATGATCCATAGGTCGTTTAATGGATTCTTTGGTACCAACTTTAGGTAAAATCACTCGTTCATTAATTAAACTGAGTATAGGTGTGAGCGACATAGAAAGTGCTGTAATCACCAGCATAACATCCATTTGCTCTGGTGCAAGAATTTCTAATTGAAAAGCAAATGAAAGTAAAACGAATGCAAATTCACCTACTTGTGCTAGGCTCAAAGTTAAGAGTAGTTTTTGATCAAGTTTAAGTTTAAAAACTCGGCCCGTGATGTATAAAACAGCGGCTTTTAAAGTTATAATAAGTACTAGTAAACCACCTATTGTAAAAGGACTTTCTGCTATTACAATAAAGTTTATGGAAGCACCTACTGCCATAAAAAACAAACCCAATAGTAAATTTTTAAAAGGCTCTAGTGTACTTTCTAACTCATGTTTAAATTCACTTGTTGAGAGCACTACTCCACCTAAAAATGCTCCTAATGCAGGACTTAAACCTACAAACTCCATTAAATACGAAATAGAAAATACGATTAAGAAAGCTGCTGCGATAAGTAATTCACGCACTCCGGTTTTTGAAACTTTTCGAAGTATTGGTACGATTAAATATCTTCCTACTAGCACAATTACCACTACAGAGGCAAGAATAGCCAATGTTTGCAATCCTATGGGCAAATTTTCAATTAAGGTTGCTTCATGTCCATTTGAGCTTACATTTGATGGATCTTGAGAAGACAATAAGGGCAAGGCTCCCAACATTACAATCACGATAATATCCTGAAACAGCAATATTGAAAAGGAACTTATTCCAAAGGTGGTTTCCATTAAGCCTTTTTCCTTAATGGTTTGCAAGGCTATTGCAGTGGAAGATAAAGACACTGCCATGGCTATTACGAGTGCTACTTGCCATTCATATCCTAATATTGTAAAAAGTAAGTAAGTCAATACTAGTGTCGCTGTAACTTGTATTCCTCCCATACCTAATATAGACTTACGCATGCTCCAGAAGCTCTTGGGTTCAATCTCTAGACCTATAAGAAACAGCATTACCACAACTCCAAACTCTGCAAAATGAAGAATATCATCTCCTTCTTCACCTATTAAACCTAAGACATAAGGTCCGATAATGACTCCGGCGATTAAATAACCTATCACAGAACTTAATCCTAGTCGTTTAGCGATAGAAACACAAATTAAGGCTCCTGCTAGAAATACAATTGCTTCAAAAAGTAATGTTCCTGTCATGAATTTGGGTTTTTAATCAATTCAAGATCGTTTAAAAAGAAGCAATTAGATAATCCAGTAGCATCAAAATCACCTTTGAGTAAATCAATGAGATTTTCATATTGATTTGCATAATCTAGTAATTGCTCTTCGGATAATTTATGAGTTCCCATAACCGCAAATGGTGGTAAATAATGCATTCCGCACAAATTTGCAGTTTGTTCAAAGGGTCTTAAAAATTCATTTATAGTATAACTGTTATACCCTTGTGAACAATACACCTCTCTAGAGCCGCCAGTGGTTATAACATTAAATACAGTTTTACCTTGCAACATATTACCTTCAGGACCGTAGGCCCAATTAAACTCTAATACCATGTCCATCCATTGCTTTAAAATTGCTGGACTACTGTACCAGTACAATGGGTGGTGCCAGATTATGATATCGTGTTCTTCTAATAATTTCTGTTCTTTTCTTACATTGATATGAAAATCTGGATAGGTTTCATACAGGTCATGCAATGTAATATGACTTTTAGAGAATAATCGATCGATTAAAGTAGCATTGGCTCTTGAATCTTCAAATCTAGGATGAGCAAATAAGACTAATGTTTTTTTCATTTTTAAATTTAATCAAACCACAGATGTAAGTGGCGATGTGTAACTTATACCTTCAATCTGCTTAATGTTTCTCTACTTACACCTAGGTATGAAGCAAGAAGTTTTTTAGGAACTCGTTGAATCAAATGCGGCATTTCGTCAATTAATCGTTCATAACGCTGTTCAACCGTTTGGGTAAGATGAGAAAGTACTCTTTGTTGCAAATGAACAAAACCGTAATTTAATTTTACCCTGAAAAAGTTGGCCATAGCAGGTACTTCCTTACATATCAATTCTCGACTCTCGAAACTTAGACTCAAAAAGTGTGTGTCCTCCAAACAATCTAAAAATAAAGTTGCAGGCATTTGATATTGATAAGCATGATAATCACTTATCCAGTAATTTTCTGAAGCAAACTGTAGTATGTGTTCCTTACCATTTTCATCTAGGGAATAAGTCCTTAAAAGACCCTTTAAAATCCAAAATTCGTGATCTACAACTTGACCTGTTTGTATCACGAATTGATGTTTTTTCAAACTTCTATACTCAAAATGAGATGCAACAAACTGCCATTCACTATCAGTTAAACTTACTATTTCTTCAATATGTTTTCGCAAAGGTGATAGATCGTGAGTCATACTACGAAAATAATTAAAAGGAGCACTCCAAGTAACCTTTTAATTTGTTAATGATTTATGTACTCTTAGTAATAATAAGTTATTTAAATATATCTGGTCTATGATTCCACATTGCAATGTATTGTCCTGTACTCATTTTTCTTGCGATAAATTTTGCTTGTGTAGCAATTTCTCCTTGAAAAAGTTCGTCTACCGACTCAATCCACAGTTGTAGCCAAATACCAAAATGTGTGGGCTCGATTTTATAAGATTCCGCTTTGTCAACTTTAATGTGATGGGATACTGGATTACCCTTGTAACCTGCCTTTTTGAATAAATTCGATTCCCAAAAATCAGTCAACTTACTAATATGCAATTGCCACTGATGATCTTTTATGTGTTTTGAAAAAATAGGTGCAAGAACCTCGTTTTTTCTCACCTTGGAATAGAACAAATGAACGAGACTTGCCACATCCTGCCTGTTCTCTATAGTATAAAGACCACTCATGAATCAATACATCGAGTTACTGAACAGGAACACCTCGAGTTGTAAATGACAAACCTTGAGACCCATAAGTAGATATCATAACAGCCTCAAACAGCGGTGGATTATCTGTATTTTTCATTGCCCATTCAAACAGAAAATTAGCACCAGATCCTCCTTCATAATCCTTTTCGCGTATAATAATTTCTAGAGTTTCCATAGGATTAACCACTATAGGATCCTTAACATACGATCTTACTATTTCACCTGTGGTGTTATAATAATCTGCTTGCGTTATATAAAGAGGTTCTGTAGGTGATATATTTCTTATACTCGCTGTTGCCGTAAGATCAAAGGCACGTTCATCATGCACGTGATAGATGTGCGAGTATACTGGTAGGTATGTTTTTGCTTTCGCGAAAGCGGAAAAATCCTCAACATCTGCTTTCTTCGTTTCCCAACTAGGCTGCTTGCTTGGATACTTGGCTGTTTCCTTTTCAAAACAACCTAACATCATAAAAACACCGATAAGTAAGATGATCTTTTTCATAACAGTAAAGTTAAGTGTCCCATGGTTAAGAAGCATCATAATACTTCTTTTTCAGCCAAAAAGAAACTCTTACTAATAAAATTAATGCTGGAACTTCTACCAGTGGACCAATTACTCCTGCAAATGCTTGTCCAGAGTTAAGTCCAAATACCGCTATAGCGACTGCGATTGCCAGTTCAAAATTATTTCCTGCTGCGGTAAATGCCACCGATGCCGTTTTATCATATTCTGCACCCATCGCACGGGTAAAGAAAAATCCAATGATGAACATTAAGGTAAAGTAAATCATTAATGGGATCGCTATTATAAGCACATCCATAGGGATTTCAACAATAAGCTCACCTTTTAATGAAAACATGATTATTATAGTAAACAACAGTGCTATTAGGGTTAATGGAGATATAGTGGGAATAAATGTTTGAGTATACCATTGTTCTCCTTTTATTCGAATTAAAATAAATCGACTTAGAATACCCATTAAAAAAGGTATTCCTAGATAAATAGCAACGCTTTCTGCAATAGTACTTATGGAAATATCAACTATCGCACCTTCAAATCCAAAGTATGGTGGCAAAATAGTGATAAACAACCAAGCATAAAAACTATAACCGAAAACCTGAAAGATGCTATTGAGAGCAACTAAACCAGCACCGTATTCACTACTTCCTTCAGCAAGATCGTTCCATACAAGAACCATGGCTATACAGCGAGCTAGTCCTATCAAAATGAGTCCAACCATGTACTCTGGATAATCTTGCAGAAATAGAATTGCTAGTATGAACATAAGAACAGGACCTATCACCCAATTAAGAATCAATGAGGTGGATAGTATTTTTACGTTCTTAAAAACTTTGGGAAGTAATGAGTAATTCACCTTGGCTAGCGGTGGATACATCATCAATATCAAACCAATAGCAATAGGAATATTGGTACTTCCACTACTAAATGAATTTACAATATCCGGAAAAGAAGGTATAAAATAACCTAACCCTACTCCTATTGCCATGGCAATAAAAATCCAAAGCGTTAAATTCCTATCAAGAAAGTTTAATTTTTTTGAAGACATTTCTCTACTGTTTTATAAAACACTTTTTTAGAGTGCTCACTCTTTATAATTACAAAGACTATTTTTGGGCTTGTTGAAATACGTAAAGCATTTCTGTTGCGATTTGATGGCTCCGTTCTAAATAAACATCTTGCTGTTGTGGTGTGCCATCTGATATTTTAGGATCTAGAAAGGTGATTGGTATTCTTTTAATCGCTCCTGCTATGAAAGGACAGGTTTCATTTGCAGAATCACAAGTCATCACCGCAGCAAACTCTCCTTGTGGATTAAAATTATTATTTAGCACCTTGGAAAACCCTATGATAGGATGTTCATTTTCACCATATTTTATGGAGTAAACTGGATTATCGGTTTCAGATAATTTTTCTATTTGAAATCCTTGTGATTCTAGGGTTTGAGCAACTACAGGAAAGAGTGCAGTAGCCTCAGTGCCGGCAGAATAGGTTGTGACTTTATTGTAACCTAAGTACGATGCAGCAGCTTGAGCCCAAATTTGAGATAGGTGACTACGTCTAGAGTTATGAGTACAAATAAAGTTAATTCTAACATCCTTATCTGCTTGTACTCGGTCTTTAATAAAATCAATTAAAGGTTGTAGTGTTTCTTTGCGTTGCTCATCTATAGAGTTTACTTGAATATTTTTCAAGTAATCAGAAATTTCTGTAAATAACATGACTAGTTTTTAATGTTTAACAACAACCGCTTCCTGGCGCACAGGTAGTGGTAGCAGTAAGTTGAGAGAGAGACTTCTTTTCTTTTTTAACTGGAATGCCACAATTATCCTTGGCAAGACAATCCGTCTGTTTAGAGGTAAGTAAAAAATGTTTGCCGTTAAACTCCAAACCAAATTTCCCTATTGTATCTCCTTGATATTCTACCTCGATTTCTAGATCTTCTATTCCTAATATTTTCTCAGAAAGTGTAATTATATCTAGGAGCTTTTCTGGATGTAACCTGTGATCATAATCATTTGCACTCCAAAGCTGGAAGTTAACAACCTCTTCATTACGCACGGTACCGCCGCAGTCAATAAAGTTTTTGGTCACTTTACCTACTTCAGTCACATGAAAATGATTGGGCACAAGATCACCATTAGGTAATTCAAATGCGATAACATCTAGTTCTTCAAGATGTTTTTTGATAGTGGATAGTTTCATAATTATAATATTGCGATATTACGATAAATAGACATAAATTTTTTTAACAACAAGATGAGTTTTCTGCTACATCTTGATTAAGGAATTGGAACATGATGCTCTTCATGGATTGCCAGTTCTCAACATTTATACAATAGCAAACACTTGTACCTTCAACCGTACCTTGAATCAAACCTAATTGCTTAAGTTCCTTTAGGTGTTGTGAAATGGTAGGCTGTGCTAGACCTATTTCATTTACTAAATCTCCACAAACACAAGTATTAGTTTTATACAAGTGTTGTAGGATAGCTACACGAGCTGGATGGGAGAACGCTTTCGCGAAAGCGGAAATCGCATTTTGCTCATCGGTAAATATTTCAGTTTTAGCTAAACCCATATCCTTATTGTTACATTGCAATATTACGATAATAGAATCTAAACCACCAAACCTTAAGAGATAATTTTCATTGCCTTAAGAAACCTTTAAACCTTACGAACTAATAATCAAAGACATAAGTTAAAGTTTAATGGTGCTTTTTAAGACCATTTGTCGTCTTAAACACGACAAGATTTTAACATCTTATAGGTTCAACATCCTGTGATAGCTGTATCTAACGAGTACCTTAAATGTTAAAGATCATGTTACAAAAGCGATTCTGTGAATTTCAAGATTAGGAGTTCTTTAGGAGCAGTAAGCTACTAATGCCTGTAATTTTAAAAGAAAACGAAAGAAAAAATAAAGATTATGGCAATATTAGAAGGCGTTGACAAACAATATATAAATGGTCAATGGACAGAAGGAAGTAGCGAAACAATTATAGAGGATAAGAATCCTTTTAATCAAGAAAAACTACTATCCATTAAAGGAGCTTCTCAAGAAGATGTAGATAAAGCTTATAAAACGGCAGAGAAAGCTGCGGAGTCATGGGGAAAAGAGATGCCTCAAAAACGTGCAGAAATAGTAAATAACTTTCATGATGCTATCGTTGACAATAAGGAAGAACTTATCGAGTGGTTAATCA
This sequence comes from Nonlabens tegetincola, assembly GCF_002117085.1. GTDB lineage: Bacteria > Bacteroidota > Bacteroidia > Flavobacteriales > Flavobacteriaceae > Nonlabens > Nonlabens tegetincola. Next base: position 219,392 of record NZ_CP019342.1, on the reverse strand, counting down.
AAGAGGCAGGTAGTTCAAGAGTTAAAGCAGAAGCAGAAATCCAGATAAGCCTAGGGATCATTAAGGAAGCTGCTTCATTTCCTAGCCGTATGCATGGATACATCACTAATTCTAGAGTACCTCACAAAGAAAACAGAGTTTATCGCAGACCACTGGGCGTGATGGGAATTATTAGTCCTTGGAACTTTCCACTCAACTTATCTATACGTTCCGTGGTGACTGCAATAGCGTTAGGAAATACAGTAGTATTGAAACCAGCATCACAAACTCCCATTACAGGAGCTCTTGCTATAGCTAAATTATTTGAAATTGCCGGTTTACCTAAAGGTGTTTGTAATGCCGTTGTAGGTAAAGGGTCAGATATTGGCGATTACTTTGTAGAACACGAGATTCCAAAACTTATCTCCTTTACAGGTTCTACTCCAGTAGGTAGAAACATAGGAAAACTAGCCGGACAAAAATTAAAACGCATGGCGCTTGAATTAGGTGGTAACAATGTATTTGTTGCTATGGAGGACGCTGATGTAGATCAAGCAGTAAAGGCAGCTTTATATGGTAAATTCATGCACCAAGGACAAATTTGTATGTCAATCAACAGGATTGTTGTCCATGAAAGTATAGCCGACGAGTTTGTCGAGAAATTTGTCGAAGGAACTAAAAAATTAAAAGTTGGTAATCCTCAAGATAAGGAAGTTACCATAGGACCTTTGATTGATTCAAAACAAGTGGAACGTATAAATGAAGATCTTCAAAAGAGTATTGATGCAGGTGCCAAGGTTGTTCTTGAAGGTAAAAGCGATGGTGCTCTCATGCATCCAACTGTTCTAGACCACGTAACTGATGATATGCCTATCGCTGCCAATGAAATATTTGGTCCAGTAGCTCCTATCATTAGATTTAAGTCTAACGATGAAGCATTAACTATCGCAAATAGTCAAGACTTTGGTTTAAGTGGTGCTGTACATACAAAGGATGTCGAAAAAGGACTTCAATTTGCCAGTAAAGTGATTACTGGAATGATTCATATTAATGATCAAACTGTGAATGATGAATCTAATGTCCCTTTTGGAGGTGAAAAAGGTTCCGGTATTGGAAGGTTCAATGGAGATTTTATCATTGAAGAGTTCACCAGAGTTCAATGGATATCAGTACAGCACGAGCCTAGGGATTATACACCTTTTGCATAACTGATCAAAACCTACATTTAAAATTTTAAATCAAAAACAAAAAACAAAATGGATTTACAAGGAAAAACAGCAATAATTACCGGTGCATCTAGTGGTATAGGTGAAGCAACCGCAAAAAAACTAGCAGCACAAGGAGTTAACGTCGTACTATGTGCACGACGTACTGAAAAACTAGAGGAATTAAAAGATGAAATCACTCAATCAGGAGGAAATGCTTTGGTAGTAACTGCCGATGTTACTAATAAGGAAGATTGGAATACCGTGATTGAGAATACTCAAGAGCATTTTAATTCGATAGATATTCTGTTCAATAATGCAGGATTAATGCCTCTATCATATGTAGAAAAATTAAAGACTGATGAATGGGAAAAAATGGTCGACGTTAATCTTAAGGGAGTTCTTAACGGAGTCGCAGCAACTTTACCTATCATGCAGGAACAGAAAAGCGGACACATTATTAATGTTTCATCCAGTGCAGGTCGTAAATATTTCCCAGGTGGTGCGGTTTATTGTGCTACTAAAGCGGCTGTTACTATGTTTTCAGAAGGGTTACGACAAGAAATTGCTCCAGAATATGGGATTAATGTAACTCTCATCGAACCAGGTTTTGTAAGTACCGAATTACAAGATACGATTACTGATGAGGACATTAAGGAACAATTAGGCAATATGAGTGATATGACACCATTACAAGCTAATGATATTGCCCAAGCAGTTGCTTATGCTGCTGCTACACCAGATCACGTAAATGTGAACGATGTATATATATACCCTACTCAACAAAAACAGTAATAAAGTAGAATCTTATCAAACTCGTTATGAACTTTAGCGGTTTATAACGAGTTTTTTTTTTTATTTTTTTGACAAGGAATTTTAAAATTTCGCTTTCGCGAAAGCGAAAAACTTCAAGCTTACTTAACTCTTAGGACTCTAATTTAAAGAGATAACGAGATAAGATTATGGATCAGCTTTTTTGGGCAACAGCATAGTCACCCCAATCTGCAATTGATTGAACAAGAGGTATTAAAGTTTTACCAAATTCCGTTAAAGTATATTCTACTTTTAAAGGTGGTTTTGTAGTAAATACCTTACGACTTACAATTCCATCCTCTTCAAGAGCTTTAAGCTGAAGACTTAACGTACGCTCAGTAACTTGTGGCATCATCTTACGCAACTCACTATACCTCAACGTATTATTCATTAAATGATAAAGAATAACCGTCTTCCACTTTCCTCCTATTACACCCATTGTTAAACTAGCACAACAAGGATATTCCTTACCATTGAATGTTAATTTTTTAGGCTGCTCATTTGTCATTTTGTTACTATCTAAATTGACCGTTATTGCAAAGGTATAAAACTATATTTAGTTTTGTGACTATAAAAAGTATAGTTAATTAAAAACACTATGAAAACCATTCTAATTACCGGTAGCACAGATGGAATAGGAAAATTAGCCGCTATTGATTTGGCTAAGGACGGACATACCATTCTTATTCATGGCCGTAATCGTGAAAAGGTTAGTAAAGTTGTAGAGGCAATTACAAAATTAACGGAGAGCAATACTATTTATGGTTTTACTTGTGATCTTTCACAATTACAAAGTATTGACGACTTTGTTAATCAGATAGCTTCAAAAACAATCAAATTAGATGTTTTGATTAATAATGCAGGTGTTTACAATTCACCTGTAGCAACTACTAAAAATGGAATCGATATTAGAATCGCTGTTAATTATCTAGCTCCCTATTTATTAACTACTAAACTATTGCCCTTGCTTAAGAAATCCGGTTCTGCTAGGATTATAAACTTAAGTTCTGCTGCACAATCTAGTATTTCGCCTGAATTTTTTCTGGGAAAAGAAACGGTTTCGGAAAGTGGTGCCTATGCCCAAAGCAAATTAGCTCTTACGATGTGGAGTTTCCAGCTTGCCAAAGAACAACCTGAACTTAATGTAATCGCTGTAAATCCAGGTTCCTTATTAAATACTAAGATGGTTAAAGAAGCTTTTGGCAATCACTGGTCCGATGCCAGTAAAGGAGCTGATATATTAACTCAGCTTGCAACATCAGAACGTTTCAATGAATCATCAGGGTCCTATTTTGATAACGATAAAGGTGATTTTTCTCATGCTAACGACGACGCTTATAACCACGAAAAATTAAATCAACTTCACAATCTTACCCAAAAACTTTTAAAAAACAAGTTATGATAAAAAGAACAATGATATTCGCAGCTTGTGTCCTGATTCTTACGGGATGCAATACTCAAAATAAAGAAGAAAAAGTAACAAGCACTACTAATAATCAAAATACTGAAGTTGTTTTGAGTTCGCAGGTAAACTGGAGTCCTTTAAATGCTGCTCGAGGTGATGCTAGTCCACAGGCTGGTGATTTATGGGGAAATCGCAAGGAAAATCAAGCCTCTGGATTCCTGGTTAAATTTAAAGAAGGTTTTTCATCACCACCTCACATTCATAATATAACCTATCGAGGAATTGTGATCAAAGGTTCCTTACATAATGATGACCCTAATGCCAAAAGCATGTGGATGCCACAAGGATCCTTTTGGACACAACCTGCTGGCGAAGGTCACATTACAGCAGCAAACGCTAGTGAAAACATGGCTTATGTAGAAATTGATAGTGGACCATACTTAGTTAAGCCAGAAGATCAAGCCTTTGAAAATGAAGAAAAACCTATAAACATTCATAAATCGAACCTAGTTTGGATAGAAGCTTTTGATCTTCAATGGACCAATCTAAATACAAACGATAAATCAAAGAATAAACCAGAAATAGCCTTTCTATGGGGACAACCTAATAGTAACGATTCTTGCGGTGCTTTAGTAAAGCTTCCTAGCGGTTTTTCTGGAACCTTTGAGGCTAGTAGCAAAGAGTTTAGAGCTATCGTGATAGGTGGAAATTTAACTTATAAAGCTAGCAAATCAAAAGAACTGGATCCTGGTAGTTACTTTGGTTCAACAGATAATGCCTCGCATATAATTATGAATGAATCTAGTGAACCCGTCATTTTGTATATAAAATCAACAGGAGCCTATCAACTATTATCTGAATGATATTTTAATGTAAGAAATAAAAAAAGCGCCCATAGAAAAGGCGCTTTTTTCAATTTCAATCAAAAATTATTTCACTATTAATTTCTTAGTTACGTGGGTATCACCTACCGTACATTTAACCACATATAAGCCTTGTGGCAGAAAGCTAACATCAATAGTATTCGGTTGATTGCTTATCACTGTTTTAACTTGTTTTCCTGTAACGTCGTATATTTTGATATCCTCGATAGTATTATTACTAGATAAAGTAACATAATCGATGGCTGGATTAGGGAAAATAACGAAGTCAACTACCTTATCTGTATCTTGTGTTCTTAAAGTAGCATCAAATTCTAGGGCTCCTATATCAATTGTTCCTCCTACTAGACGAGATAACCCATATGCTCCTATTGAAGAGGAAGTTGCATTATTATATTCGATATTATCTCCAAGATCAATTAACAATGTAGATTGTGCAGTAGGTCGATAATTTGCATCTAGAAACATATCTATTGTGCTAGAATCAACATTAGTTACATTTACACCTGTGTAATTTACATTACGGATAGATGCATCTGTATTAAGTGCCGAATTAATGATATCTGTAGTGTGAGTGGTACCTTCATTTTGTTTCACATTTTTAATGTCGATGACTGAAAAATTATTGTTACTTCCTATTCTGTTTTGATAAAAGAAAGTATTTGCAATTCTCACTTGATTTTCTACACGACCACTTATAGTTATCGTATGTCCACCATCTTGCATGGCTGTAGAATGATTGTTTGTGTTATTGATAAAACTACAGTTGATTATTTCAGTTTCAAAGAGACGTGTACCATTTGCACTTGTACCTCTTCTTAACCAGATACCACTAAAATCTGCATTATACTCATTATCTGCAAAGACGAGATTAATCATTTTGTTATTTAACTCATCTAGGTTTGTGTCATTGTGCTGTATAAGCCACAAACCATTATTAGTAGATTCATTATTTACAACGTGTAGGTTTTCTAAAAGAAGTTGACCCGAAAACAACCTCCAATCTAAAAGTAATCCTGAAGACAGGTTGTCTTTAATCATCGAGTTTCTTAATGTAAAGTTCCTCAAGTGATTTAAAGGTTTAATGACTGGATTGCCTCCTGTGGAATCACCACCACTTAAAATAAAACCATCAATCACCACGTCGTTTGCAGCTAGATCAATAAGTACATCAGCATTTTCGGATCGGTTAGTAACCAGGTCACCTGGTATATCATTTTCTAATAAGTCACCTGAAATAACAGTAGCATTAGTGGTTTTGATAAGTGACAGATCTCTTTGAGTCTCATTAACTTCAGTTCCATCAAAACCTCCATAAATTTTTAATTCGTTTGTATTTATAAGTAAAGCAGTCGTCGTACTAGGAACAATGTAAGTTCCTTTTTTTACAAAAATCTTGTCGCCCCAGTCTGCAAATGTAATGGCATCTTCTAGTGTAGTAGCAGTTGCCCATGAATCACCGTTTTGACTTCCCGTTGCTAACTCATCAACATACCAAATCGCCTCGGTGCAGTCTTCATCAGTATAAGTTGCAGTAGCATCTTTTTGCCATACAGTTAATTGACCGGTTGATGGTGAAAAGTTTTGTTGTAATTGAATACATCTTAAGTTTGGATTTCCATCACACTCAAATTGAGAAAGAACTGCATTATTGTTATTAGCAACATTTAGTACTGATAAATTATTATCATATACATGTAGTAAATTTAAATTGGTGGTATTTGACACATCTAATTCTAGGATATCATTGTTCTCGGCTTGAAGATGTCTTACTGTTGCTGGAACAATTAAAGTGGTAAGATTATTATTCTCGCATTGTAAGTGTGTAATCGAGGTATTATTTGACAGGTCAAGTGTAGAAATAGAATTGTTATAACAATCTAATCTTGTAATGTTTGTGAAGGCTTCAATACCTGTTAAATCACTTATGCTTTGATTTTGAACAAAAATACCGCCTGTGTAAGCTGCTGCTTCTGCCACAGATATTTCAGAATCGCTATTCGTATTAATAGTAGTATTGTTAACTAAATAGCTTTTAAAAGATGGATCAGGAATAGAAACGTTTTGTGCCTTTATAAAATTTGAGAAAGCAAAAGCACTAAATAATAAAATGAGTAATTGTTTTTTCATTTTGCAGGATTGATTTATTAATACTGCAAATGAACAAGGTAAAAACAGCTAGTTCATCTCTACTTTTCTGTAACCGTTTAGTTTTTTTCTAAACGGTTCTTACAAAAAGGTTTCTTGTATCGCTGTTAAAAACTGGTCTCTTTTTGAACGAGAAATAGGTATTTGTTTTTTATCATCCATGACTATGTAATCTCCATCATGCTTGACAAGTTCACTGATGTGCTTTAAATTTATCATATAGGACCTATGACATTTAAAAAACAATTTATTGCCTTCTAATTGTTCAACAAAATGCTTTAATGGCTTACAAATAACATTACGTTTACCATTAATCATATACACATTAGTATACATGCCATCTGCCTCTAAATAGATGATATCGTTATGAGAGGTAAAAAGATATCCTCGTGGGATTTCCATTACTATTTTATCCATTGACAACTGTTGAACAGACTGTCTTAAACGTTCTATTTGCTCACTTATTTGTTGTGAGGATTGTTGTTGTTTCGCTTTCGCGAAAGCGGACTTCAATTCATCAATATCTATAGGTTTTAATAGATAATCTATCGCATTCATACGAAAGGCATCAACGGCATACTGGTTATAAGCAGTAACAAAAATGATTTGAAAGGCTATCTCATCGTCTTTGAAATAATTCATGATTTCCAGACCCGTCTCGCCTGGCATTTCTATATCTAGAAAAACAATATCCGGCTTCAATTCTTTTATAGCTGTCACTCCATCTTTAAGGTTTGAGGCCTCGGTAACGACATGGATCTCATTGATATGATCTCGTATTAACGTAGTCAATAAATGCCTAGCACGTTTTTCGTCGTCAATTATTATAGCTTGCATATAATCTAATTTAAAGGTAAAGTAATGGTCACTCTAGTACCTGAAGCTTGTCCGTCATTTACTAAATCCTCAATTACAATATCTACCGGTTTATTAAATTGCTCCTTGTAAAGTGAGGCTCTTTCGTTATTTACAGCGGTAGAAAACGATGTATGTGATCTTCCCCTATTCCTATTAAGCAATGCAGACTGTTGCCTGCCTATACCATTGTCTTCAATTTTGATGCTTAGGATTTTCTTATTTTCTATAACGCCGCAGTCGATCATTAACTTACGATTATTAGGTTTATGCATAAGACCATGCTTCAAAGCGTTTTCTACATAAGGTTGAACCAGTAATGATGGTATCATTATATGCTCAATATTTAAAGTATCATCTATTTTAATAGAATAATCAAGCTCATCGTCAAATCGCATTTTCTCTAATTCTAAATAGAGTTTGAGCGCAGCTATCTCCTGTCCCAAAGTAATTTCATCTTGCTGACTATAATCTAGGTACTTTCTTATAAGCCTACTAAATTTAACAAGATAATCACTGGCTAGTTCCCGTTCATTAGAGACTATAAAATCTTGAATGCTATTGAGCGAATTAAAAACAAAATGTGGATTCATTTGAGAACGTATATTCTCTAATTTAAGGCTTGCTATTTTTTTCTCCATAAGCAGCTTATCCATTTCCTGAATTCGTTTTTTATTCTTTTTTTCTTGTTGACGTTTAAAAATCAAATAAGTAAGCACTATGATTAATAAGACAATAAGGGCATAAAACCAATACGATTGCCAGAAAGGTGGAAGGATAGTGAATCTCACTGGTTTTAAGTACTTATATCCAGTCGATCGATTATTTTTTCCTCGCAATTTAAAGGAGTAATCTCCCGGTGATAAACTAGCAAATTGTAATTGAGTTGTTCCATAAGGCACACGACGCCATGAGCCTTCTTCATTGTTTATTTGATATTGGTATTCAACATATTCACTAGCCTTAAAGCCATTGGAATTGAATGTGAAATTTATATTGTTCTCATCATGATCTAGTTTTGATAATGCTGTTAAGCTTCTAGTAGTTTCGTTAACGGTAACTTCAGTAATAGTAATAGGTGCTGTTTTAAAATTACTTTTTAAAACATCCTTAGGAATTTGATAAATAGATCTACTAGAAAAAGCAGTTAGAACCTCATCACCTATTATAAAATCCGTTATTAAATCATTGATACCCAACTGACCGTTTACTTGTTGGGTGGTCCGTTTTATAGGCTCATATAAAGTAAGGACTCCACTATTGAGCATCCATAAATCATTCTCGTCTGATTGCAATTTTACAAAACTTGAAGAATTCTCTTTTAAAGTGTTGAAGTCTGAAATAGTTATGCTTTCGCGAAAGCGTAATTTATCATCCTCTCTATTTAACAATAAAAACGACGCTCCCTTAGTTCCTAACCATATATCATTCTCATGTATTCCTATAGAGGTAGCAAAAACTGATTCTCCTTCATGTTTTATTTCTTTCAATACTTTTTGACGCACATGATAAACATAAACACCATCAACAAAGGAAATAAGTAGTCGATCGCCTGATAATAGTATTGCACCCTTAACTCGTTGTTTTCTAATAAGCACTGCCTGAGATCTTTCAAGTGAATTGTCGTATAGCAAGGCTTCCTTAAAACTACCATAGAATATTTGAGAATCATTGACTCGCAGTATACTTTTTGCTGAATTCAAGATATTATCATACCTGATTAATTGGAATGTCCTTACATTCAATTTGTAGGAACTATTATTGGTAGTACTCACAAGCAAACTTGAGGTTTGACTATCAAAATATAAATAATTGACAGCTCCTCGATTATTAAGTTTTATAGTTCTAGAAATCTGTAAATCGGAATTATATATATACAAGACACCATCATTAGTCCCTATTACAAACCGGCCATCATCCAATTGACAAGCAGCATTTATTTTTTGTTTTTCGCCTGGCAAATAGAGCCTTTTAATATCTTTATTAGGAATAACAAAGATTCCATTGTCCAATGTGGTAGCCCAAATATTACTATTGAAATCATTAATAACATTTGTTACCGATTGTGATTCCAAAGTATGTTTTTGTATTTCTAACTTTGCATCATTCAATTGGAATAACCATGCGCCATCGCTTGTACACAACCACTTTTGATCTTCCTGTGACACGATGTTGTAAATAGAAATTTGCTCAAGGTTTTTAGGTAGTGAGACAGCCTTCATAGAACCGTTGTCATAAATAGCAAACAGCTTATTTATACCACCTAATTTATACAACAATAAAACTCGATCATCAACTATAAAAAGCTGAGGCGCTACAATACCATTTTCATAAAATTGAGTAATTACCGTTGATTTACCCTTGATATCTTTTACAATCTTATGTCTGTTTGCACCTGATTTATCATTAGGTATGTCAAGATGCCAAATATTTTGACCATTACGACGCATACTTAAAACTAAGTCTTGCTTTTTCTTTACAACCGTTTTATCTGTTAGAGAAACTCTATAAGTACCACTGTACCACGTATACAGCATTACACTATCATCATTGATGGTAAAAGGAACTAGTTGTCCTTTCACTAAATCATGAGCATCATAAAAAAGCGTCATTTGTTCATTTTCAACATAGAAAAATTGACCGTATATATTGTTGAACCACAAACGCCCCTTGTGATCCAAGGTTAGATTAAACACTGCATCACCATGTTGGTCTGGATGCGTATATAGAATAAACTGTTTGCCGTTATATTTATACAAGCCACTGTCTGCAGCTAGCCATATATTAAAATGATCATCTTCAATAATATCGTAAAAAGTAGCATCGGGTAATTGATCATTTCTAGAGAAGTGATGATATACTTCCTGTTGTCCAAAGATTAGATTACTGGACAAGGCTATAATAAAATAAAGTAAGTTGTATATCTTCAAAATATAGAATCGATAATTTACAAATCTAAAGAATACCTATATGGTGTGAAGTCTTTTTTGCTAAACAAAGCGACTTTATTTCTAAATAGAAAAAGCGTCTGTTTCCAGACGCTTTATCAACTTAACCAACCTAAATTATAAACTATTTCAATGTAGATGGACACACATAATTAGTTGTCGATACTCCTGCTTCTTTAATAGCTTTATAGCCACCTTGAATATCGATTAGATTATGAATTCCTCTACTCTTTAAAATGGATGCAGCTATCATGCTGCGGTATCCACCTGCACAATGGATATAAAATGTTTTATCATCAGGAAATACTGATAAATAATTATTTAATTCACTTAAAGGTGTGTGTTGTGCATCGATTACATGTTCACTTTGATATTCACCTGGTTTCCTTACATCAAAAATTTTAGGTTTATCATTTTCAAGCTTAGCTTTAAATTGAGATGCAGGTATGGAACTTACTGTATCGTATTCTTTGCTAGCCTTTTTCCACGCAGCAAAACTTCCTTTTAAATATCCAATTGTGTTATCAAAACCTACTCGAGATAATCTTGTGATTGCTTCTTCAATTCGTTCTTCATCGGCGATTAAAAGTATAGGTTGATGCACATCTTTAACAAGGTCTCCTACCCATGGAGCAAAACTACCATCAAGCCCTATGAATATCGATCCTGGAATGTGCCCAACAGCAAATTCACTTTGATGTCGAACATCGAGCATTAATGCACCTGTTTCATTTGCTGCAGCTTCAAATTCATCTGGAGTGAGCGATGTTTCACCTTGAGCTATTACTTCTTCTATATTTTTATAACCTTCTTTATTCATTTTTACATTAAGAGGAAAGTAAGCTGGTGGTGGTAACAATCCATCAGTCACCTCTTTAATAAATTCCTCTTTGGTCATATCTGATCTCAAAGCATAATTAACTGCTTTTTGATTACCTAGTGAGTCTACAGTTTCCTTCATCATATTTTTACCACAAGCACTTCCTGCACCATGAGCAGGATAAACTATGACATCATCGGCTAGTGGCATAATCTTGTTACGCAAACTTTCATATAAGGTTCCAGCAAGTTCCTCTTGTGTCATATTTGCTGCCTTTTGTGCTAGGTCTGGTCTTCCGACATCGCCTAGAAATAAGGTGTCACCGGTAAAAATCGCATGATCTTTTCCATTTTTATCTCTTAGAAGAAAAGTCGTGCTTTCCATAGTGTGTCCTGGAGTATGCAACACGACAAAAGTTATTTCTCCTAAAGAAAACTCCTGATTGTCTTGGGCGATAATCGCTTCAAAATCTGGATTGGCATTTGGGCCATAAACGATAGGAGCACCTGTTTTTTGAGAAAGTGTGACATGACCACTCACAAAATCAGCATGGAAATGGGTTTCAAAAATATATTTTATTGTTGCTCCATCCTTTTTTGCACGATCTATATAGGGTTGAACCTCTCGTAATGGATCAATAATAGCTACCTCACCATTACTTTCAATATAATAGGCTCCTTGCGCTAGACATCCGGTATAAATCTGTTCTATTTTCATAATCTTTTCTTTGCTTAAATTATCATTCACTAATTCCAGTTTGTTGAAAGAGCACGCTTTCGCGAAAGCGGAATTATTTCTTATTTGATTTAAAATTAAATAAGCATCTCATCATTAACGGTAACATTTATTACATAGACACCTCTTTATAAATAATATATATTCCCATGATTAGAACAAACCACCCAAAAGCTGTTTTTAATCGTTTGCCATCAATGAATTTATTGAGCCAGATCCCAATAAATATTCCTACTACGGAAACTGAAGTAAAGCTGAGTAAAAATAACCAATCGATGTCTAGGTTTTGAACATCTCCTATAAAACCAATCAGTGACTTTATAGCAATAATCAATAAAGAGGTAGCTACCGCTTTTTTCATGGGCAATCTGGCCAGTAATACCAAAGCTGGAATAATTAGAAAGCCACCACCAGCGCCTACAACTCCTGTAAGTACTCCAACGACAGATCCTTCTAACACAATTAAGGGATAGTTATAAGAAACCTCTTTATCGTCGTGGTGTTCATTGCGCTTGTTACGTATCATTGAAATTGAAGCGACCAGCATTATTATGGCAAAAAACAGCATTATCGCAAGATTTTTAGAAACGATAAATGTTCCCACACTAAATAACTGTACGGGAATAGCTGGTATTAAATAAGCTCGTGTAAGGTAGACCGCAATAAATGCAGGTATGGCAAATATTATCGCTGTTTTAAAATCTACCATTCCTTTGAAAATGTTTCTTACAGCACCTACAAGGGCAGTAGTACCTACGACAAATAATGAATAGGCCGTTGCAACTACAGGATTAAGGGATAATGCATATACTAAAATGGGAACAGTAAGAATGGAGCCACCACCACCAATAAGCCCCAAAACTAGACCAATTAATAAAGCGCCTACATAGCCTAAAACATCCATTAACTCCATAGTGTATTGATTTTGAAATCAAAAGTAAAATGGGTAATTAGGTATTTATGTAACCCTTGTTACAGGAGTGAGAATTAATTGAAATTTGGTTCTCTTTTTTACAGCATTTCAATAAAGCTGCGATGAAGTTTTATCTGTGAATTATTCTCCATTTTTTTAAGTAATCTAGAGATAACAACACGACTGGTATGTAAATCGGCCGCGATTTCTTTGTGAGTAATGTGGATATGTTTACTATTGAGTATTTTAACCTTGTCTAGCAAATAGTTTTCTAATCGCTCATCCATATTGTTAAAGGCGATGTTATCGATACTTTCTAGCATCTCCATTAATCTTTCATGGTAACTATTCATAACAAAGTTGCGCCAGGTTCTATACTTGCGAGACCATTCTTCCATTTTACCTACTGGAATCATAAGCAGTTTTACAGAAGTCTCGGTAACTGCATGTATTTCACTTTTGGTGGTTCCTAAACAACAAGTCATTGTCATTGCACAAGTGTCACCACGCTCAAGGTGATAAAGCAATAGTTCATCACCTTCTTCATCTGGTCTTAATATTTTTATACTACCATCTAGTAATAATGGCATGGACTTGATGTACTGCCCAGGTTTAATGAGGTCCTGACCTGCATCAACCTCCATAAAGGTAGCTACTTGATTAATCTCTTCAATTAAAGCAAGTTCAAACTGAGAACCATAATGTTTATTAAGTTCTTGAATCATTTTTTACCTGTTTGGCAATCTGTCGATCATACTTAAAGAAAAAATGAGCCCAGATAGATTTTGAAACAGCTCCTATATATGGGAATAAAAGAACTAGCCCTACAAGTATTGCTATAAAGGCAATTAATGGACTTGATCCATAACCAGCTAACCACAATAAAACGTAAATAGCCACTGCTATCGCAACCCCAACTGCATAGGAAACATACATGGAACCGTAATAAAAACTAGGTTCTATAGAATATTTAAGATTACATTTTGGACAATGTTCTCGTACCTTATTATAATTTGAAATTTTATAGGGATTTGACTCTAAAAATTCACCTTGCCGACAACGTGGACATTTTAAGAATAACAGACTGTATATGGCAGATTTTTTCAATTGGATCAGATTTTAAACAAATATAAGATGTGGTCACTCTTGCTTATGTAACACTTGTTACAATTTTAATATATATACTTCATTTAAGTGAGTTTAAACAAGAAAGCTATTCTTACAAATTGACGAATTAGTAATAAATAATAATCCTTGTTAGGATCTTGTTATAGTTTTCTTTAGCCTGACCACGGTAGGATTACTAACACCAAAACAGTACTATACTGTAAATAAGTCACTTATAATAATTACCGCATTATCTTTTATTTAAACCTTGAATTACTCGAGGTTACTCCATAAAAAACACACCTATTAGACGCGGTTGTGGGAATATTGTGAGCTTGACAGGAGAAAATACAGACTTTTAAATAAAGACGTAGTACCTATAAATACCTTTTGAATAGGATTGCTGCTCATCCTAACAAAACCCTGCTTTGAAAATAGAAAAAGGTGAAAGGAATTTGAGTAAACTCAACTTCTTTTCACCTTTTTCGGTTTATTCGTGACCACGGTAGGATTCAAACCTACGACCGCTGGAGCCGAAATCCAGTGCTCTATTCAGCTGAGCTACGTGGCCAGTTTTTAAGTCTAGCTAAACGCTTTAACTTAGTTTGCTTTTTACTATTGTACTTATCGTACGGCCATCGGCTTTACCAGCTAGTAATTGGTTAGACCTACCCATTACTTTACCCATGTCTTTCATTCCTTGTGCTCCAGTTTCATCAATTACTTGCTGTACAATTTTTGCAATTTCATCTTCACTTAGTTGTTCTGGTAAAAATTGCTCTAGTACTTTGGCTTGCGCTAGTTCTGGTTCTGATAAATCTGTACGATCTTGTTCTTCAAATATCCTAGCACTGTCTTTACGTTGTTTAACGAGTTTTTGAACGATCTTAATTTCTTCTTCTTCAGAAAGAGTATCAGATCCGCCAGAAGTTTTTGCTAGTAACAATTCACTTTTAACGGCTCTTAAGGCTGCAAGGGCTGTTTGATCTTTTGATTTCATGGCATCTTTCATTGCCGTCATTACAGATTTCTCTAAACTCATAACTTTACATTTAGGCATCAAAAATAATAAAATTGATAAGGGAACTACCTTTAATAAATACCAAAAAAAAGCGCTCAATACTTGGGGATGTATCAAACGCTGTAAAAAACACTTTTTAAACTAAATCTTAATCTGGTGCGTCGTGTAAAAACGAATTGTTACTTGATCTAAACTGTAACTCATCATTTTCATCAATATTCAAGGTTGTTCTTGATCGTCCGTCATCAGTTTTTGGAGCTTCTAACTCTACACCTTGACGTTTAAAAGCTGGTTGCTTTTCCAGTTCTTCCAATCTGTGCGAACTCTTAAATTTAAAATTTAAGTGATGCATGGTGCGTTTGCGTTTTTCGGCATTACGCAACAACATTTCATTTATTGGTAATTCAGTAGGATCAATTTCTTCGTCAATTTCCATGCTTGACTCTACATCTTCAGCTGGTGCTTGCACTGTTTTGGCAACTATTTCTAGCTCTGGTTCTATCACCGTATTTGTTTCCTCAACTTTTTTAACAGGTTGTGCATTGACTAGCTCATCTTCTTTTTCCATGTAGTCGTCTAGTGAATACTTAGTAACACCCGTTTCATTTACTTCAGTCACTGGAATAACGTGCACTGGATCATTAACCTCTAGGGCATTAATTTCTTCCGTATTTTCCTCGTCCATACCCAATTGTTGAGACAATGGTAAGTCAAAGTCTAGAAAGAATTGATCGCGTTCTTCTTCTCTTGATTCAACTTCTGGTTGTTGTACAACAGGAGTTTCCTCTATAACAAAATCTAATTGTGATTGAGGTTTTACATCTAGTACTTCCTCGTACACCACTTCTATATTCTTAAGAACTTCAGTTGTTGGGATAATAGGATTAGGTTCATCTTCAAACAACTTTGGCATAACTGGCATAGCGTCTTCTGGATCCTCATCGCCTAATTCATGTTTAATGATTAAAGGTTCTTGAGGTTGTGATGGCTGTACTGTTTTTTTTGGTTCCGCTTTCGCGAAAGCGTTATTATCAACTGCCTGTATTTCATCTTCATGATCTTCTTCTAAATCAAGAATCAGTTTTCCTGGCACCACTTTATCAGTAGCTTCATCTAAAACACGTGAAGCGCGCTGCTCTTCTTCTAAGGTGTGAATGATGCGTTTTGCTTCTGTATTAGATATTTCGTTTTGCTGTTCAGCATTAAAGCCAGTTGCGATAACCGTTACTGCGATTGAATCTCCTAATTCTTCGTCCTCACCTACACCCATGATGATGTTTGCGCTTCCACCAGCTTCAGACTGTATGTGCTCGTTAATCTCACTTATTTCATCAAGGGTAATCTCTTCTGATCCAGACACGATAAGTAGCAACACGTGTTTTGCACCAGTAATTTTATTATCATTAAGCAATGGTGAGTCCAATGCTTTAATTATTCCTTCTTGGGCACGATTTGATCCGGTAGCATGTGCACTACCCATTATTGCTGTACCAGAGTTTACTAGTACCGTTTTTGCATCGCGTAGGTCAATGTTCTGGATGTAGTGCTTTGTAATTACCTCGGCAATACCTCTTGAAGCAGTAGCGAGTACTTCATCTGCCTTAGAAAAACCGGCTTTAAATCCTAAATTACCATAAACATCTCGTAGCTTGTTATTGTTTATAATAATCAGGGAATCAACTGACTTTCTAAGTTTATCTATTCCTTTTTGGGCTTGTTCGTTTCTTATTCTTCCCTCAAACTGGAAAGGTGTTGTTACGATACCTACAGTAAGAATATCCATTTCCTTTGCTACCTGAGCTATCACAGGTGCTGCACCAGTTCCTGTTCCTCCACCCATTCCTGCTGTAATAAATACCATTTTAGTATTGGTATCTAACAATCTTTGAATTTCTGAAATAGATTCTTGCGCTGCTCTTTCTCCAATTTCTGGATTTGCACCAGCACCCAATCCTTCTGTTAAGGATACTCCTAATTGTATTTTATTAGGGATAGGACTGTTCTCGAGCGCTTGAGCATCTGTATTACAAATGACAAAATCTACACCCTTAATTCCTTGTTGAAACATGTGTTTAATGGCGTTGCTTCCACCGCCGCCTACTCCTATTACCTTAATCACATTTGATTTGTTCTTAGGTAAGTCAAAGGATAAATCGCTTCCTACTTCCATACTCATTTATGCTACTTTAAATTTTGTTCTTTCTCTTTTATTCTGCGTTATCTATAAACTCTTTTACTGATTTTACCCAGTTTGAAAAGAAGTTGTTAGATGGTTTTTTCTGTGGTTTTTCTTTAGGTTGTGGCACTTCTTCTTCCTCAACCTCTGTAATAGATTCAGGTTGTACCTGTTGTACTACTGGTGCTACTTCTTCTATTATCTCTTCCTCTTCTTCAATAACCTCAAGCTCTTGAAGGCCTTTCATTACCAGACCAACAGCTGTGGCAAAAATCGGACTTGTGTTTTCCTTATCGCTATCACCTGCCAGATGTTCATTAGGGTAGCCTATACGAGTAGGCATTCCTGTAACATACTCGGTAAGTTGTTTTATATGCTTTAATTGACTACCACCACCTGTAAGTACTATTCCTGCGATAAGTTGTTTTTTAGGTTGGTCAAAACCGTAGTTTTTGATTTCCATAAAAACGGATTCTAATATCTCAACCACTCGCGAGTGAATTATTTTACTTAGGTTTTTAAGCGTAATCTCCTTGGGTTCTCTACCTCTTAATCCAGGAATAGAAACAATCTCATTGTCTTTATTTTCTCCTGGCCAGGCGCTACCAAATTTTGTTTTAAGTAATTCTGCCTGCTTTTCTATAATTGAGCAACCAGCTTTTATGTCTTCAGTAATGATATTTCCTCCTTGTGGTATTACTGCTGTATGACGAATGATTCCATCTTTAAAGATGGCCAGATCAGTAGTTCCACCACCTATATCGATTAAAGCTACTCCAGCTTCCTTTTCATCACTTCCCAGAACAGCATCAGCACTAGCGAGTGGTTCTAGAGTAAGATTTTTAAGTTCCAGTCCAGCGCTTTTTATACATCTACCAATATTTCTAATTGAGGCAATTTGCCCTACTACTACATGAAAATTGGCTTCTAATCTACCACCGTACATACCGCATGGTTCTTGTACATCGCTTTGACCATCTATTTTATATTCCTGTGGTAGAACATGTATAATTTCTTCTCCAGGCAGCATCACCAGTTTGTGTACTTGATTGCAAAGGTTTGCAATATCAGTTTCATTTATTACAGATTCACTATCCTGTCGAGTAATATAATCGCTGTGCTGTAAACTGCGTATATGTTGACCTGCTATTCCTACTGTTACATTTTCAATTTTAATACCGCTTACCGTTTCAGCTTGTTGAACTGCTTGCTGAATAGATGTAATTGTTTGAGTAATGTTGTTTACAACACCACGATGTACACCTAAACTTTTTGATTTTCCTACACCTAGAATCTCGAGCTTACCATATTCATTTTTACGACCAATCATTGCCACAATTTTTGTGGTACCGATGTCTAGTCCTACTGCATATTCTTGTGCTTCCATTTCTTCCCCTTTTTTATTTTATAACAACCACCTGATTATTAAATCTTAGGTCAACAGTACTTATACTTTCTAGCGTTTTATCTTTTTCAGCCTTGGCTATAAAGGCTTTATAATTAATGAACTTATGCTCTAGTTTATCAATTTTACCCAGGTTTATTTTATGCTTCATTGCCCTAGGTTTCAACTTTACATTTCCTTTATCTAGTTCAATTGCTGCAATAACCTTTTGTAACCACTTATCTTTTCTTATAAAGGAAACTAATTCAAAAACATCGTTTTGAAAGTCACTTTCATATCCAAAAATTACAGGTACACGTACTGCATATTCATCAGACAATGGCATCCATTTATTATCCTCGTCTAAATATCCAGACTTCTTTCCAATGATGCGCGCTATAGGCACTCGTTGTTCAATTACTGCGTTTATTTCACCATCAATTGACATGGAAACCTCAGCCTTTCGAATCATTGAGTTTTTATCAAGACGCTTTTCACTCTCTTGTAAAGCTAGTTTTTCTATCGTGAGATAATCTATACTGTCCTGATTTTGTATCAACAATTTATTAACGTTTTCTTCAGAAATTAAAGGACTGCTATAATCTGTAAATGTGATGGTTACATCCTTTATCTCCCTATTTTTATGTCTTACAGCCCCAAAAGCGTATAAACTGAAAACCAGCACAATAGCCACAATCAATAAGATCGCATTTATGTAAGGTTTTATTTTACCCATTTTGCTGCTATTTTTTTGATTTCAACTCCTATATCTCCTGCTCCTAGCATACAGATTATTCGTTTATTACTTCTATGCAACTCGTTTTCTAACTGATCCTTTGTTACCATACTTGTTATCCCTGAGGTTATTTTCTCAATCCTATTTTGAAGAGATTGAGATGTTATACCGGGAATAGGAAGTTCTCGTGCCGGATAAATATCCAACAAGTATACCTGATCAAACTGTGCCAAACTGCGGGCAAAATCATCCATAAAGTCTTTGGTACGAGAATACAAATGCGGTTGAAAAACTACTAGTTTTTCCTCATCCGGATACAATTCATTTACCGCTTGAAAAACAGCATTTATCTCTGTAGGATGATGAGCATAATCATCTATCAACACGAGCTCATCACTATTCAATCTGTATGTAAAGCGCCTGTCAACTCCAGGGAAAGTGCCAAGCGCTTTTATTAATTTTTCTAGTTGCACTCCATACTCTAACGCCATTGACATAGCAAGAGCAGCATTAGACAGGTTGTGCTTACCAGGTAAATTCCATTTTATATTTTCGAAAAGTTGATTAGGTGTTTTGAAATCAAAATAATAAGATTCATCTTGAATTCTATAATTCAAGATTTGATAATCTCCATTGTTGAATCCCACTTTTTTACCTGGTAACGAAACCACTTCAGTAGTTAATAAATTTCCTTGTGGAACTAATGCGGCAAAGTCTTCAAAGGTTTTTTCAAACTCCTCAACATCTCCATATATATCAAGATGATCTGCATCCATAGCTGTAACACCAGCAATTTCAGGCTGTAAGTTCATGAAGCTTCGGTCAAATTCATCAGCCTCTACGACCATAACTTCATTTCCTGTATGGATATAATTAGTATTATACTTTTCAATTATGCCGCCACAAAAAGCAGTCATAGGAACTTTACTCTCATAAAGCAGGTGTGTAAGAATTGCGCTTGTTGTAGTTTTTCCATGAGTCCCTGCTACTGCTAGACATGTCATGGTTTTTGATATTTGCCCGAGTAGTTGTGCTCGTTTAAGTATGGTTATTCCGCTTTCGCGAAAGCGAACTAATTCTCCAAAATCTACTGGTATCGCAGGTGTATAAATCACTTGCGCATTATTGACATCCTTATACTGTGCTGGGATGCTGTCATAGTCATCTTGATAATGGATGTTAATCCCTTCACTGACTAATTGCTCTGTAAGCGCTGATGGTGTTTTATCGTAACCAGCAACATTTTTACCTGCTTGTTTAAGGTAGCGCGCTAGTGCACTCATCCCTATACCACCAATACCGATGAAATAAAAATGTGATATGTGATCAAGATTACTCATTCAACAACTGTTCGATTTCATTTACAATATGACTAGTAGCTTGGGGCAACGCTAGCTTCTTAATATTTTTACTTAATATTTCTTGTTTTTTAGAATCCTGGATAAGCCCTTTCCAAAAGGTCATGAAATTTTGCTCCAAATCAGATTCTTTAATCATCACAGCAGCATTTTCTTGAACAATGGCTTGTGCATTTTTCGTTTGATGATCCTCAGCAACGTGCGGAGAAGGAATAAAAATGACCGGTTTACCTACTATACAAAGTTCTGATATGGTGCCTGCTCCAGATCGTGAAATAATAAAATCTGCCGCAGCATATGCAAGATCCATTCTTTCCAAGAATGCTTTTACTTGCAGTTGTTTTTGCTCTTTAGCCTTGTAGGTTTCATAATAAAACTTACCGCATTGCCAGATGATTTGAACATCCTTGAGCAATTGTGCGCTATTTTCATCTACAAGTTGATTTATACGCCTAGCACCAAGACTACCGCCTAAAACTAATAAGGTTTTTTTGTTTTCATCTAAACCAAAAAACTCTATAGCTTGTTGCTTTTTACTGGTAATGTCCAATAAATCTTGTCTAACTGGGTTGCCAGTCATAACCATTTTATCTTTAGGAAAAAAACGTTCTAGACCTTTACTCGCTACACAAATGCGTTTGACTTTTTTTGATAGTAGTTTATTGGTTATTCCTGGAAAAGAATTTTGTTCTTGAATTAGAGTAGGAATCCCTTTTTGATTTGCCTTAAACAACAAGGGACCGCTGGCATAACCACCAGTACCTATTGCGATATCTGGTTTAAAATCATTTATGATGCGACCAGCATCAATTAAGCTTTTTACAACCTTAAAAGGGAATGCAATGTTTTTAAGACTTAGACTGCGCTGCAATCCACTTATCCACAATCCTTTTATAGGAAACCCGGCTGCTGGAACTTTTTCCATCTCCATGCGATCACGTGCTCCTACAAAAAGTATTTCACAATCTGGCCATCTTCTCTTGCATTCATTTGCAATAGATATAGCTGGATAAATATGACCACCGGTACCACCGCCTGATATGATAATTCTATATGGTTTCACTTAATACATCTAAAGGATTCATATCTTCCTCTTTGGTTTCTTCAAGAGGTTCTTTTACGTCTTTACTTGCACTCACACTTAATACTATTCCCATAGCTAGGCAACTCATTAATATTGACGTTCCACCACTACTTATAAAGGGAAGAGTTTGACCTGTCACAGGCATTAAATTAACGGCAACAGCCATATTAATACAGGCTTGAAAAATTATTGGAAAGCCAACACCTATCACCACCAATCGACCAAAAATATCCTTTGCTTTTTTAGTAATTACAACCAGCCTAAATAGAATTAATAAATACATAATCACAATACCAAAAGCACCAATAAAACCGAATTCCTCAATAATAATTGCATAGATAAAATCACTACTTGATTGAGGTAAAAAAGGTCTCAACATACTTTTCCCTGGACCAACACCTGGTATGCCACCTTCAGAAATGGCAGCAAGTGCACGTTCTGTTTGGTAATTAGTATCAGCCGTTCCAGAACCACTAAAATTCTCGATACGCGAGATCCAAGTGTCTACACGGTTTGGAAAAAGATCTGGAAAAGCTTTGGCGGTTAGAATAAAAAGAGAAAGCGCCACAATTCCCACACCTATAATACCTAGTAAGTATTTCCAGGGATATCCTCCAATGAAACATAGTGCCAGCACCATAATGAATATAAGTGCGGTAGTAGAGAAATTAGATGGTAACACAAACAGTAAAGTGAGTCCAACTGGTAACCACAATGGCAGTAAACTTTGTTTAAATGTAATAGTCTTGTGAGCTATGTTTGAAAGGTACTTTGCAACATAAACCATAAGAATAACAAATACCAAGGTGCTAGTTTGCAACTGCATACCAATACCTGGAATTGTAATCCACCTAGAAGCATTTGCACCACCCATAGTTGTTCCTTGTAATGCAGTTATTACTAATAAAACTATAGCAGGATATATAAGTAATACACTTAATCCATTAAACAATCTGTATGGAGTTTTATGAACTGCCCACATGGCTATTAATCCCATTATAATATGTCCAAGATGACGTATAAGGAAACGACTGGTATCACCAGTTCCCTTTCCTAGATAGGCCAAATTTGCACTAGCGCTATAGACCGGAATAATAGAAAATACTAGTAATGCCACTATGAGCGACCAAAGAAACAGATCTCCTGATATGTATCTACTTAATTTCAATTTTATAAGTTTCTAACTGCTGCTTTAAATTGTCTTCCTCTATCCTCGTAGTT
Source organism: Nonlabens tegetincola (assembly GCF_002117085.1). Taxonomy (GTDB): domain Bacteria; phylum Bacteroidota; class Bacteroidia; order Flavobacteriales; family Flavobacteriaceae; genus Nonlabens; species Nonlabens tegetincola. The sequence continues at coordinate 196,603 of NZ_CP019342.1, read as the reverse complement.
TTCAAATAAATCAAAGCTGGCACAAGCTGGACTTAACAATACATTATCACCTGCTTTGGCCAATCTATAAGCTACTCGAACAGCATCTTCCATGGATGATGTTTCAACTACTGTATCAACACATTTTGCAAAGTTTTCTATGATTTTGCCATTGTCAATTCCTAAGCAAACAATCGCCTTTACTTTACGATTTACTAACTCATACAAATCGCTGTAATTATTTCCTTTATCAACTCCACCTACAATCCAAACTGTAGGATGCTCCATACTGTCTAATGCAAAATAAGTTGCGTTTACATTGGTAGCTTTACTATCATTGATATATTGAACTTTATTGATTTTAAGAACATTTTCTAATCGATGCTCTACACCTTTAAAAGACTGTAGGCTTTGACGTATAGTCTCCTTTCTTATTTTCAAAAGTGTTGCCGCAGTGGCAGCTGCCATAGTATTGGCAGTGTTGTGTTTTCCTTTTAATGCTAGTTCCTGTATAGGCATGGTGAAAAGGGTGTTGTTAAGGGTTATAATTATTTGATTATCTTTTATAAAAGCTCCATGCTTCAGTTCCTGAGTCATAGAGAACGGCACTAACTGTGCTTTTATATCTTTATTTTTTAAAGCCTCGGTTATTGCTTGGTCATCGGCGTTGTAGATGAAGTAATCGCTAGCTTTTTGTGATTGAGCAATTCTCATTTTACTATCTATATAGTTTTCAAACTGGTAATCGTAACGATCTAAATGATCAGGTGTAATATTGAGTAGTATGGCGATGTGTGGTGCAAACTCATAACAACCATCTAATTGAAAACTACTTACCTCTAATAAGCGATAATTAGCTGGTTTTTGAGCAACCTGCAAGGCATAGCTCTCACCGATATTACCACCGGTTGTTGCATTTACCTGTGCAGTTTCTAGCAAGTAGCTCATTAAGGAAGTCGTCGTAGTTTTTCCATTACTACCTGTAATAGCAATTACAGGAACTTCTCGTTCTTCTCTAAAAGCAAATTCAATTTCAGAAATGATTTCTATACCTGCTTGTTTTAATTGTTTAATCAAGTCAATGTGATCAGGTATTCCTGGACTTTTAATTATCACATCTGCCTCGATTAATTTTTCTAGTGTATGAGCACCTGATTCATAAGATATGCCGTGTTCATTTAACGCTTTCGCGAAAGCGTCATTCACAACAGCTCTATCGCTTAAAAACACATCATAGCCACGACTAGCAGCAAGAATAGCAGCTCCTAAACCACTGATTCCACCACCAAGCACTACGACTTTCTTTGATATGTTAGTTTCACTATTCATTAACGAACCTTAAGTGTTACAATACTGATGATGGCTAGTAAAATTCCTACTACCCAAAACCTAACTACTATTTTACTCTCATGAATTCCTCTTTTTTGATAATGGTGGTGCAATGGTGACATAAGAAAAATTCTACGACCTTCTCCGTATTTTTTCTTGGTGTATTTGAACCAACTTACCTGCATCATTACAGATAAATTTTCCATAAGAAAAACACCACATAGAATTGGAATGAGCAATTCTTTACGAGTTGCAATAGCCAGAACAGCTATGATTCCACCTATAGTTAAGCTACCTGTGTCTCCCATAAAAACTTGGGCTGGATAGGTGTTGTACCATAAAAACCCTACAAGCGCACCTGCAAAAGCAGTTATAAATACCACCATCTCACCAGAGTTGGGTATATACATGACATTTAAGTAATCTGAAAATATAATGTTCCCAGATATCCATGCAAATAACGCTAGGGTAATCACGGCGATAGCACTGGTACCTGCGGCTAATCCGTCAATACCGTCAGTAAGGTTTGCACCATTAGACACAGCGGTCACAATTACAACGACTATAGGGATAAAAATGAGCCACGCCCATGAGGCTAGGTCATCATCAATCCACGTGATCAATTCACTATAATCTAGTTCATTGTTTTTAGTAAAAGGTATCGTTGTTTTAGTGGATTTTTTTGCTGCTTCAAATTGAATAGGAATATTACCTTCCACTCTTTGTTGCGTATACTTTTCAGTCTTTAGTTCTTCTTTTATCGTTATCCCTGGATGAAAATACATGATGGCACCTACAATAATTCCCAACCCTACTTGACCGACTACTTTAAATTTACCTTTTAAACCACCTTTGTCTTTCTTGAAGACCTTGATATAATCATCTGCAAATCCAATCATTCCCATCCAAAGCGTGGTAATGATTAAAAGAACTACATAAATATTATCAAGTTGGCATAATAACAGGACCGGGATCAGAGTCGCTAATATTATGATTATTCCACCCATGGTAGGTGTACCTGCCTTTTGCGCTTGACCTTGTAAGCCTAGATCGCGAACTGTTTCACCTACTTGTTGATTACGTAAATAGTTGATTATTCGCTTTCCATATATAGTTGAGAATCCTAGAGACATCATGAATGCTATCGCTGCCCTAAATGTGATAAACTCAAACAGCGATGCTCCAGGCAATTGAAATTGTTCTTCCAGATATTTGAATAAATAGTAAAGCATATTATTTATTGAGTTTATTTAATAATGATGCAATAATTTCTCTATCATCAAAATCATTACGTACTCCGTTAATTTCTTGATATGTTTCATGACCTTTTCCTGCAATCAAAATAATGTCATTAGGTTGAGCCATGACCGCAGCTGTTTTAATGGCCTGTTTACGATCTACAACTGTTACGGTTTTTTTAAAATCTTGAGGTTCAACACCAGCTTCAATATCATCTAGAATAGCTTGTGGATCTTCTGTTCTAGGATTGTCACTAGTAAAAATCACTTTATCACTTAATGATGCTGCAATCATTCCCATTTTAGGTCTCTTAGTAGCGTCTCTATCTCCACCGCATCCAACTACTGTTATAAGAGTTTCATTTTTAGTACGAATCGCATTAATGGTTTCAATTACATTTTTAAGTGCATCTGGTGTATGTGCGTAATCCACAATCGCAGTGATTTTATCTTCAGCCGTTGTGAAATACTGAAATCTTCCAGAAACACCTTCTAATTGTGAAATTTTTTCCAGAACCTCAATAGGTTCTAGACCTAGCTCAACAGCACAACCATATATTGCTGCAATATTATAGGCATTAAATTGACCTATCATTTTACACCAAACTTCTTGGTCGTTAATTTTAAGCAACAAACCACCAAATTGATTTTCTATAATGTGCGCACGATAGTCTGTAAAAGATTTTAAAGCGTATCCTCTTTTTACAGCCTTGGTATTTTGAAGCATTACATCACCATTCTTGTCATCTTTATTTGTAAGAGCAAATGCAGATGCTGGCAGTTCATCAAAGAATCTTTTTTTAACATCTCGGTATTCAGCAAATGTTTTATGGTAATCTAAATGATCATGTGATAGATTTGTAAAAATACCACCTGCAAAATGCAATCCAGTAGTGCGCTCTTGATGTATACCATGACTACTCACCTCCATGAAACAATAATCCACTCCTGCATCTCTCATTTCTGCTAAGTAATGATTGATAGTCAAAGGATCAGGAGTTGTATGAGTGGCCTTATATTCTGTGGTATCTACGAGTATATGTACAGTTGATATTAATCCAGATTTAAAACCGCAAGATTTAAACAAGCGATATAATAAACTAGTACATGTTGTCTTGCCATTAGTTCCAGTAATACCTACAAGTTTGAGATCTTTTGAAGGATTACCGTAAAAGTTTGCTGCCATAAAAGCCAACGCTTTTTTGGTACTAGGCACTTGAATGTAAGTAACATTTTCTATTTGATCTTCTGGTAGTTTTTCAACTACCACAGCGGTAGCGCCTAGTTCAATGGCATTTTTAATAAATTTGTGTCCATCAATTGCGACACCTGTAATAGCCACAAATACAGAATTCAATTCCACTTTCCTAGAATCGAAAACAATAGACTGCACTTTTTTATCGGTAGAACCAACGACAGATTCAATATTTACTTTGTATAATATTTCTTTAAGTAACATCATAACGTTAGTACTACTTTTTCTCCATTTTTAATAATTTGCCCTGGCGCCTTACTTTGATTAGATACAATTCCAGCTTCTCCCTTCACTTCAACATAGGCTCCCATATTCTCCAAAATCACTACAGCATCCATCACTTCCATACCTTTGAGGTTAGGTACCTTTTTTTGAACAGATTGTAACTTGGAATAAAACACCTCATCAGACTTTTCTACTTCTTCTGATGCAATTTGTGGTAATTGAATCTCGTCTTTAATAGGACTGTTTGCGTAAATTTTATGAGCGATTTTTTTAAAAACCGGTCCAGCAACTATATTTCCATAATAACCTTTCTTAACGTTGGGTTTATGAATCACAACTATGCAGCTATATTTAGGCTCGTCAGCCGGGAAATATCCAGCAAACGATGCAATATAATTACCTGGCTTTATCCAATATTCTGCTTGACAGGTTCCTGTTTTACCTGCCATAGAAAAATTAGGTGAATACAGATTATCTGCAGTTCCACGTCTAACTACATTTTCCATCATCACCTTTACCTTATCAATGGTTTCTTGTGAACAAATCGACGGGTTAATTATCTCCTTATCAAATTTTTCAACAAGTCGATCTTTAGAACGAACTTCTCTAATCAATCTAGGTTTAACCATTACTCCATCATTTGCAACGGCATTGTAAAAAGTTAATGTTTGCAATGGAGTCAATTCTACACCATATCCGAATCCCATCCATGGTAAAGAAAGACCGTTCCATCCTTGATCATCTGGGTGAGGAATTAATGGCGACCCTTCACCTACTATAGGTAAACCAATCTTATTACCTAAATTCATTTCATAAAGTCTATCTACATAATCACTAGGATTAGATTTATAGTTATCGTAAATCATTTGAACTAGCGCTGTATTGGAAGAAACCTCAAATGCTTTAGCTACATTTATTTTTCCATATCCACCATACTTAGAATCTCTTACATTTCTACCATAGTAAGAAATCTTACCACCTTTAGTGTCAAAAACGGTACTTGTATCAACCACTTTATCTTCCAGAGCGGCAATAACACTCATTAATTTGAATGTAGAACCAGGCTCATGCGCTTCCCAAACGGCATAATTTCTTTTCTCATAATATTTACCGCTTTTTGCCCTTCCTAAATTTGTGAGCGCTTTAATTTCACCAGTTGCAACTTCCATTACTACTGCAGTACCATGATCTGCTTCATAGTATTCTAATTGCTCAAGTAAAGCGTGATGTGCAACATCCTGCATATTGACATCAATAGTAGTATAGACATCGTATCCATCAACTGGCTCTACCTCGTTAGCTCCATTTACGGGCTTCCATTGACTTTTGGCAATTTTTTGCTTTAATCTTACACCATCGCTACCTCTTAAATAAGGAGCAAAAGCACCTTCCAATCCTACAGGAGCTCGACCAGGTTTATCATAACCCACAATACGTTCAGCCATTTTACCTAGAGGATGATCACGCACTACGCGCTGCTCAACAATCACCCCACCTTTATACGGCCCTTTTTCAAATAAAGGAAAATTGATTACTTCTTTATAATCTCCGTAGTCTAGATTCTTAGCTATAAGAATGTATCTATTTTTATTTGCCCTAGCTTTTCTAAGCTTGTTAAGGAAATAACTTTTTGGCTTATTTAGCTTTCGCGAAAGCGAATCACTCAACTTACCGACGTTATCATTAAAATCTTTTTCACTAGGAGTAACAGCATCAAATCTTATATCAAACTTACTGATAGAAGTTGCTAGTAATTGCCCATTTGAATCATACAGATTACCTCTATTTGCTGGTATCGTATCATTTTTAAAGATGCGCTTTTCAGTAAGCGCACGGTATTTTTTCCCTTCAGCTACTTGAACGTGAAGAATTTTAGCCAGAATCCCTATTCCTACCAGTAATAAAATACCAGCAGCGATATAAGCTCTATTAAGAATACCCTTATCCGTTGTTGCCATCTACTGGTAGTTTTATTTTAATTTTTTGTGGCGGCTCTTGAGCAGGAGCAATACCCGACTCTTTCAACCTTTTTGCCACTTCGCTTTCCATTTGCATGAACATGAGTTTATTCTCTAAATCATAAAACTCACTGCGCAATTCATTCACCTCGTCATTTAACTTACTTAATCGATGCACTTTTTTCTCGAATGAATGGCCCGTGTATATCATAATTAAAGCCAGTAATGCCATAAACAATATGAAGCGCCAATTTTTTGCCGCTCCTTCTTGTGTAAGAAAATCACCTTTTAATATTTTATGAAATCTAGACGCCATAACTACACGTTTGCGATTTTTCTGCAATACGCAATTTTGCACTACGTGCACGATTATTCTCTTCTATTTGAGCAGCAGTAGGCACTATTAGTTTTCCAACTTTTTTAAATGGCACCTCAGCACGGCCAAAAACATCTTTTTCCGGCTCTCCTTCAAACAAGCCATTACGCATAAATCTTTTAACCGGCCTATCTTCTAATGAATGGTAAGAGATCACACTTAATCGCCCTCCAATTTTCAACACCTCTTTTGCCTGGATCAAAAAATCATACAACACTTCCATCTCACGATTAACCTCTATCCTAATTGCCTGAAAAACCTGAGCCAGTAACTTGTTTTCCATGCGCGCCGGCACTAGCGGCTTACAAATACGTTTTAAATCTCCTACTGTTTCTATAGGTTGCAAAGCACGCTCTTGCACTATTCGACGTACTAATTTTGGAGCTATTCGCAATTCACCGTACTCTTTAAAAATGCGTAACAAATCAGACTCATCATATTGATTCACTACATGAACAGCATCCACCTCACTCTCCTGATTCATTCGCATATCCAAACGAGCGTCAAATCGAATGGAAAAACCACGATCAGCCTCGTCGAACTGGTGAGAGCTAACTCCTAAATCTGCCAAAACACCATCTACCTGCGACACACCATGAAGCTTTAAAAAACGCTTCATAAAACTAAAGTTGGACTGAATCAAAATAAATCTAGGGTCATCTATTTCATTTTGAATAGCATCGGGATCCTGATCAAATGCATACAAGCGCCCGTCATCACCCAATCGTTTCAAGATCTCGCGTGAGTGACCACCACCACCAAACGTGACATCAACATAAACACCATCTGGCTTAATATTGAGTCCATCTATTGATTCTTCTAATAGAACTGATTTATGATATTGATTCTCCTGCATCACTTCCCATTACTTCTTCTGCTAGATCTGCAAAATCATCAGTAGCATCATCTATTGCTTCCTCATACTTTTGCTTATCCCATATTTCTATAATATTAATCGCACTAGACACGGTTACATCTTTTGTAATCCCAGCTACTGAAATCAAATCACGCGGTATTAACAAACGACCGTTAGAATCAACCTCAACCGTTTTAACTCCAGCCGTAAAACGACGTATAAAGTCATTGTTTTTTTTATTAAAACGATTAAGCTTATTCATGCGACCCATCAATTCATTCCATTCTTTCATAGGATAAAGCTCTAAACAAGGTTGAAAAACAGCTCGCTTTATCACAAAGCCTTCTTGCATGATAGGTGCAAGCTGCTTTTTGATAGCTGCTGGCATCATGAAACGGCCTTTAGAGTCGGCTTTACAATCGTATGTTCCTATAAAATTTATCAATGGTTCATCCTCATTTTGAGGTAATCTAATCAAATATATAAATCTTTTTACCACTTTTTACCACTTTTTACCACATTGTTGATAACTAAGCTCTTTTTTGAATAACTTGAGGACTTATGAACAATTTCAAATTCTACTTAGTGCTAATGATAGAGTGTTGTGAGGTGCGCTTTCGCGAAAGCGAATTCCTCATAAAAAAAGTGGGATATCCCATTCATTTTTCACTTCAAATCGCTGTGCTGTTTAATTGTCTTTTTACTATAAGATTATAAGTTATATTTGCGACAGACAGTTTTTTATGACGAGGAAGACAATCAAGGACGGAAAATTCGAATATTACAGCGCAGGAGAAGGAACACCTATCATCATCCTTCATGGTCTGATGGGTGGTTTAAGTAATTTTGAAGGTGTTATCGATCATTTTCCAAAGGAAGGCTATCAAGTTGTAGTTCCTTCTTTACCACTATATACAATGCCGCTAATTAAAACTAGCGTAGGAACTTTTGCCAAGTTCATCAAGAAATTCATAGACCACATGGGATGGAAGGAAGTTATTCTTCTAGGAAATTCTCTAGGTGGTCACATAGGTCTTGTTACCACAAAATTATATCCAGAAGTAGTTAAAGCACTTATAATAACTGGTAGTTCTGGATTATATGAAAGCGCCATGGGAGAAAGCTACCCTAAACGTGGTGATTACGAATACATTAAGAAGAAAAGTGAGGATGTATTCTATGATCCTGCAGTAGCTACAAAGGAAATTGTGGACGAGGTTTTTGCTACGGTAAATGATCGTAATAAGTTGATTAAAACATTGGCCATTGCCAAAAGTGCAATCAGACATAACATGGCCAAAGATTTACCTAAAATGAACACTCCTACTTGTATCATTTGGGGTAGACAAGATAATGTTACACCACCTGAAGTGGCAGATGAATTTCATGAAAAATTGCCAGATAGTGACTTATTTTGGATTGATAAATGTGGCCACGCTGCTATGATGGAACACCCAGAGGAGTTTAATACCATACTAGATAAATGGTTAAAAGATAGAGGTTACTAACCTTTATTTGAACTTAGCATCCTAGTACTAATACCTAGCTTTACATTATGAAAATTAACAGTGCCAAATTTGTTGTTTCCAATCAAGATGTGAAGAAATGCCCGTCCAATCATTTTCCAGAATACGCTTTTATTGGAAGGTCTAATGTAGGTAAATCATCATTAATTAACATGTTGACTAACCATAAGAACCTTGCCAAAACATCTGGTAAACCAGGGAAAACACAGCTTATAAATCACTTTTTAATTAATAATGAATGGTACCTTGTAGATTTACCAGGTTACGGATACGCTCGTGTTTCTAAAACTCAAAAAGCTAAATTTCAAAAATTCATTACCCGATATTTTGAGCAGCGCAAGCAACTTATTTGCGGCTTTGTTCTGGTAGATATTCGACATGATCCACAACCTATAGATACTGAATTCATGGAATGGCTAGGTAGCAATGGTGTACCATTTGCCATTGTATTTACCAAAGCAGATAAACTCAAACCCAAGGCAATTGAAAAACAGGTCAATGATTATAAAGAAGCCTTATTGCAAACTACTTGGGAAGAAATGCCTCCTTATTTTATAACTAGTGCCTCAAAAGGTATTGGTAAGGAAGAACTTTTGGGATACATCGACGAAATAAACAAGTCTCTATAAAATACTTACTCCTAATTGTGTGGCCTGTTCTTAATTGCTACGTAACTGCTTTAGGATGATTTCTAGACCGTTTATTTTAAGCTCATAAACTGATTGCATGTAAACACCTAGCTTACCTTGTGGCCAACCATTTCGTTTGAACCAAAGAAAGTAAGCCTCTGGCAAATCACTCAAAAAGCTGCCTTTGAATTTACCAAACGGCATTTTATAATGAGCTAGCTCTAGAAGCTGTTTTTTGTCGGGATTCAAGAATAATTCCTTATTGAAAAATTAAAGGCTCTTTATTTTTTAAGATTTAATTTTTCGGCAAAATAATCGCAGAAGTCTAGCATGGTATCGCGCATTTTTTCATCATTTGTAGCACGATGATAAGTATCGGCCATACTTACTAGTGTTTGATGAAAAAACACACGCATTTCATCTACAGGCATGTCTTTAGTCCACAAATCGATTCTAAAACTCTCCTGCTGTACACTATCCCACATGCTTACCATCATGGCTTTAGCATCGGCAGCATCAACACCACCATCTGGTGCGCTCCATCTTATTTTTTCTGGAACTCTATTTTCATCCAGTTCAATTCCTATTCTTATTTGTGATCTGTGATTCTTTGACATAATTATTGTTGTACAGGTTTATACTGTGAATTATTAAATATGGTTTCGGCTGGCAATGATACAAGTGTACTAGGATCAATCTCATTATTCTCCATGTAACTTGCCACTATTTTATATCCTATATATCTAGCGATTCCACCAGGTGTACTCGAGTCTATATCTAAATAAAATTTTGAAAATGGTGCTGGTTGTATGAATCTAGATTGAAGTTCAGGATTAGTACTATATAACAAATTTTGATCTATAAAGTAACGCCATACTTCTAATTCATTTTGCTTAGTAAATTCATATTCCTCCTTGGTGTATTTAAGAATCAGGTGATCCGGTTGGTCTGGCGCAAATAAACTTTGAAGGTAATGCAACTTACCATGATAGATTATGGATTCTAAAAAACGGCGATCGTTACCAGGTTCAACAAACAACTTTGCTATTGCGTGGGCTACATCGGCCTTTATATTTTCTTTATTAAAATGTTGGCTTTGGTAGCTGTTCATCCCTGCATACAATTCGTTATCCTTGCCTAGATAAGTGTCGATTGAAATAAGTAAATCTTCCTGAAATGGAACTACTTGCATGCGGTAGTCTACTTCAGAAATTATAGTGGTAATAGGCGTAGCTTGATATTCTGGAAAATAATATTTCACATGTTTCATTACATCAACAACCTCATCCTTCAGTTCCTTATAATTGAAACTTGCTTTTTCCACTTCTTCCTCAAGTATTGAGTAAATAGTATCGCGACCTTGCATTTTTTCATACCAAATGGAGTCTGGTAAATGTGATGGAAATAGATAAGGATATTTTGCTTTTAATTGAGATAGATCCGTAGTATCAGTATTCTTAAACTCGTTATGAAAAGGCCTCAACTCTACATTTATCGGGATTTGTGAAATTTCCTTCTCAATTTTCGACTCAGAATTACATGAGGATAACGCTTTCGCGAAAGCGAGAACTACCAATATTTTAAATAGATATTTCATACCCTTATAACTGAGAAACAATTTGATTATTTTTAGACTCGCAAAAATACGATTATGAATGTAGAAAAAGTGACTGATCACATAGTAAAATGGTTAAAGGATTATGCTACTAATGCAGGAATTAAAGGGTATGTTGTAGGAGTGAGTGGTGGCATTGATAGCGCAGTCACATCCACCTTGTGCGCCATGACAGGTCTAGAAGTTCTTTGTGTAGAAATGCCTATTCATCAACATATGGATCACGTTACTAGAGCGCAGGAACATATTGAGCAATTAAAAAATCGGTTTTCTAATGTAAGTGATGTGCGTAGTGATCTTACACCCGTGTTTGATACATTCATTAATCAAATGCCAGATATAGAGGATAGTGCACTTGTAGATTTAACGAGAGGAAATACCAGAGCCCGATTACGCATGACCACTTTGTATTATCATGGTGGCGTTAATGGACTATTAGTCGCAGGAACGGGAAACAAGGTTGAAGATTTTGGCGTAGGATTTTACACCAAGTATGGTGATGGTGGAGTTGATGTGAGTCCAATTGCCGATTTACTTAAAAGCGAAGTTTATGCCGTAGGAAAACATGTAAATGTTCCAGAAAGTATCATGAAAGCCGCACCTAGTGATGGCCTTTATGGAGCAGAGCGTACTGATGAGGATCAAATAGGAGCTAGTTATGATGAACTGGAATGGGCAATGAAGCAAATTAAGGAAGGAAAAACTACCGCTGATTTTATAGGAAGAGAGCAAGAAGTCTTACAAATTTATCTGGATTTTAATCGTAGGAATCAACACAAGATGAATCCAATCCCAGTGTGTGTCATTCCCGACGAACTACTTGAATAACAGATTACAAGAAATTTACGTAAGGGCATACTCACAAATAAATCACAGTTTATACTGAGTAAACATTTTATCTTTGTAAAACCTCTGAAAACTTACAAAGAATGAACGTATTTTTAGCCGATCACCATCCTGTATTTAGACGTGGACTAAAGTCTTTAATGAAAGACGTTAAAGAATACACCGTTAAAGGAAAGGCAGAAAGCGGAAAGGATTTAATAGAAAACGTAAAAGCTGCCAAAGCTGATATTGTACTGTTAGAAATTGATTTGCCAGAAAGTAAAGGTATAGGAGAGGTTCGAGATTTAAGAGCGCAATTTCCAAACATTAAAGTACTTGTGGTAAGTTGCCATCCCGAGGAAATGTATGCTGCAAGTGCTATTAAAGCAGGAGCCAATGGTTATATCTCTAAAGTAAAATCAAGTAAGGAAATAAAAAAAGCCATCGCCAAGGTTGCTAGAGGCGAGCAATATTTATCTGAAGAGATTCTTGCTTCATTAAACAGTGGAAGAAAAAATGGAGTAATGAAATTCAAAAAACTTTCTAAAAGGGAGATTGAAGTTTTAAATTTACTTTCTAAAGGACTTAGAAATAAGGATGTTGCCAAGGAGCTTAACATAAATGAAAAAACAGTGAGCACCTACAAAAATCGTTTGCTTAAAAAGCTTAAAGCAACTAGCATTGCCGATCTTATTCACCAAGCTAGAATCATGCAACTAGCTAATTAAATCACACGATTTAAACGATTTCCTATATACTTGTGAAGCTTGTTATATTCCATAACTTCTTCAAGCGCTGAAGCGTTATCGGAAGTAGGGTCTGGCGAGATGGAGTTGTACAATGCCTTGATTTTTTCTTCTATCATCAATCTTCTTAAATTAAGTATGGTATCAAGAACGTGTGGCGCGATCGTATCCTCTTTTGTTTTTACAAAAATTTGATGTTCATCCCATTTATGTAATTGGTACTTATCATCATCCATTACAAGATCTGCCACCATTTGAGCTTCTTCATCAGACAATTCGGTCATAATGGTATTAACATCAATGCGACCTTCTAAAAGTAGAATATCAATTAGTTTTGGATAAAGATGTTTAAACGCTGGATTTGAAAATTCCATTTCATCACTCTGCAGCTCCATATATACCTTTTCATACACCACATTTTCCACAGAGATTTTTTCAGTTTCTAGTTCACCGTCTTCACTTTCTTGAAAATATTCATCGTTAAAAACCACCGTACGATCACCATATAGAAGTAAAGCTTTTATAAGAGCTTGTTCCAGTATCTCTCTTCTATTGACTGAAAGACTAGGACTTTGTTTATCAGAGACTTTTTGAAGTGTTTGTTGCTGTTGTTCTCTTATTTGTTTTTTACGTTCTTCTTTAACACTTGCATTTCGATTTTGTGCTAAAGAAGAGAATAACACATCTTCACCAATTTCCAAAATTGCAGCACTTTCTCTAACATAAATTTCTCTAGATATCGCATCGGGAATTTTGCTTATGCTGGAAACAATATCACGAATCATTTCTGCCTTCTTTATAGGATCACCTGCAGCTTCGTTTTTTAACAAGTTAGATTTAAACCTTATAAAGTCAACGGCATTTGAATCTAAAAACTCTTGAATTTCCTGAGTAGTATGTTTTTTTGCGAAGCTGTCTGGATCTTCTCCTTCTGGAAAAGTGCAAACTCGCACATTCATACCAGCTTCAAGAATGAGATCTGTTCCTCTTATCGCCGCTCTTAATCCAGCTGCATCGCCATCATATAAGACGGTAATATTTTTGGTTAATCGCTGTATTAATCTAATTTGCTCCTTAGTAAGTGCAGTTCCTGAACTAGAAACTACATTCTTAATACCAGCTTGATACAATTGAATTACATCGGTATACCCTTCAACCAGGTAACAAACATCTTCTTTGGCAATGGTTTGTTTAGCCTCATAGATTCCATAAAGCACTTTGGATTTATCGTAGATAGGGCTTTGAGGAGAATTTAAGTACTTGGCAGCTTTTTTATCATTCACTAGAATCCTACCACCAAATCCCAACACGCGACCAGACATGCTGCGTATAGGAAACATGACTCTTCCTTTAAAGCGATCAAATTTCTTTTGCTCACCGCCGTTAATCGACTCCTTAACTATGGTCAAACCGGTTTTTTCTAAAAACTCAAGTTTATAACCTGCTTTAATAGCTGCATCGGTAAAGGCACTCCAAACATCTGGATTGTAGCCTAATTTAAAATAATTTATAGTATCATCGGTAAAACCTCGTTCTTTGAAATAACTGTATGCTATCGCACGCCCATCTTCCGTTTTAAGTTGCTTTTCAAACCATTCACTCGCAAATTTTGAAACAAGAAACATGGATTCTTTTTCATCCTGAACTTGTTTTTCTTCATCAGTTTGTTGAGTTTCTTCTATTTCAATTCCATATTTTTTGGCCAGCCATTTAATAGCTTCAGGAAAAGTAAAGTGTTCGTGCTCCATGAGAAAGGTAACCACGTTACCACCTTTACCGCTACTAAAATCTTTCCAGATTTGTTTAACTGGCGACACCATAAAGCTAGGTGTACGTTCCTCTGAAAATGGACTTAATCCTTTATAGTTGGAGCCTGATTTTTTAAGTTGTACAAAGTCTCCAATCACCTCTTCTACTCTAGCGGTGTCAAATACGGCATCTACTGTGGTTCTTGCAATCAACTTCGAATAAATTTAAAGCATAAAAATAACGAATTGCAAAGTTACGTTTCTATACATCTATCCTATGGGATATGACTAAAAAGTTTGGATTTGTTCAAGTGATCAATGCGTAACCTTCTGTTCAAGTTGCTTTCAATTTTGTCCTTAAAAACAAAAACCCGACTATTTCTAGACGAGTTTTCTATTAATTCTTCATTTACCTAAATCTAAACCCGAAACTAAAATACTGTTGTTGAATCGGTGAGTCTTTTAAAATGTCATTTAGACCATATCTAGCAAAAATTTGAAAATCGTACCATCCTGCATACATACTAACTCCATAGTTAAAGTTATTTATTTCAAAGTCATTGGTGACCGTTGTAGTCACATCTCTACCTTCTCTTTCAAACTTGAGCTCTTGAGTAGAGGTAGTTGTATAACCTAAATAACCACCTAGCCCTACGACAAAGGCATCATCATCGTGGTATCTTTTAATTCCATTTTTATAGGTTTTTAAATCCCGACGTCCTATTTCAATATGTAAAGGAGCTACTAAACTGAATTGATAAAATCTAGAACGATCTGTATCGATTCCTACAGGAACTAAATCTGTAATATTGTTGTTTGTTGCAAACTGACGATTATCAGTGATTCTTAAAGATTGAAATCTTAAATCCAAACCATAATTAAACCTAAATAAATCATCATTTGGTTGCAACCTGGTACTAAATTCAAGTCCTATGTCAAAAACACCACTACCCCAAAATCGATAGTCATCACCTATTCCATTACCATCACCTAGTGCTTGATTCCAACCTATAGCCCAAACTAAATTAGTATTAGTGCGCACATTTTCTTTCTCTCTTCTATCTGAATCAAACAAATCTAAAAAATCTAAAGGCGCTTTTTTTACATCTTGATCATCTTGAGCTCGAACTGCCGTAAACAGAAGTAGTAATAGAGAACTTAATAATAGTTTTTTCATAATATATGGTTTTTATAAAGTTACATTCCTAAATACTTTATAATCTTTATTTTAACTCTAATTTAATTGATAAGCATCCTTATAATCGGTTTTATAAGGATGCTTATACTTTAAGTTATTTATGGCTAAATAAATCTAATTCCAAAGGATACATATTGCCCGTCCACTGATCCGCTTTTAAAAACATCATTTAAATTCATTCTTCCAAAGAAAGAAATATTACCTTTTCCTATATAAGCATCTAGTCCATAGAAGAACACATTATTTTCAAAAGCATTAATGGTTGTTTGTTTTATATCTCTACCATTTTCTTCATACTTCAATTTTAAACGAGAACTTAAATTTAAACCTGCAAAACCTCCAATTCCCACTTTCCAGCTATTATCACTGGTAAACCTCACACGACCATCCTCGTATTCTCTTTTTTCTGTTCCTCCAAATTCAAAATGAACAGGAACCATTAATTGGTCTTGTCTGAACTTAGCTTTCTCAACACTAAATCCTATAGGAGCCACCATTGTATCGTCTGTATTGGGGGTAAAAATTCTATTACCATTCAATTCTAGTCCATGGGATTGATATTCTATACCATATCTAATTCTTATATGATTTTTTTCATCTAATTGAGTTAACCAACTAGGCCCAAATGCTATGTAGTTATTATTTGGATAACTAAAATCATTGATTCCTAGATTATCACCATTCAAAAAGTTATATCCTAGTGACAAGCTAAAACCTCTTTGAGTTTTGATAAATTTTTTCTTTTCTCTTTGTAGATTTTCTCCATTTAGAGAAATCTCGACTCCTTTTGTCGATATAGATAACGATCCACCTTTTTCTGCTTCGGTCACTACAAAATCTTTTTCTGCTTCAATACGCTTTTTATGAGAAGTGATAAGTGCTGCTACTTGAGCTGCTCGCTCCCTTTTCAACTCCTGAGCTTTATCAGCACTTATTTTACCTTTTTCCAGATCTTTATTTACTTTTTCTACATACTCCTTAAGTTCTGTTCTTAATTCTGATTCATATAATTGATGTAAACTATTTAAATCATCTATTTTTTTCTGGTAGTATTTAGGATATTGTTTGTCATTTGACAAACTATCTTGATACTTCCAATTATCGACGGTATTAGTTTTTTCCTGAGCAAATCCTGCTGCTGTGCATAGTAAGTAAGTGATAAAACTTATCCATAGTAATCCTGTTCTCATAGCATGAAAATTTTAAATTAATTATATGTTGATGAAAATTATTTCTTTGAAACTAAGGCAACTGCCTCTTTCTTAACCTGATTAAAACCTTTATCAATCCAGTTTTGAATTTTATTTTCCTGTTCAATTTGAATGTCCCATTCTGCTTCTCTCAGTAAGCTCTCTGGATTAACAGTATAAACAGCTTCTTCTTTATTTATAGCAGATTCATTAAGCAATTCACTTAGTAGTTCATCTACTTCCTGATCGACCGATTTAATTGATAATTCTTTTTTATTATTTGAATTTTCGACCTGTGCAATCAACACTTGTTGTTCATTAATTTTTGGTTCTTTCACAACAGTATTCACATCGACCTCTTTCTTATGCTGGTTATCAATTGTAGCACTTACTACAACCTCATCTCGCTGTGAAAATTTAGGATCTAGCATTTTAACTTTTGATACCGTTGCCTTAATTCCAACTGGTTCATCTTTATGATTAGCTTTAACCAATTCCTCAGTCATAGTAGATAAACTCATTTCACTCTCAATCTCTTCTTCAATAAAGAGATCCTTATTTATCAATGGCTGCTCATTAGACTGATCCTCTGTTACAGACCACTCTGTATTTTCAACTTGATCACTTTGAACAGGTGAAAACTTTACAATGCTAACAGCGAGTAACAGCGCTGCTGCAACTCCTGCGATCCAGTACCAAAGCGGAATCGCCTTTTTGTCACTTGCATCCAATCGCTCCTCTAACTTAGACCAAGCTTGAGTAGATGGATTGATCTCGCGATCGTTAAACTTATTTTTATATGAATCAAGCTTCATATTGTTGTCTTTTTAAACTATTAATTTCTTGCTGAAGCTGTAATTTGGCTTTGCGTAATTGCGTCTTACTAGTATTTACACTTATATCCAGTATTTCTGCTATCTCATGATGTTTGTACCCATCGACTACATGCATTAAGAACACACTTTTATAACCTATAGGTAAAGCATCGATGACCGATTGCAATACATGCATTTCTAGATTACAATCATCCATTCCATCATCATCTGTTTCATCTTTAACTTCATCAATCGGTGCAGCAAATTTGAAAGGATTCTTCTTGCGCAAGTGATCCAGACAAGAGTTTACCATAATGCGACGCAACCATCCTTCAAAACTCCCATTGTGATTGTACTTTTTAATGTTCTTAAAAGCTTTAAAAAAACCATTTAACATGATTTCTTCTGCTGTTTCTACTGGCGAAATATATTGTCTACAAACACTTAACATTCTAGGCGCATGTTTATCAAAAATCTGCTTTTGCGCCTTGCGGTCGTTTTTAGCAGCTTTTTGAATAAGCTTTTTCTCGTTTGTATATAAGGAAATCACCTTCACAATTTACAGACTTTCTATTAACATAGACGAGACTTTTTTCAAAGGGTTGTCTGAATGCTCATTTTTTTTTGAAAAATTATTTTCTTGTAAGTACGCTTTCTCGAAAGCGTAATAAAAAAAACCTCTTTACCAGCAAGAACTGATAAAGAGGTCATTAACCAACTTGAAAAAAATTACTCTGGCAATACCACAGTATCTATTACGTGCACAACACCATTGCTTGCTTCAATATCTGTAGCTGTAATGGTTGAAGTACGACCTTGTGCATCTTCAAGAACGACCTTACCATCTACAATACTTGCATAAATAGGATCACCTTGCACAGTTTTAGTCATGAATCCACCACCATTTCTCTTGATAGATTCAATTATGTCGCTAGCAGTTACTTTTCCTGCAAGTACATGGTAGGTGAGCACGGCTTGTAGTTTTGCCTTGTTTTCAGGTTTTAGCAAATTTGCTACTGTTCCTTCTGGCAACTTATCAAATGCTGCATTTGTAGGTGCAAAAACAGTAAAAGGACCATCACCTTGTAGGGTTTTTACCAAATCGGCTGCCTTTACCGCAGCTACTAGTGTAGCAAAATTTTTGTCGGACATGGCTACTCCTACAATATCTGGAGTTTGATTATAGTGCCAGTTTTGAACATACACTACATTTGACGTAGCGTGATCATTATTGCTGGTTGAAGCTTGATGGTTATTACATTGAGCTGTTGCAAATATTGCCGTAAACATCATTGCAGCAGTAAGTAAAATACTTGAATTTTTCATTTTATTAGATTTTTAAGTTTAAAAAGTATAATTTGATGCATCTTTAGGTTTTACGTTTGGAAATTCCTTTTGGATTTCACAGGATTGATAAAAAAACGTTAAAGTGAAAAACGACCTTTTTCTAGAAAATCAAATAATAGAACTAATACGCGACAGAAATGATCGTGGGATGTCGTTATTATACGACCATTACAATGGTGCTCTATTTGGTTTATGTTTGAAATTCACGAAAGATCCTGATGACGCTAAAGAGGTTTTACAAGCTAGCCTAATTAAAGCATGGCAAAATATTGATTCCTATGATGCTGATAAAGCGAGACTTTTTACCTGGCTATATCAAATAACTAGGAATCAAGCTCTTGATTTTTTAAGAAAATCTCAAAGAAAACAGCAAAAGGAAATCCAAAACGATTATTCAAGCGTATCAATAGAAGAGGATAGTAGTTTACTATACAAAGAATTTAAAGAGCAATTAAATTTAAAAGTGACTTCTCTTGAATCTCAATATCAAGATGTCATTAATTGTGTATTCTACAAAGGCATGACTCATATGGAAGCTAGTGAATACTTGAACATACCATTGGGAACATTTAAAACTAGAATACGTAATGCTCTTAAAAAATTACGAACTACTTATAGTATAATTGCTTTATTATTGTGGTCTTATATATAAATGATCGAAAATAAAAACATACAAGAATTTTTAGAGTCTGGTGTACTGGACCGCTATGTTATGGGTAAAGCCACAGAAATTGAAATTCAACAGGCTGAACACTACATTGCAACCTTTGATGAAATAAAATTTGCGTATGACATGATGCAGATTGAATTACAGGCTCAAGCTTTTAAAACGCAAGAGAATCCACCCGAAGACTTAAAAAAAGAACTGTTTTCTACGATTAATACGAGTAATAAAGAAATAAAGAAACAAGATTCTATATCTTGGTTTCAAATAGCAGTGGCATGTATTGCTGCTGTTGGATTTGTGGGTATGATGTATTACATGAATATTGCAAATGAAAAAACACAAAGATTGGAGCAACTACAAGGTGAATTTTCTTCTCTAGAAAATCGATTGAAAAATTTAGAGTCAGATAATTTAATCTTTGATGAAGAGATTCAATTTTTAAGAAGCCCAAAAACTCAAAAGTATATTCTTAAAAAGGACACCTCTCTAGGTAATTTAAATGTTATCACCTATCATAATAACAAACGTAGTGTTGTTGACGTAACTTCTTTACCAAAATTGGATAAAGAACACGACTATCAATTATGGGCCGATGTAAATGGTGAAATGATTTCCTTGGCAGTACTCAATCAGGATTTCCTAGAAGTAGATACTAAAATTATTGATGAGGCTTCTAGCCTTAATATCACCATTGAAAAAGCCGGCGGCAGTGATCACGCTACTGTAGAAAATCTGGTAGTAGGTCTGTCGATTTAGATTTAATTTTTGTTCTGGTAACCAAATCTGCGCAGTTGCCTATCATCGCTACGCCAGTTCTTGTTGACTTTTACAAATAGTTCAATGTGAACTTGCTTGCCAAAAAACTTTTCAAGATCCTTTCTGGCTTCCATTCCCACGCGTTTTATGGCGCTACCTTTATGACCTATGATGATACCCTTTTGAGTCTCGCGTTCCACCATAATAACAGCTCTAATTCTTATAATATCTTCATCTTCCAGAAACTCTTCTGTTTCAATTTCTACAGAATAAGGAATTTCTTTTTTGTAATGTAATAAGATTTTCTCTCTAATACTTTCGTTTACAAAAAAGCGCTCTGGCTTATCAGTTAAAGCATCTTTCGGATAAAAGGCTGGAGATTCTGGTAAAGTTTCTATTACCCTATTCATTAATTGAGGAATACCAAAATTTTCTAATGCGCTTATGGCAAATACCTCAGCATTGGGTAATCTATTTTTCCAATGCGCTACAGCTTCTTCTAATTGTTCAGGAGTTCCTTTATCTATTTTATTGATAAGTACAAATACTGGAACTTCTGCAAATGTCAATCTTTTTTCAAAAGCTTCGTTTTTCAACTCTTTTTCGCCAAGCTCCACCATGTAAAGAATACAATCGGCATCTTCAAAAGCATTTTTAACAAACTCCATCATGCTTTCTTGAAGTTTGTAAGCAGGTTTAATGATACCAGGCGTGTCACTAAGAACCATTTGAAAATCCTCACCGTTTACTATTCCTAAAATTCTGTGACGAGTCGTCTGTGCTTTAGAAGTAATAATGGACAATCGCTCACCTACTAGAGCATTCATTAAGGTACTTTTTCCTACATTAGGATTACCTACAATATTTACAAAACCTGCTTTATGTGTCATAATGCAAAGGTAGGACTAGAACTTAGGTTTTTTCATAAGCGCTTCATAATATTCTCGCTCAATTTGCAATGCTGTTTCTTGAAGTTGTGAGATTTTTACTTTTGCTACAATTGATGGAAAGTCTTTAAAATGATAATCAACCCATTCCTTTTTTTCTCCTTCAACATTAATAACAGGTTCAAGATTAAAGGAAGACTGCACCTTTTTTTCAATATTGGCAAAAAAATAAACTTGATCTTCAACACTAGTGTAATAATCACTAATAATTTGTTTAAGATAAATACCCGTTGAGTTCAGGCTGTCGTTTGAAAAGAAAACGGGATTAACCAATTTATCCATCATCTCGTAATTATCTACTTCTCCAATAAAATTATCAATTTCATTCTTAACATGCTCCAACTGTTCTACTAATTGGGTGGTTTTATAATGAAACTCTTCTGCATTTATTTGGGCCACTGCGTATGTTTCTGGATGAGCTATGGCGCTGTCCTTAAACATGACTAAGTAATCTCGATCATATTTTGAGTTTTCAAATTCAGTCTCTTTATTAATGTTGTCAAAAACATCTAATACTTCCTGCTTTTCTCTTTTACAAGAAGTCATCATTATTAGACCTATCAGTGAATACAAATAATACTTCATATTAAATTAAATCTTGTTTTTCATTAAAGCAAGACTACGCACAATCAAGCTGCTTTAAATTGATTATTTAAAAATACATTAAACTTTGTACAGTCTAAATTTAGACTTTTTAACATTTAAATGATTAAGAAATGTTAAATGCAAAAGAATCACGTTAACAGCCCACTATTTTCGCACTATGATTCAAGAACAAACAACCCAAAAAGTACAAGAAACAACTAAACAAATTGAAGATGTAAACTCAACTGAGCTTATATGGGATCAATTAACATCTTGGTATGAAGCTATATTACGCAACTTACCAAACCTTGCCGTTGCAGTTGTTGTCTTACTTATAGCTTACATCATTTCAAAATTTGTAAATCGTGGTGTACAACGACTACTGAAATCAAAAGTTGAACAACAGTCTGTATTGAGATTAATAGGTAGAACTGCAGCTATAATAGTTGTTATAGGCGGTATGTTTATCGCATTAAACGTACTTGATCTTAATGAAACTGTACAAGCCATCATTGCTGGTGCTGGTGTTTCTGGTTTAGTAATTGGACTTGCTTTACAAGGAACTTTATCCAATACGATGAGCGGTATTCATTTAAGTTTCAGAAAAAATGTTCGTATAGGAGACTGGGTGCAGACCAACGGTTATGAAGGAGAAATAGTTGCTATTGATTTAAATAAATTTATACTAAGAGAAGCCGACAACAACACCGTAATTATACCTAACAAAATGATTCTTGAGAATCCTTTGAAAAATTTTGGGTTAACTGATACTATGCGAGTTATTATTCATTGTGGTGTAGGATATGAAAGTGATTTACCAACAGTAGAAAAGATTGCAAAACAAGCTATCTTGGACAACTTTGATCAGGTAAATTCGATTGACGAAGTGGAGTTTTTCTATCGCGAATTTGCAGACAGTAGCATAAACTTTATGCTTAGATTTTATTACGACATCACAAATGGAAAGAAAAAATTGGAAGTTACAAGTAAGGCGATTATGGTGATTAAAAAGGCATTTGATGATAACGACATTAACATCCCATTCCCTATTAGAACGTTGGAATTCAATAACCAATTGAATTTACAGCAACCTTCAAACAAAGAAGCCTAATCGGTAATTCTATTAAAAATAAAAAGCATCAACTCTAGGAGTTGATGCTTTTTTTACTTTGAGACAAGTTCCTAAACAAAAGGATAATTTGACCCAAATCAAATATTAACATTAATACAATAGCTATAGGAGCAAGCAGAACGGTAATCATAAATCCACCAGCTATTAAACCTACAAACCCTAGATATTTTGCTAATCCTTCTTCATTTTTACGTTGAGAAAGGTAGGCAGCTCCCAACATCAAATATGTTATACCGCTAGCAACAATAACAAAGATGCCAAACAAAATATCTCTGGGACTTATGAGATTACTATCATAATCAATAACTGTAATGAGTAGTATACTACTTATAACATTAATTATCATAGCAAGAATTGAAGAAAACTTCAATAAAGAGTTATTTTTAATTTGAGCTATATGATAGATTCCTGTATAAAAAAGTACAACTGTTATTATACTTACCACACCTAAAACCGTATAAGAGGATTCAGGCAAAATATTATCTTGGGTAAACGAATGAAAAACATCATTAATTGTCATCAAATAATAACAGATAAAAAGAATAACACCACCAATACCTGAATACAACAAAAGAGAATTATTAAATGAATATTTCATAGCAGAAGATTCAACTTCATTGGAGGTTTGACCTTCTTTAGTGCCAGAGTAAACTTCATCAAAAGATTTTCCTAATACTTCCAGAATATTTTTGATAGTATAACTACGTGGAGAAACTTCGCCTGCCTCTATGCGTTGAATGGTGCGCACATTAATATTACATCGTTCTACCAATTCCTCTTGGGTAAGACCCTTTTCTTTTCTTAATTGTGCAATGTAAATTCCTAATTCCGGTTGTTTCATGATTACTAATTTTTGGATTCGATTACAAGATTACCAAACACACCTATTCTCCACCAAAATTAAGCTCGGTAAAATACCCGACATTTACCCGACAATCCCTTACAGATACTGTAAAACTTAAAAATCACTCTCTAGGTAATCTAGTAGAATGCATGAGTTCTAATTTCCAAACACTGTCGCTTTTAACTGCCACAACACTTTCTAACCAAGTTCTTTTAAATTCTAATGTATCCTTAACAAATGTCCCGTGATTCCAATAAGCTAGATAAACTCGATTCCCTTCTTGATGCGCCTTTATTCTATCAAATTTATTTGTCCTAGTAATTCCTTGATCTCTTTTGCTTGCTCTTTTACACCAATTTGCAATGGTATCATTAGTCCATAATTCACCATGCTCTAACAAAATAAAATCGTTTGTCTGATATTTTTTTATAGCATCTACTTTCTTATGAGACCACACACTATCAAAAACTTGTTGAACTACCGCTTCAACTGCTTCGATTGCTTGTTCTGAGTTATATCCCGCATTGGACTCTGGTTTGTTACAACTTATAATCAGGATAGTTATAAAAATTACAATTAAATTTTTCATAGTAATAGTTTTTAATTACCCCATATTCGATTCCATAACTTGTCCATGACAATGGTAACATCCATGGGTTCCTTAGGATTCTCTTTTGCTACTAGGGTTTTATTTTCTTCTTTAAGTTTATAACTAAAAACAAATTGTTCTTCGTCTTTATTAGTGGGCATGGTACCAAATCTTAAGTCATTAAAATACCAACTTCCGTTCTTTTTCTCCATCAAATACCAACCTTTAGAAATATCTATAAGTCGCCTCAAATTCTCCTCAGATTGTTCGTGTTTCCAAGTAGGCTCTAGGTTTCGGTTTTTGGGATAAGATTTAAATGAAATTGGTTTAGAATCAAAGAATGAGTAATCAGCCAATAAATACGCATCGCCTGCATCTACATTGCAGTTCCATAGCAATGTTGTCAATGGCGCAGGACGTGTTGAAATTTGTGAGTAATTAAACTCATTTTCATCTAGGGCCTTTTTAAATTCTTGGGTTGCATTACACTTTAACAATACCGTCATTAATAGATAACTTGTAGAAATGAAGATACCGGTGAGGTTTGTACGCTTTCGCGAAAGCGAACCCTTTTTTAAAAACAAAACAACAAGGGTGCACGCTAAAAAAGGAAGTGTATAAAGCGGATCTATTACAAAAATTGTATTCCATGCGATAGCCTTATCAAACGGCCAAAAAAACTGTGTACCCCATGTCGTGAACATGTCCAATATGGGATGAGTTATCAATCCCCAAAAAAACAGCCACGACCATGATTTCCAACCTATACGTTTGCTGGATTCTATCCTATCCACTATAAAACCGAAAACAGGCGCAAAGAGCACACAAAACAAGATACTATGACTGAATCCTCGATGGATCTCTGTAGCTGTTATCGTATCGGTAAATGACCTTGCTAGTACATCAAGATCGGGAATGGTACCAGCGATTGCACCATATAACAATGCCTTATTCCCGACCTTGTTGCCTAGAACAGTTTCTCCTACAGCAGCACCTAGTACGATCTGCGTGAGACTATCCATCTATTCAACGTCTTTAAGTAGCTCTTCGATAGCGCGCTCTAGTTGTTGATCACGACCGTTATCGATTACTCCTGGCATATTTTTTACCATTATGGACGGCTCGGTTTGATTGTTTTCCATCCAATTGCCATTAATATCTTTGGCACTAATAGGAACTACACCCCAAACTGTTCCATCAGGAAGTCGTTCCCATCCTGCAAAACTACATGTTCCAGGAACTGGCATTCCTACTGTTTTACCAATTTTAAGATCGGTATAGCCACAAGCAAAACAGTGTCCGTCACTATACTGCGCCTCATTAATCATAGCAAGTGTAGGTTTAGTCCATCTAGAAGTAGGTTCTCCACCTACCACTTTGGCCTCTGTCTCATAAGTAATAAATGGTGTACCAGTAAAGAACATAGCGAGATCGGCTACTAGATCACCACCGCCATTAAATCGAGTATCTACAATCACACCTTTACGACTGTGGTATTTACCCATCATTTTTTCAAAAATGTTTCTATATGGCCCATCACTCATTCCAGGAATATGAACATATCCTAATTGTCCGTTACTCTTTTGATCTACTTCTTTCTCGTTTTGTTTCACCCATCTTTTATAAAGTAAGCCTCGTTCTGCTCCTGTAGAAATAGGTTTAATTGTAATAACCATGTTCTCCTTTTTATCAGGACTTGACAGTTCTAGCAACGTAAATTTATTGGCTTTCCTGTTCAGGTAATAAGCATAATCTCTATCACTTGAGATTGTTTGACCATCTATTTTTTCAATAATCATTCCTGGCTTTATATCAAATTGAGCCTTATCCAGTGGTCCTCCTTTTATAACCTCGGTAATTTTTAGACCATCGCCTTGATAAGAGTAATCAATAAATGCACCTAATGATGCTGTTGCATCTGGATTACTCATGTCATATCCTGCAGCTCTTGCACCAGCGTGGGATACATTCAACTCACCTATCATTTCTGAAAGCAGCTCTGCCAGCTCATTGGTATTTGAAACATAAGGCAAATGTTTTTCATACTCTTTTCTCATAAGCGGCCAGTCAACACCGTGAAAATTACTGTGGTAAAAAACAGCATTTGTTCTTAACCATACGTGGTCAAACATTGCTTGTCTAGCAGCTACCTCATCATACTGCATTTCTGCAGTAATCTTAACTGCTGTTTTTTTCTTTTTACTTACATCAAGTTTAGATATTCTACCGCCACTTAGTAGGTATAAATTTTCTCTTTTAGGATCCCATTCTAGACTACCACTGCGAGCACCTAAGTTGATAGCCATTTTGGTTTCTTTGGTTCGTAAGTCTGTTGACCAAAGGTTAAGTTTATCTTCAAACCTAGCTAGGTAATATAACTTATCTCCATCCTTGGATAAAACAGCGTCAGAAAGATTAGAAGAATGTATAGTCAGACGTTTTGTTCTTTCCTTCATATCATCCCAGTCAAAAGTAAGTGGCTGAACCGCTTTATCTTCATCCTTTTCTTTATCCTTGTCCTTACCTTTCTTTTTCTTGTCTGATTTATCCTCGTCACCGTCTTTCTTCTTTGTTTTCTTCAATTCTTTAAGTAAAGCGTAATCTTCTTTACTCAAATTAAATTCATCCCAAGCTTCTTGTGTAAAGAACATGCTGTAAACATCACTTTGAGATCGACCACTAGTAGCATATGATTTTAATCCATCTCTATTTGAAAACCACAACATTTGTTTACCATTATTAGTCCATTTAGGAGAAGAGTCATAGTAACCACTTTCATTAAGGTTGATTCGCTTTGAACCGTCGGCGGCCATTAAAAGTATATCGCTGTTGTTAAGACTTAGAGACCAATCTACCAATAACCACTTACTATCAGGACTCCAGGTGTAATACTTATCACCATCACGCATATGAAATAGTTCTTCTTCACTTAACAACGTTGTTTTCTTTCCTGATTTAACGTCCTTCACCACTATATTCCTACGATTTTCCACATAGGCTAGCTTTGTGCCATCTGGAGAATATTCTGCTAGATAATTGTCATTTTCATTTTCAAGAATAGCCGACTCTTTTAACAAGGTTGAGGCAAAAAAGAAGGGCTCTTCATCACGTACCTTTTCGGTTTTATAAACGCTCCACTTCCCATTTCTTTCACTACTATATATAACAGCTTTTCCGTCATGCGACCAACTCACAAAACTTTCTGTTTGTGCTGTATTAGTTATGCGCTTTGTAAAACTTTCTTCTACAGATGTTACGAATACTTCACCTTTAGAAATAAAGGCTATTTCCTTACCACTAGGTGATACTGCCATCTCTTCTACGCCACCGTTTACACTTACGAATTTATCTGTATTCTCAATATCTTGTGTCACTACCTGCACAGTTAGCATTTTAGGCTGTTGACCTTCTCTCATGGTGTAGAGCATTCCATCGTAACCAAAGCTTATTACACCATTACCTATACTTAAAAAGCGTACTGGATGCAATTTAAAATCCGTAATCTGTACCGATTCACCAGTTGCAAGATTCCATTTATGCACATTAAAACTGCCACTCTTTTCACTTAGGTAATACATGCTTTTACCGTCGCTAGAAAGCACTGGCATGCGGTCCTCTGCATTATGTGTAGTCAATTGCTTGTGTCTATTATTTGCTACATCATATACCCATATGTCACGAGTAATACTGGATGTATGATGTTTACGCCAGTAATTTTCTCCACCTTTTTTATCCTGGTAATACAATTTACTTCCATCCTTATTAGTTTCAACAAGTTCGGCAGGAATGGTAAATAATTGATCAATACGGCCACCTTTTACGGGAACGGTATAAACCTCATGTTGAGAGCCAGTTGGGAATTGTCTGTGTTCTGCAGTGTCTTGTCTCAGTCCACCAAAAATTATTTGTTGGTCGTCATGACTAAAACTATAGGGTGTCTCGCTACTGGAATGGTAGGTCAATCTAGTAGCTGTTCCACCTTTCGCGTTCATAACAAATACATCAAAATTGCCATAACGATTTGATGCAAATGCTATTTTGCTTCCATCCTTGCTCCATATAGCCTGATAATCATGCGCTTTATGAAAGGTCAATTGCTGGGCTGTTCCTCCATCACTAGATACTTTATAAAGATCACCTTTGTAAGTAAAAACTATTTGTGAACCATCTGGAGATATTTTACTGTGACGCATCCAACTTGCGTTTTCTTGGGCTTGAGTTAAAAGTGAAACTAAAACCACAAGAGGTAAAAGAATATTTTTCATTTTAATTTTTTATTGGTGCCTAAAAATAGTGTAGAATTACTAATGATAACCACCTATTCATGGATTAAATAGATGTAAAATGGAATAGGATGTTACATACAAGTATAGGTCGGATAAAAATCTCATTAAGAAATGTGTTTAGGTTATACGCTTTCGCGAAAGCGTAATCATCAACAAATCATAACTTAACATATAATTAAAAGTTAAACTATCATAATTTAATAGTCTTGCTATTAGATTTGCGAGGAGTATGAAAAATTTATCTATCAATATTCAAATACATCCAAATTTGTATTTGAAAAATCCCGAAGGTACCGATCTAGGTAGACGCATTGTTTCAAAAAGCATTGAAATGATTGAAAACCTAGGTTTTGAAAGTTTTACTTTTAGAAAGTTAGGAAAAGAAATAGGATCTAATGAAAGTAGTATTTATAGATATTTTGATAGTAAACATGCACTACTTGTATACCTGTTTAATTGGTACTGGTCGTGGATTGAATACCGCATGTACATTGCTACACTAAATTTAAATCCCGAGGAAAAATTAAGACGTGCTATTGAAATGCTCACTCAGGTAATTGAAGAGGATTCTGCCTTTTCATTTGTTAATGAAGTATTACTACATCGAATCATTATTGCTGAATCATCAAAGGCTTATTTGCATAAAGATATTGATGAGGAAAACGAGAAAGGCTTTTATAAAACCTATAAAAGAGTCGTAAAACGAGTGAGCGAAATGGTTACAGAAGTTAATCCAGAATATAAGTACCCTAACATGTTAGTCTCATCGGTTATTGAAGGTGCTCACAACCAACGCTATTTTGCAGAACATTTACCATCGGTCACTGATTCAATTGATGGTGAAGATGCCATTTTAAATTTTTATCTAGATATGGTGTTCAACTTAATTTCAAAAAAGAATTAAAGAATCATGGCAAAAAACACTGATTTAAAAACTCCTTGGAAACGTTTTATAAGCATGTTGCAGCTGGATCGTAGAGATATAAAACAAATTTTGTTTTATGCGATTTTTGCTGGACTGGTTTCTTTGAGTTTACCGCTAGGAATTCAAGCAATTATAAATTTGATACAAGGAGCGCAAATTTCTACCTCGTGGATAGTCCTAGTTGTTCTGGTTACTCTAGGTGTTGCTTTTCAAGGAGCGTTACAACTCATGCAAATAAGAATTCTTGAAAATGTACAGCAAAAAATCTTTGCCCGTGCATCCTTTGAATTTGCATATCGCTTTCCTAAGATAAAGATGAAAGAATTACGCAATTATTATCCGCCAGAATTGGCAAACAGATTTTTTGACGTATTGACCGTACAAAAGGGATTAAGTAAAATATTACTGGATTTCCCTGCAGCCATCCTGCAAATTGTTTTTGGTATCATTCTCTTATCTTTTTACCATCCGTTTTTTATAATCTACGGTTTATTGCTATTAATTTTAGTATTAATCGTTTTCAGATTTACTGCTCGTAAAGGACTAGAGACTAGTTTAAAAGAAAGCAAACTGAAGTATAAGGTAGCTCACTGGATTCAAGAAATTGCTCGTTCTATTGTTAGTTTCAAAATTTCTGGTAACACCACACTTGCAATGAATCGCAATGATGATTTAACAGCCTTGTACTTAAAAGCGCGTGAAGGTCACTTTAGAGTTCTAATAATCCAATTTTTACAAATGATCGGTTTCAAAGTACTTGTGACGGCTGGTCTATTGGTTATTGGTGGTTTACTAGTTCTTAATCAGCAAATGAATATAGGTCAATTCGTAGCAGCAGAAATTATCATATTACTGGTAATAAGTTCAGTGGAGAAGTTGATCCTAGGATTAGAAACTTTTTATGATGTACTTACCTCACTAGAAAAGATAGGACAAGTTGTAGATAAAGAAATTGAAAATCAAGAAGGTGTAGATCCTTTTGAAAAGGAAAAACCACTTCATATAGAATTAGAAAAGTTAGGTATAACAACTCCTGAAGGTCAAGTAATTCTTAAGGACATTAATTTAATTATTAATGAAAAAGAGCGCATGATCATCGATGGACCATCAGGATCGGGTAAGACAACATTGCTTAAGTTAATCTCTACCATTGAAAGTCCAACTGAAGGAAGCATATATGTAAATGGTAATTGCACAAATGGAATATTTTTAAATAAATACCGCAAGCGAGTAGGCCAAGTATTACCAGAAAACCAAACCTTTGAAGGCACCATATTAGAGAACATTACTCTAAATGATTCCTCAATAAGTATTGATAAGGTTAATGAAGTTATTGAACAATTAGGATTGTTGCCGTTTGTCAAGAAAAACTCAGCAAGTTTAGATACTTTGATTTATTCACAAGGAAAACAAATACCACATACCATTGCTCGCAAGATTGTAATTGCGCGTGCCATTGTACACGAGCCCAAACTACTATTACTCAAAGATCCACTAGATCAATTTGATCCTGTTGAAGCAAAAGAAATTATAACCTACTTGTCATCACCAGATCGTCCATGGGCGCTAGTAGTAAGTTCAAAAAATCCTTTATGGAACACAGTGTGTAGTCATACTGTACATATTGAAAATGGAACCATTAAAAACAACAAACGCGATGCTTAATATTTCTAAAGACAGCCTATCAGATAAAGTGAGTCTTGAACAGTATAAGTCACACGACATCGCTTTTCACAAAAGACATTTTAGAGCTTTTAATAAATTCTTATATGGATTTGCTATCCTTGCCGTAATTATACTTTTTCTGCCTTGGACCCAAAACGTAACCGGTAACGGTTTTGTTACCACACTTACCCCAGATCAACGACCACAAACCGTACAATCTCAAATCCCAGGTCGAATTGAAAAATGGTACGTAAGAGAAGGTGATTTTGTTAACGCTGGCGATACGATCCTGCGTATATCTGAGATAAAAACTGAATACCAAGATCCGTTATTAGTAGAACGTACGCAGCAACAAGCAGATGCCAAACAAGGTAGCGCAGGTAGTTATAGAACCAAAATTCAGGCACTAACTAATCAAATAAGCGCCTTACAACAAGAGCTTCAACTCAAACTAGAACAAGGACGCAACAAGGTTGAACAAAGCAAGTACAAAGTAAGAGCAGATAGCACTGATCTCATTGCCATACGCAACAATTTTGAAATTGCACAACGTCAATATGATCGTGTAGTAGAACTTATACAGGATGGTCTTAAATCGCGTGTAGACGTAGAAGATAAAAGAACCAAACAACAAGAAATGCAGGCTAAAGTCATCGCTCAAGAGAATAAACTACTCGCGAGTAGAAACGACCTGATTAACGCACAAGTTGAACTTAATAGACTGCGAGCAAGCTATGCAGACAAAATAGCTAAAGCACAAAGTGATCGCGCAACAGCTGAAGGTTCCTTATTTCAAGCACAGGCCGATGTGGCAAAACTTGAAAATCAAACCAGTAGTTATCGTATTAGAAATAGTTTGTACTACGTACTAGCGCCACAAAATGGTTATATCAATAAAGCAATAAAAGGTGGTATAGGAGAAACTTTTAAAGAAGGTGAAAAACTTGTAGGGATCATGCCTGCAGATTATGATCTAGCCGTAGAAACCTTTGTAGAGCCCTTGGACTTGCCTCTTATTCATCTAGGTGAAGAGGTTCGTGTACAATTCGATGGATGGCCAGCAATATTTTTTAGCGGTTGGCCCAATGCTTCTTTTGGAACGTATGGTGGTAAAGTAGTGGCTGTAGAAACTTTTATCACTCCAGAAAATGGGAAATTTAGAGTTCTAATTGCTCCAGATCCTCAAGATCACGAGTGGCCAGAAAACCTAAGAGTTGGTTCTGGTGCTTATACTATCGCATTGTTAGAAGATGTACCTATTTGGTATGAAATCTGGAGGCAGCTCAACGGCTTTCCTCCTAATTATTACCAGCCCGACGATAAATCAGACTCCAAAGACAAGAAATAATTTATGAAACGTCATATAACACTATTGTTTTTTGTTATTCTCGCTTTCGCGAAAGCGTACTCTCAAAACTTTCTAGATCAAGCCGGTAATTATACTCCTGTATGGCAAGTACAACCAGCCGATTCACTTGATTTAATGAGTTTTCAAGAGTACCTAGCTTTTGTAAAACAACATCATCCAGTTATGAAGCAAGCAAACTTGCAGCTATATATGGGTGAAGCTAACCTATTGAAAGCACGAGGAGCATTTGATCCCAAAATTGAAGCGATAAAGGACCGCAAGAAGTTTAAGAACACGGAATACTACGACGAGTTCTATGCAGCATTTAAAATACCAACTTGGTATGGAATTGAATTAAAAGGAACTTTTGAACAAAATACAGGTACATTTTTAGACCCTAGTCTTACCGTTCCAGATGATGGGCTCTATGGAGCAGGCGTCTCTTTTTCACTAGCGCAAGGACTTTTAATCAATGAGCGCATGGCCGATTTAAGAAGAGCAAAATTCTTTATTAATCAAACCAAAGCAGAAAGAGATCTAATTTTAAACGACCTCATATTTGAAGCTAGTAAAGCGTATTTTAGATGGTTACAAGCAAGTAATGAACGTTTAATTTATGAGAACTTTCTGGAAAATGCCGAAATTCGATTCCAAGGAATTAAAAGACAAGTTGAGGTAGGTGACAAAGCCGCTATCGATAGTGTTGAGGCTAAAATAGCTTTTCAAAATCGCGTTCTTTTACTAGAGGCCGCAAAATTAAAACAGCAAAAAGCTAGACTAGAAGCAAGTAACTTTCTATGGATCGATAATGTTCCAGTAGAACTGAGAGAAGATTTAAGACCTGTTGTACCGCAACGAGAAATGATAGCTGCAAGTTTGCAATTAGAAGGTATTACTGTATCGACTGATAGTTTAGACCAACATCCTAAAATACGTAGTATTGATGCTAAATTAAATGGTTTACAAGTTGATCGCAGGCTTAAACAAAATAAACTATTACCCAAGATAAATCTTGAGTATAATTTTCTCACACCTGACGGAGGCGAATTAAACAGTTTTAACACCAGTAATTACAAGTTCGGTCTTAACGCTAGCTTCCCTCTTTTTTTAAGAAAAGAACGTGGAGACCTTAGGTTGGCTTCTATCAAAATCCAAGATACTGAATTAGAAAGAGCTGCTACTCAGTTAGAACTTAGAAATAAAATAGAAGCTGTAAGCGTAGAAATCACTTCTCTGGACGAACAGAATAGGCTTATCAACGAGATTGTATCCAATTACCAAGTAATGCTCAATGGTGAGCTACGTATGTTTCAAATAGGTGAAAGTAGCGTGTTCCTAATCAATACAAGAGAACAAAAGCTGATTGAAGCAACCCTAAAAGCCAATGAACTTTTGATCAAATCCTACAACGCCACAGCAAGTTTATATAATGCTCTAGGTATAGTAGAATAAGGTACGAGTCTAATAGATTGTAACAAAATCATTTTTTTACTACATATAAATAAAAAAAGAATCATGAATCAACCTTATCAAACTACATCAGAATATCACTCTCATTCCTATAAGCCGTGGGGAATGGAACAAAATCAATTTTGCTTACTAATGCACTTGTCTCAATTTGCAGGGTGGATTGTTCCTTTTGGTGGGATTATTTTTCCAATAATTATGTGGTCCACAAATAAGGAATACAGTCAAAAGGTGGATTTACACGGTAAAGAAATACTTAATTTTATGATATCTTATTTTCTGTATAGCATCATAAGTATATTCCTTATGTTCTTTATCATAGGATTTATTACCATCTTCTTGGTAATGATATGCAGTTTTATATTTACTATTATAGGAGCAATAAAAGCCAGCAATGGTGAATTATATAGATATCCATTGACGATTCGTTTTATTTCCTAATGAATCAAAGTAAGCAGATAACTATTCACTGAAAAATAAAACTTAAATAAATAAAAAAGGTCTTCATTTCTGAAGACCTTTTTTCTCTGTGGGCGCGAAGGGATTCGAACCCCTGACCCCTTGGGTGTAAACCAAGTGCTCTGAACCAACTGAGCTACGCGCCCTAAAGCGGTTGCAAATATACAACCCTTTTTTGTTTCTCCAACTATTTTTTAATGAAAAAAATTAAAAAATTTCTGCCACCACAAAAGTACTTCCTGTAACTATCACAGCATCACCTTCCTGCGCTTTTTCAATAGCTACTTTTTTTGCTATTTTCACATCATCTATTACTTCAAAACTTCTATTAAGTTCCTCAAAGTATTTAGAAAGAACCTCAACCGGCATTGCTCTACTTACTGTTGCTTGTGTAAGAATATAATAGGCAGTAGGTGGTAATAACTTTATAACCTTTAAAGCATCTTTATCGCTTACCATACCTATTACGATATACAGTTTATCGAATTGCTCTTTGTTGATTTGTTTCATCAACGCCTTCACTCCTGCTACATTATGAGCAGTATCGGCAATTACTAATGGATGAGTGCTTAATTTAGTGTATCTACCATAAAAACTAGTGTTAATAGAAACATTATTACAACCTTTCTTTATATGATTCTCATCAATGTTAAATGCGTAAAGAGTATCTAGTAATTTGAGCGTAGTTACAGCTGTACGCAAATTATCTTTTTGATACCAGGCAGAAAGATCACTTACGGGAGCTTTTAATTTATGGTTTACTTGATGATAAGAAGCGTTTATGTTTTGTGCGCTTTCGCGAAAGCGAGATCTTAATAGACTTCTACGTTCACCTACAACAACAGGAACATTAGGCTTGATAATCCCTGCTTTTTCCATAGCAATTTTAGGCAAAGTATTACCCAATATTGCGGTGTGGTCCTTGTCTATACTAGTAATGACAGAAATCAATGGAGTAATGATGTTAGTTGAATCTAATCTACCACCCAATCCAACTTCAATTATCGCAATATCAACTTGTCTCTCCTTAAAGTATTGAAAAGCCATACCTACTGTCATCTCAAAAAAAGACAGCTGATTGGACTCAAAAAAATCTTTATTTAATGAAATAAAATCAACAACAAATTGCTTTTCACAAGGTTTACCATTGATTTTAATACGTTCTCTAAAATCGCGTAAATGAGGTGAGGTATAAAGACCAACTTTATAACCAGCTTCTTGCAACACACTAGCTAGAATGTGACAGGTACTTCCTTTTCCATTAGTTCCTGCTACGTGAATACTAGGAAATGAGTGATGAGGATGTTTTAAATGTGTATCTAGTTTTTGGATATTAGATAAGTCGGCCTTGTAAGCGACCTTACCTACCTTTTGATACATCGGTAATTGGTTGAACAACCAATTTAACGTCTTTTGATATTTACTACTCACCTAATTTAAAGATGACTTCTATGAAACCTATTTGAATTTCTTTAGTAGCGTCTGGAGCGGCAGTAAACTTCCAGGTTTTAGCAGTTTTAGTTGCAGCGTCTAACAAACACTGTGCTCTGTTTGAAGTTCCTTTTTTCCCTGCTGTTGCCTTTACAACTTCACCAGATCTATTGACTTCAATTTCGACAATTACCTTTCCACTCTCATTACATTCTGGCGGTACTCCTTGACCACGTATTTTACCTCTTCCTTTAAGACCGTAACCCTTACCACCTTGACCTAATCCCGGATCGCCATAATAGGTATTTGCATATGGATCTCCGTTCAACTGACCTTTGTTCCCAGGACCATCACCTGGTCCTTCACCAGTATTATTTTCTCCATCAATTTCATCGGCTCCGGTTACAGAACCTATAGCATTAAGAACATCAGAACTAGGTTTAGGGTCTTCCTTTACCGGTTCAGTTTGTGGTTTGGGATCTGTTTTCACAGGTTTGGTTGATGTTTC
Organism: Nonlabens tegetincola; assembly: GCF_002117085.1. Classification (GTDB taxonomy): domain Bacteria; phylum Bacteroidota; class Bacteroidia; order Flavobacteriales; family Flavobacteriaceae; genus Nonlabens; species Nonlabens tegetincola. The sequence continues at coordinate 160,139 of NZ_CP019342.1, read as the reverse complement.
TACATCAGGACTGCTATTAATAACAGGCGCATCTTCAATTTCTTGAGTAGCGATATTTTCCTCACTAGACTGCGCAGGTTGCGGTTGTGAGGTTTGAGTAACTGGGGTAACCTTAGTAGGTTTTGCAGGTTCTACTGGTCCAGATCCTACTGCTGTGTTTCCAAAGTTTACAGCGATTCCACTTTCTGGCGGTGGATCAAGTTCTTTTAAAACCGTCACAAAAGTAAACACCAATAACAGCACACTCATCAAAACACTTGTAATGATGAAAGACTTACGTTTTTCTCTGGTGTCTAAAAATCCCATCTTTTAAGGTTTTACGGCTAAAATTATTTTGTACTTATTACGATTTGCTATATCCATAACCGTGACAGCTTTTTGTAAAGCTACTTCATTATCTGCTCTTAATATAATGGTAGGATCTTCTTGATTTTCCATTACAGAAAACAGCTCTTGCTCGATCGCATTTTCCTCTACTTGTTTACTGTTTACAAAAAACAGACCATCTTTTGAAATACTTACCGAGGCGTTTTGAACATTGGAGGATTTACCTTTTGCCTTTGGTAAAATTAAATCCAGAGCTTCTGGTGTGATGGATGGCGAAGTAAGTAGAAAAAATACTAGCAATAGGAATACGATATCAGTCATCGATGACATTGAGAATTCAGGACTTACTTTATTTCTTCCTCTTAAATTCATAATTAAGCTGGTTCATTTAGTAAATCAAGGAAATCAACTGCGTTTGCTTCCATTTGATGAACCACTTTATCTGTTTTAACAACTAAATGATTATATCCAATGTAAGCGATAATACCAACAATTAAACCAGCTACAGTTGTGGTCATTGCAGTATAAATACCTTCGGCTAGGGTTCCCATTTCAGCTTGTCCACCACTGTTTGCAAGAGTATGAAAAGCAAGTACCATACCTATTACAGTTCCCAAAAATCCAATCATAGGAGCAGCTCCTGCAATAGTAGCCAAAATACTTACATTCTTTTCTAATTTGTAAACTTCTAATTTACCAGCATTTTCTATGGCGCTATTGATATCCTCGAGCGGTGACCCTATGCGGCTTATACCTTTCTCCGTCAACCTTGCTACAGGAGAATCTTCTTTGGCGCATAGCATTTTTGCAGCATCTAAGTTTCCATTAGTAACTTGATCTTTAATTTGAAGCATAAAGTTTTTATCAATCTTACTAGAAGCCTTGATCTTAAATAAACGCTCAAAGTATATATAAAGTGCTACAAAAAGTAACACTATCAATATAGCAATTACGATAGTTCCTGCCACTCCACCGCTAACAATAAGGTCATAAAGAGATAGGGTTTTCTCTTCTATTACTGGTTCTACAGCGTCAGTAATTCCTGCTGATTCTTGAATCATACTCATTAATATATTGTTTGATTGATAACGTAGGATAAACATAAACATTATACACCTACTAAAAACATAGTCTAAAATTAGTTATTTACAAGGTTTTAAAGAGTAAGAATAACACAGGTTAAACCTACTATAGTTAAAACTAAAGTGTAAGGTAGTGCCATTTTTACCATTTTACCATATGATAAGTTAATTACCGGAGCTAATGCCGATGTCAATAAAAATAAAAACGCTGCCTGACCGTTAGGTGTAGCCACACTTGGTAAATTAGTTCCTGTATTTATTGCTATGGCAAGATGTTCATATGTTTCTCTATCAATAACACCGTTTTGATGAGCAGCTGCCACTTCATTAATGTAAACAGTGGCCACAAATACGTTATCTGATATCATACTTAAGAATCCATTAGCTAGATAGAAGATCGCAGGTTGACTGCTAGGGTCTTGGTGTAAGGCCCAATCAATTATTGGAGCAAACAAATGTTGATCGTGTATCATTGCTACAATCACAAAAAACACAACTAATAAGCCTGTAAAAGGTAACGCCTCTTCAAAAGCTTTTCCTAGGCTGTGCTCATCTGTAATTCCCATAAATGCAGTTTGAATTACTATCAAACCTAAACCTATAAAACCTACTGGCGCAATATGTAGAGCTAGCCCTGTGATTAATAATACCGCAGACACTGCTTGAACGATCAAAGCGTACTTTTCTTTTTCGGTACGTTCAGAATCACGCTTTTCCATCCAGCCTTCAATAATTTGTCTTACCACTGGTGGCATTTTTTCACCAAATCCAAATGTTTTGGTAGTTTCTAATAATACGGTTGTTAATATACCGGCGATAAATACTGGAATAGTAATAGGTGACATTTTTAGGAAGAAATCAATAAAGTTCCAATCCATCTTGGCACCTATAAGTAGGTTTTGAGGTTCTCCAACTATGGTACACACACCACCAAGAGCGGTACCTACCACACCATGCATTACAAGACTACGTAGAAAGGATCTAAACTTCTCAAGAGTTTCACCACTTAATTGTTTCCTATCCAAAGTATCATCATCATCAAGATCTAGGTCGCTAGAATGAATCTTATGGTAAACATTATAAAATCCTAACCCTACACTAATAAGAACAGCCGTCACGGTCAATGCATCAAGAAATGCACTTAGTACCGCACTCAAAAACACAAAGAACAGGGATAATAAAAGCTTAGATTTAATTTTAGTAAAAACCTTAACGAAAATGTACATAAGCAGCGGTTTCATAAAGTAAATACCAGCTACCATAAAGACTAAAAGTAGGATTACTTCTAAGTTTTGAGAAACTTCTGCATATACACCGTGATCAGATCCTGGATGACCAGGACTGGTGAGTCCTAATGCCAGTACCTGAATAGCCAGTAATCCACCAGACTGTAGTGGATAACATTTTAAGGCCATGGCCAGACAGAAAATAAACTCTGCAATAAACACCCAACCCATTACGGTTCCAGGTAAAATAAAGTAACCAATGGTATTGAAAACTAAAAAAGCTATCATAGTCCACTTAAACCAATGTGGACTGTTTCCTAAAAAGTTTTTAAACATAATTATACTAATTGTTTTAAAGCTAGCTCAAATGCGGTTGAGCTGATTTGTTGTTTTGAACTATTATGATCGTAAATGTTTTGAATTGCATTACGTATTGTCATACTAGTATCGTTAAAAATTGCATCGTCAGTCATTTGCACACGACGCTCCATAAAATAGGCAAACACTCTTGCCATACCACAGTTGGAAATAAAATCTGGAATAAGACTCACTTTCTCATCTGTATGTTCCATGATAGGACCAAAGAAAATTTCTTTATCAGCAAATGGCACATTTGCTCCACAAGAAATCACTTCAAGACCACTATCTATCATTTGATCAATTTGATTTTGACTTATTAATCTCGAGGCTGCACATGGAGCAAAAATTTGTGTATTAAGCTCCCAAATTTTTTCGTTAACCTCTTCAAACGGAATAAGTGAAGATGCTCTTAATGTATTCCCGTCTTTATTTAAGAATAATTCTCTTATCTCTTCAAAACTAAAGCCATCTTCATTAATTAAACCACCTACTCTATCTATAATCCCTACGACTTTGGCACCCATTTGAGCCAAATAATAAGCCGCAGCGCTACCTACATTACCAAAGCCTTGTACAACAGCACGCTTACCTTTAACATCACCACCAAAAATATTGTAGTAATGCTTAACAGCCTCTGCTACTCCGTAACCCGTAATCATATCGGCAACAGTATACTTACGAGAAACATCAGGTGAAAACTCTGGATTTTCAATTACTTTGATTACACCATGTCGTAATTGTCCAATTCTATTAATTTTATCAGCTTCAGTTGGAGAAAAATGTCCATTAAAAACACCTTCTTGTGGATGCCATACACCACTGTCTTCAGTAATAGGAATTACTTCATGTATTTCATCAACGTTTAAGTCACCACCAGTTCCATAATAGCTTTTAAGAAGTGGAGAAACTGCTTTGTACCAACGTTCTAATACCCCTTTTTTCCGTGGATCTTGTGGATCAAAGTTGATCCCAGATTTTGCACCACCAATCGCTGGTCCAGAAACGGTAAATTTGATTTCCATCGTTTTTGCTAGGGAAAGCACCTCATTCTTGTCTAGACCTTGTCTCATACGAGTACCACCACCAGCTGCGCCTCCTCTTAGACTATTAATCACTGTCCAACCTTCAGCCTCAGTTTCTGGGTCGTTCCAGTGAAAAACTATTTCTGGCTGCGCTTCCTCGTAGCGTTTAAGCAATTCCTTCATATAGTTAGTAGAATTTGTACAAATATAATCTAGCTAGATGAAGAAAAAGCAGGTTTTACAATTTCTTAAGGAAGGTAAATTTGACCACTTGAATGATCATGTCGTGAACCTGTCACACTACTTAAACAATTTACTTGATTACGCAATCGAAGTACTCCTAACAGTCCAAAGATTAATGCTTCTTTATACTCTACTATCTTTGATTCTGGAATAACGAGATCACCGTCATAATGATATCTAATTCTATCCATCAAATATGTATTAAAAGCACCACCACCTGTACAAATAATTCTTTTTTTAGACGTGATAACTTTTGTTATTTGTATCGCTACATGTTCTACAAAAGTGGCAAGAACATCCTTTATATCGTAATTCTGTAATAAAGAAAACACATATTGATTAACCCATTCTATACCTAGTGACTTCGGTGGATTCATTCCATAATAAGGTATATCATTCAATTTATCGAGTAAAGGAGTTTGTACTTTTCCCGCTTTCGCGAAAGCGCCATCCTCATCATACTCCTTACCCAACAGCATCGAAAAATGATTAAGTACTGTATTAACTGGACAAATATCATAAGCGATACGACCATCACGAGAATCATGACTAATATTTGCAAAACCGCCTAAATTTAAACAGTAATCATAATCGTTGAATAGAATCTGATCTCCTATAGGAACTAATGGTGCTCCTTGCCCACCAAGCAAAATATCCTGGACTCTAAAATCGCAAACAACTCGATGACCGATAATGGACGCTATCTCTGGAAGATTTCCTATTTGAAGGGTATATCCTTGTTCTGGCTTGTGAAAAATAGTATGACCGTGAGAACAAACGGCTATTAAGTCTTCAATAGGATTTTGATCGAGGTATTTTTTAACAAGTTGACCTAAGTATAAGGTATATTCCTTATTGAGATTTTCAATTTCTAAAGAAGAACTATGTACAGCCTCACTCAATCTACGTTTCCATAGAGCGGAATACGGAATACAAACTCCATTACAAATTGTAAAGGTCCACTGTTTTTCACGTACTAATTGAACGTGTGCAATATCTACACCATCTAATGATGTACCTGACATGACTCCTAAAACGTTATAGTACTGATGATTCATAGGTATTTTATGAGGTAAAAAGGTGTAAACAAGTTAAATTTGCAAACTTAAAAATAACTCAAACAATATAGAACTATCATGGATTTTGGCCTTACTGAAGAGCATTTAATGATTAGAGATGCGGCAAGAGATTTTGCACGTACAGAATTACTTCCTGGTGTTATAGAAAGGGATACTCACCAAAGATTCCCTGCAGAACAGGTAAAAAAAATGGGTGAACTAGGATTTCTAGGTATGATGGCCGACCCTAAGTATGGTGGTGGTGGAATGGACACAATTTCTTATGTCCTTGTGATGGAAGAGCTTTCAAAAATTGACGCAAGTGCATCTGTGATCGTATCGGTTAACAACTCACTAGTTTGTTGGGGACTGGATACTTACGGTAACGAAGCTCAAAAAGAGAAATATTTAACTAAACTTACAACAGGTGAATCTATAGGTGCATTTTGTTTAAGTGAGCCTGAAGCTGGTAGTGATGCAACTTCACAAAAAACTACTGCTATTGACAAAGGTGACCACTATGTACTTAATGGTACTAAAAACTGGATCACTAACGGAAGTACCGCAGACTATTACCTAGTAATTGCACAAACCGATCGCGAGAAAAAACACCGTGGAATCAACGCTTTTATTGTAGAAAAAGGTTGGGACGGTTTTGAAATCGGTGTTAAAGAAGATAAATTAGGAATTAGAGGTAGTGATACTCATTCATTAATTTTTAATGATGTAAAAGTTCCTAAAGAAAATAGGATAGGTGAAGATGGATTTGGATTCAAATTTGCCATGAAAACTTTATCTGGTGGTCGTATAGGGATTGCTGCTCAAGCATTGGGAATAGCAAGTGGGGCTTATGAACTTGCTAGAGATTATTCTAAAGTAAGGAAAGCTTTTGGTACAGAAATTTGTAACCACCAAGCAATCGCCTTTAAACTGGCTGATATGTATACCAATATTACTGCAGCACGTCACATGGTAATGCAAAGTGCTTGGGATAAGGACATGGGTAATAACTATGATGTAAGTGGTGCAGCAGCAAAATTATTTGCATCGCAAGTTGCTATGGAAACCAGTGTAGAGGCTGTACAAATTCATGGTGGTAACGGTTATGTGAAGGAATATCACGTAGAGCGTTTAATGAGAGATGCAAAAATCACTCAAATCTATGAAGGAACAAGTGAAATACAGAAAATCGTAATTTCAAGAGCTTTACTTAGAGATTAATTTTCCCCTTATATTTTGATTAGAAATGCTGTTCCTGTGTGAGCAGCATTTTTTGTTTATGGTTACTTCATGTAGAGAAGTTCGTTTACATTTGCTTTTATGAAAATATTAGTAACAGGCGGTTTAGGATATATAGGTTCACACGTTGTTGTAGAACTACTGGAATTAAATTATGAGGTTGTAATCATCGATAATCTATCTAATTCTAGTAAAGATGTTTTGGATAGAATCAAGAAAATATCTAAAAAAGAACCTTCCTTTTATCAAATTGATTTAAGAGACAAAAATCAAGTTAACGATCTGTTTACTAAAGAAAAAAATATAGACGGAGTAATTCATTTTGCAGCGTCTAAAGCAGTAGGTGAAAGTGTAGAGAACCCTTTACTCTATTACGAAAACAATATTAATGCATTAGTAAATTTACTTCAACAACTTAAAGACAAGGACATCTCTTTTATTTTCAGCTCTTCTTGTACCGTATATGGACAAGCAGATGTTATGCCTATCACAGAAGAAGCTCCTATAAAACCAGCAGCTTCTCCTTATGGTAATACTAAGCAAATAGGTGAAGAAATAATTAATGATCTTTGTAAAACAAGTTCTACTTTCAAATGTATAAGTCTAAGATATTTTAATCCTATAGGAGCTCATGAGAGTTGTCTAATCGGCGAATTACCAAATGGCATTCCTCAAAATCTTGTTCCTTACATTACTCAAACTGCTATAGGAATAAGAGAGCAGCTTTCTATTTTTGGACAAGATTATCCTACTAGAGATGGAACTGCAATTAGAGATTATATCCATGTGGTTGACCTAGCCAAGGCTCATATAGCTGCACTTGAAAGATTATTGAATAATAATTCACAATCTAAATTTGAAACCTTCAATATAGGTACCGGTACTGGTAATACAGTACTAGAAGTAGTGAAAACCTTTGAAAAAGCAACTGGTCTAGAACTCAACTATAAAATAGTGAATCGTAGACCAGGTGATGTGATTGAGGCTTATGCAGATACCAGCAAGGCTAATAATATTTTAAATTGGAAAGCCGTGCATTCTTTAGAATCTGCATTATCCAGTGCTTGGGAATGGGAAAAAGCTATTCGCAAGGTTTAAATGATAGCTGCAATTTGTTCGTTTACCCATTCTAAAAAACGTTCGTCCTTTTCGTCAAATGCTTTTGGTGTATTGCTATCAATATCAATTTGACCTATGTTCTTACCATTTTTAAACATTGGAATTACCACTTCACTTTTTACATATATGCTACAAGCTATATAATTATCTTGTGCAGTAACATCGTCAACTACAAAATTTTGATTAGATACAGCCACTTGCCCACAAATACCTTTACCAAATGGAATAACCGTATGGTCAGTAGGCTCACCAGCTTGTGCCCATAAATGCAATGTAGGTTCGGATTCATGAGCCATATAAAAACCAACCCAATCGTAAGTTTCCAGGTTAATTTGAAGCAATTCACAAACCGCTTGCATTTTATCCTTTACTGTACCATTAGAACTTCCTATGATTTTAAGAACAGCTGGTTTCAATTCGTTTATATTCATTGTAGTATTTTTGAAGCTACAAAACTAATATCCACAGCTGATTACTTAACAGTTTTAACATAGAATATACAAATGCTTTCATCACTTAGACCTTATATACCTGTGTTTAAATTTGTTGCAGTTTTTGGAGGACTGTATATCGGGCTCTCAATTATCTATTATTTTTATTTGAGTTTTGATTATGGCAGTTATCACTATCCTGATCCTATTACTTCTCAAATAAGTTTCCAGACGCAAGAGTTATTAAGTTTAATAGGGTATAATGCGCAAACGATGAATAGTGCAGGACATCCATCTGTAGCTGTTTACTCTAATGAACAACTCTTATTTAGAATTATTGAAGGGTGTAATGCAGTAAGTGTTATGATCTTGTTTTGCGCGTTTATTCTCGCTTTCGCGAAAGCGTGGAAAAAAACTATACTATTTCTATTAATTGGAGTAGGAATAATATACGTCATCAACCTTACCCGATTGGTGTTATTAGGAGTTATCTATGCCGATTATCCGGCCTATACTCATGTATCCCATGAGATAATTTTTCCAGCTATAATCTATGGAACCACTGTTTTATTGTGGTTGTATTGGTTAAAAAAACCAAAATCCAAACATGTACCAACTATATAGATACTTATTAATTATTCTATTAATCGGGTTATTAATAAGTGTAAGAGTTTTTGAAGATTTATTATTTATAGATGAATTAAAACAATTCTATCTATCAGATTTTCAAAACATGAGCTTGCCATCTATTAATATAGTTACAACAGGATTTTATACGACCCTGCGTTACGCTATTAATTCCCTTATTTCATTGGGTATTATTGGACTTTTGTATAAAAAATTAGATTATATAAAGGCAGCACTATGGGTTTATGTATTTGCCTATGTTATTTTAATGACTTCCTTTATTGCGCTTTTACACGCATCTCCAGACTCCTCAAAGATGATAATATTTTATATCAGACGTTTTTTAATTCATCCATTATTACTCTTTGTGCTTACGGCAGGCTTTTATTTTTTATCAAATAAAAAGTTAGTGCAAGAATAGTCTAGTTCCATTTTTATCAGATGTTTTGTGAACAACAACAATGAATTTATTATTGTTATTAACCGCACATTGCGTCCAAGATGACTTTATAAGGGCTATTTGGATTTTCACATCAATTTCCCTTGATAAAGACTCAACTACTTCTGTTTTATTGATAGTTTGATCATCATTAAAAACGACTGCATAAATTCCAATCAATTTTGAATTTGATTTTATGAGGATATTTTGTAGAGTAGCACTAAATTGTATATTATCATTGAATTGAGTACAAAAAGTCCTAGAATCTGTGATCAACTTATGATGTTTACGAAGCATTCGATACTTGTTCAATTCTGTCACAAAATCTGAATCCTCAGCAAACTTATTTCTTAGACAAGGTTTAGAAATTAGTTGCCCGTTATCCAAATTTCCGAATATCATAAGTTCATCATTTGCTTTTAGATACAATCTACATTTATCGTTATTGATGTTGTTACCAACTTCTTGTTGTACAATCAGAGAGTTGTTTTTTGGACCTTTTAATATTTCTAAAATATCAAAACGTACGTAATCTTGATTCTCAATAGGGTAGTTATAGTACACTTCATTTATGCGTACATGAGCGATAAAATCAACATTTTTGTAATCTGTAGCAATATTTTCTCTAAAACAAACACAAGATTGAGAAGCGCCGTAGGCGGAATAAAATATACTCAAAAAAAAGGCGAAAAGAACTTTGTTCAATATTTTAATATTTATAAGAATGAGTTACATCTAAAAAACACAACAATAAGACAAGGTAAGCCTTAAATTGAAATAAATACATTGTTAAATTAAAAAAGGTATGATTTTCATCATACCTTTTTTTTCTAGTAAAACTTAAAACTAATCATTTGGATTAAGAATATCATCTATTCGTTCTTTTAAATCATTTAGATGGTATTTAGTCATCTCATCCGATGTTCGATTAGAAGCTCTTGTAACATCTCTTAATAATGTTTTAAGTTGTGCTCTAACAATAGGTCTTATATCACTTTGAGAAACATCAACACTACTTTGACCAGCAAACGCTCTTACTCGAGCTGGTAATTTAGATTGTTCGTTATTCATTATAAATTCTAAACGTTCTATATAAGCACGTTGTAAGTTACGTCTATAGCGATCTATTTTTTGTCCGCGTTTCAACTCACTGAACAATCCCGATCTAAGATCATTCATCATTTCCAATAAACCATATCCGTTTGAACCATTAACCTCTTCATTCTCCATTAATCTTGACATTCTGCCAAAATCCAATAAATTATTAAGGGTTCTAGTTTGAACACCTCTAATTCTTTCTATTGCACCGTCAGATTCAATTTTATTGAAAATATTTTGATCAATTAACCATTTAGGTGTTGAAAATAATTGCTCATTTAAGAACTTCATAGCTCTCGTTTGCTTATCTCTACTCGCATGCTCATATACAGCTCCGTCTTGTTGACCATAAGCTTTATATGTTTCTTTTACCCCACCAATATTGGCAGTTACGTGGCCCATGTATCGATTATACTGTCCTAATAACTGATCGTACATAGATTTTAATTCACTATAATTTTCACCTTCTTCACCAGTCCATTCGATAAGATTAGGAACGATGCGCTGTAAATTTTTGATACCGTATTCACTAGCTCTCATAGAGTCATCACCAAGATCTTCCGTTTGACTAGTGTGATCAATAACGCCAAATTGCTGTCTTCCGAAACGGTACATAGGATCTCCTGCTTTTTCATTTATCCAGGAATCTAAAATTTCTTTCTCTTCTTCGGCTGTCTTATCTAATATTGGTTTATAACCCCACATGATTGAATATTTATCATACGGACCAATATTCGGCATTAGGGCAACATCACCATCTTCCGGTTGAGCTACATAATTAAATCTTGCGTAATCCATTATGGATGGTGCAGTACCATATTTTTTGGTGAATTCTGCATCCCTCAAATTTTCAACAGAATAAGCTATTGAACTTCCCATATTATGTGGTAGTCCTAACGTGTGACCAACCTCATGTGCACTAACGAATCTTATAAGCCTACCCATAACTTCATCATCAAACTTATTCATTCTGGCATCAGGATTAATTGCCGCAGTTTGAATGAAGAACCAATTATGTAAAAGAGTCATTACATTATGATACCAATTAATATCACTTTCAAGAATTTCACCACTTCTAGGGTCACTAACATGAGGTCCATTAGCATTAGGTATAGGTGAAGCTAGGTATCTTACTGTTGAAAAACGCACATCCTCCGGACTCCAATCCGGATCTTCTTCTTTACTTGGTGGGTCTTTAGCGATAATTGCCTCTTTAAACCCAGCTGCCTCAAATGCCACTTGCCAGTCTTCAATACCCTGCTTGATAAATTTTCTCCATTTCTGCGGAGTGGCCGGATCTATATAATAAACAATTTGCTTTTTAGGAATAACCAACTCTCCATTAAGGAATTTTTGCTTGTCTTCCTCTCTAACTTCTAATCTCCATCTATCTAAATAGCGAACAGTTTTGGTTTTTTGTTCATCTAATCCATAATCTTGTTGACCTCTTGCAAACCATCCTACACGTTGATCAAAATAACGACGCTTCATAGGCGTTTTAGGTAACAAAATCATTGAATTACTAATTTCAAGTGATATTGATTGAACACTTGAATTAGATGGTGGATCAGAGGAAAAATATGTTTTAACATGCCTCGATTCTATATTGAGTGGATAAGATCTTAAGGTGTCAATATAAGAACGACTATCATCTAACCTAGTTATTTTGTAGCGTTTTCTAGAGTTTTGAGGAAATCCAATCGCCTTAACATCCTTGTTGAAAAAATTAGTAACATCGATGACTAGGTTATTAGATAAACTATCCTTTTTAATTGCCTTAATTGGAAAACTGTAAAGGATTGGTTCAAAATTAGAATTTTCAACCGCTAAACTTACTGGTAAAGAATCGTTAGCTACAATTTGATGAGAAACAACTCTTAGCAAGATATCATTTTTATTTCGTTGCCATCTCAAGGTTTGAGTATTTTGTTTACCGCCACCAAAACCAATTCCAGAAGCAGTTTTTGCAATACGCGTCACCATCAACATTTCTCTATTTAACAAAGAATCGGGTATTTCATAATAGTATTTATCCTCCAAAAAGTGTACGGAGAAAAGACCTGGATCTGTTTGAGCTTTAGAGGTAATTACCTTGTTATAAGGTTGCATACCGCCTTTCTTTTTGCCTTTAGAACTAGCAACAACTTGAGATTTTGAGCCTTTTGCTTTCGAAGAAGTACTACAACCTTGGGTAGTTATCAATACAAAGGAAAGAAAACTCAAAAAAAGATATTTTTTCATGAATTATAAATTTCAAGAAAAATACACCATAGATATTTAAGAAGTTCCTAAGATATCGTTAACAAAATTTACCACAACAAAAAACCCTTATCGAATTGATAAGGGTTTTAAAAGAAGGCGGCGACATACTCTCCCACAAATGCAGTACCATCTGCGCTAATGGGCTTAACTTCTCTGTTCGGAATGGTAAGAGGTGAGCCCCATTGCTATAACCACCTTAAAGGTTTCAGTTAAATTAAAATAATCCAACTGTATATGTTGACATTTTGAAAAGTTCAAAATCAATACAAGTAGATAGAGGTACCTAAGCTTACGGGTAATTAGTATCACTCGGCTATGACATTACTGCCTTTACACCTATGACCTATCAACGTGGTAGTCTCCCACGACCCTTTAAAGAAATCTCATCTTGTGATGGGTTTCGCGCTTATATGCTTTCAGCGCTTATCCCTTCCCGACGTAGCTACCCAGCAATGCCCCTGGCGGAACAACTGGTAGACCAGCGGTCAGTCCAACTCGGTCCTCTCGTACTAAAGTCAGATTCACTCAAATTTCTAGCGCCCACTACAGATAGAGACCGAACTGTCTCACGACGTTCTGAACCCAGCTCGCGTGCCACTTTAATGGGCGAACAGCCCAACCCTTGGGACCTTCTCCAGCCCCAGGATGTGACGAGCCGACATCGAGGTGCCAAACCCCCCGTCGATGTGAGCTCTTGGGGGAGATCAGCCTGTTATCCCCGGCGTACCTTTTATCCTTTGAGCGATGGCCCTTCCATGCGGAACCACCGGATCACTATGCTCTTGTTTCCAACCTGATCGACCTGTATGTCTCTCAGTCAAGCTTCCTTATGCCATTGCACTCTACGCACGGTTACCAAGCGTGCTGAGGAAACCTTTAGAAGCCTCCGTTACTCTTTTGGAGGCGACCACCCCAGTCAAACTACCCACCAAGCAATGTCCCCATTTCTGGGTTAGATTTCAAATAAGCAAAGGGTGGTATTTCAACAATGACTCCACAACGCCTGGCGACGTCACTTCATAGTCTCCCACCTATCCTACACATTACTTATCCAAAATCAATACTAAGCTATAGTAAAGGTGCACGGGGTCTTTTCGTCCCGTAGCGGGTAATCGGCATCTTCACCGATACTACAATTTCACCGAGCTCATGGCTGAGACAGTATCCAAATCGTTACACCATTCGTGCAGGTCGGAACTTACCCGACAAGGAATTTCGCTACCTTAGGACCGTTATAGTTACGGCCGCCGTTTACTGGGGCTTCAATTCAGATCTTCGCCGAAGCTAAACCCTCCTCTTAACCTTCCAGCACCGGGCAGGTGTCAGGCCCTATACTTCATCTTTCGATTTTGCAGAGCCCTGTGTTTTTGATAAACAGTCGCTTGGATCTTTTCACTGCGCCCTATTAAATAGGGGACCTTTCTCCCGAAGTTACAGGTCTATTTTGCCTAGTTCCTTAGCCATGAATCACTCGAGCACCTTAGAATTCTCATCCCAACCACCTGTGTCGGTTTACGGTACGGGCTGCTTCACTTGCTTTTCTTGGAAGTTGCTCCTCTGGATTATCCACGTAGCCGTAGCTTTGTGGTACTATCCCAACCTTAACAGTTGGTTCAACGTACATTTCCGTCAGTACGCACCAAATTCACACCTCCGTCACTTTTATTGTGAGCAGGTACAGGAATATTAACCTGTTATCCATCCACTTCCCCGTTCGGGTACGCGTTAGGACCCGACTAACCCTCAGCTGATTAGCATAGCTGAGGAAACCTTGGTCTTTCGGTGAGGGGGTTTCTCGCCCCCTTTATCGTTACTTATGCCTACATTTTCGTTTCTAATCGTTCCAGCAAACCTCACAGTTCACCTTCAACACAATTAGAATGCTCTCCTACCACTCTCAATGGAGTCCATAGCTTCGGTAGTATGTTTATGCCCGATTATCATCCATGCCGTACCGCTCGACTAGTGAGCTGTTACGCACTCTTTAAATGAATGGCTGCTTCCAAGCCAACATCCTAGCTGTCTAAGCAGTACAACCTCGTTTTTTCAACTTAACATACATTTGGGGACCTTAGCTGATGGTCTGGGTTCTTTCCCTTTCGGACATGGACCTTAGCACCCATGCCCTCACTGCTGATCATCATTTTATAGCATTCGGAGTTTGTCAGGAATTGGTAGGCGGTGAAGCCCCCGCATCCAATCAGTAGCTCTACCTCTATAAAACTAAATCAACGCTGCACCTAAATGCATTTCGGAGAGTACGAGCTATTTCCGAGTTTGATTGGCCTTTCACCCCTACCCACAGGTCATCCGAAGACTTTTCAACGTCAACCGGTTCGGGCCTCCACTGTGTGTTACCACAGCTTCACCCTGCCCATGGGTAGATCACACGGTTTCGCGTCTACCACTACTAACTATCGCGCCCTATTCAGACTCGCTTTCGCTACGGCTCCGTGTCTGAAACACTTAACCTTGCTAGCAACGGTAACTCGTAGGCTCATTATGCAAAAGGCACGCCGTCACCCGAAGGCTCCGACCGCTTGTAAGCGTATGGTTTCAGGTTCTTTTTCACTCCCTTATTCAGGGTTCTTTTCACCTTTCCCTCACGGTACTGGTTCACTATCGGTCTCTCAGGAGTATTTAGCCTTAGCGGATGGTCCCGCTAGATTCATACAGGGTTTCCCGTGCCCCGCACTACTCAGGATACTACTATCAATAACTAAAATTACCAATACAGGGCTATCACCTTCTTTGGCTCCTCTTTCCAAAGGATTCTTATTCTTTTAGCATCAAATATCGTAGTCCTACAACCCCAATTAGGCCGTAACCTAATTGGTTTGGGCTTTTCCGCGTTCGCTCGCCACTACTGACGGAATCACTATTGTTTTCTCTTCCTCCGGCTACTTAGATGTTTCAGTTCACCGGGTTTGCTCCATTACTGGTGACATGTCTTCAACATGCCGGGTTGCCCCATTCGGAAATCTGCGGATCACATCGTATGTGCCAATCCCCGCAGCTTATCGCAGCTTATCACGTCCTTCATCGCCTCTGAGAGCCTAGGCATCCCCCATACGCCCTTATTTGCTTATGATACCTATTACTATACAACGATATATAGTAATATTATTTTTTCTATCTTGTATTAATCCTAATTAATATTAGAACTAATGCTCGTTTTGATCTTTTCAAAATGTCAATGAACGTTTAATGATTAATCTCTACTAATCATTCGTGGAGAATATCGGAGTCGAACCGATGACCTCCTGCGTGCAAGGCAGGCGCTCTAGCCAGCTGAGCTAATTCCCCATGACGAATCCTAAATACTGAATTCAGAATATCGAATTTAGAATCCTCAACCTCTAGAATTTCCATTAAAATTCTATAAATGAACTTTATCTCTTAGCTATAATTATCTCATCAATAACTACCTAAGACATCGTAGTCTCAGGCAGACTCGAACTGCCGACCTCTACATTATCAGTGTAGCGCTCTAACCAGCTGAGCTATGAGACTGAGTGTCTTGCGACTATTTCTTGATTGACTTGCTTTTTAAAATAAACACACACTAATTGAGTGTTAAAGGTCTTGAAACTATCCCTTGTTTCGTTCCATTATTTCAGGAACTCCAGAAAGGAGGTGTTCCAGCCGCACCTTCCGGTACGGCTACCTTGTTACGACTTAGCCCCAGTTACTAGTTTTACCCTAGGCAGCTCCTTTCGGTCACCGACTTCAGGCACCCCCAGCTTCCATGGCTTGACGGGCGGTGTGTACAAGGCCCGGGAACGTATTCACCGCATCATGGCTGATATGCGATTACTAGCGATTCCAGCTTCACGCAGTCGAGTTGCAGACTGCGATCCGAACTGAGATAGGGTTTGTAGATTCGCTCCTTCTCGCGAAGTGGCTGCTCTCTGTCCCTACCATTGTAGCACGTGTGTAGCCCAGGACGTAAGGGCCGTGATGATTTGACGTCATCCCCACCTTCCTCACGGTTTGCACCGGCAGTCTCTCTAGAGTCCCCACCATTATGTGCTGGCAACTAGAAATAGGGGTTGCGCTCGTTATAGGACTTAACCTGACACCTCACGGCACGAGCTGACGACAACCATGCAGCACCTTGCAATATGTCCGAAGAAAAATCTGTTTCCAAATCTGTCATACTGCATTTAAGCCCTGGTAAGGTTCCTCGCGTATCATCGAATTAAACCACATGCTCCACCGCTTGTGCGGGCCCCCGTCAATTCCTTTGAGTTTCATTCTTGCGAACGTACTCCCCAGGTGGGTTACTTATCACTTTCGCTTGGCCACTCAGATCTCAATCGATCCAAACAGCTAGTAACCATCGTTTACGGCGTGGACTACCAGGGTATCTAATCCTGTTCGCTCCCCACGCTTTCGTCCATCAGCGTCAATATATTGTTAGTGATCTGCCTTCGCAATCGGTATTCTATGTAATATCTAAGCATTTCACCGCTACACTACATATTCTAACCACTTCACAATAATTCAAGATAACCAGTATCAATGGCAGTGCCGGAGTTGAGCCCCTGCATTTCACCACTGACTTAATTACCCGCCTACGGACCCTTTAAACCCAATGATTCCGGATAACGCTTGCACCCTCCGTATTACCGCGGCTGCTGGCACGGAGTTAGCCGGTGCTTATTCTTACGGTACCGTCAAACAATCACACGTGACTGTATTTCTTCCCGTACAAAAGTAGTTTACAACCCATAGGGCCGTCTTCCTACACGCGGCATGGCTGGATCAGAGTTGCCTCCATTGTCCAATATTCCTCACTGCTGCCTCCCGTAGGAGTCTGGTCCGTGTCTCAGTACCAGTGTGGGGGATCTCCCTCTCAGGACCCCTACCTATCGTCGCCATGGTGAGCCGTTACCTCACCATCTAGCTAATAGGACGCATACCCATCTATTACCGTAACCTTTAATTATTAAATGATGCCATCTTATAATTCTATGAGGTATTAATCCAAATTTCTTCGGGCTATCCCTCAGTAATAGGTAGGTTGTATACGCGTTACGCACCCGTGCGCCGGTCGCCATCAGATAGCAAGCTATCTATGCTGCCCCTCGACTTGCATGTGTTAGGCCTGCCGCTAGCGTTCATCCTGAGCCAGGATCAAACTCTTCATCGTAGAATCTTTTAAAGATCATTTATTAGAATAACTCCAAAAACCTCTTTTAAGAACCCTCAATTAGCGTACATGTGTCTATTTTTATTTTCTTACCAATACTTGCCTCTGTATTAATCAATACAAAAACAGTATCGCTGTGCTGTCAATCATTATTTTCAATGAACTACTTCAAAATATCTAGACCGAAAATTTGATGCGAAATCCTCACAATCCGCTACAAATATTTTCAATCTTTTTGAAGAACTATCGCTTTATTTAAACATCGTTGTTTCCCAAAGCGGGTGCAAATATACACACACTTTTTCTTACCAAACAAACTTTTATGACAAAAAATTTGAAAAAAATTACAACAAACCCTTAAACAGCTTCAAATCATTTATTTACAAAATTAAAAAATCTAAACTTTTATATTACCCTAAATAAACTGTTTAAAGCGTTCTTAATAATTTAATTCATTTGAAGATGAAATGTAAACTTTGTGCCTTTACCAATCTTACTTTCGACCCTAATAATTGAATCATGTAGTTCAAGAATTTTTTTAACGATCGACAATCCTATACCTGCACCTGTGAATCTATTTTGAGAATCATTTTGCGTAAATCGATCGAATATCATCAATTGATCACTTTCTTTAATTCCTATACCAGAATCGCCAACAGAAATTTTTATTTTATTTTCTGACTTGGATTTATCCAAATCTAAAGTAATTACCCCACCGGCCTTTGTAAATTTAAAAGCATTGTCTATCAGATTCTGTAAAACCCTTTCAATTAATCCGATATCAGCGTACACTAGAATATTTTCCTTTTTTTCAATATTAAATATTAAGTTAATATTTTCCGTTTTGGATTTTAATTGGTACTTAGATACTAAGTCTAGACATAAATCGGTAATTGAAAACTTTACTTTTTCTGGTTCCACCTGTTTAGCTTCTAATTTAGAATACTCAAATAATTGTTCCACTAATCTAGAAAGCTTATCACTATTAGAGTTGACAATTTCTAAATATTTCTGTTTCTCCCCTTCTGAAAGCAAATGTTTCTTTTCTAATAATGTTTCTGAATAACCTTTTAATATTGCTAATGGTGTTCTTAGATCATGTGACACATTTGCTATAAGCTGCCTTCTTAATGAATCAACTTTTTTAACTTCCTCAATATTCTGACAAATCGTATCAGCCATTGTGTTGAATGTATTTGCCAAAACACTGATGTCAGATTTATCTGCGTTTTCTATTCTCGCATTAAAATCCCCTTCCTTAAATCGTTGGACTACAGAGGTGATTTTTCTTAAGTTTTTAGTCAAAAACCAAATAGAAACAAAACCTACCAACAAAGTGAAGAAAGTTGTCAAACCTATAGCACCCAATCCAAAACTTTTTATGTATTTCTGAAAAATATTGTTGCTCGCCAATTGATAAGCCTCTCCTGATAGAATAATATATATGTAACCATCTTTGAGTTGGTTAGTTAATCTGGCTGCTGAGAAAATTTTTCTTTCTCCCATAGCTCTAGGGTCATCCCCTAAACAATAATTTTTACCGTTAGTATTTACAAAATTTTCAATCGGAGCAACATCAACATACCTAGATGGTTCTCCAGGACTATGATCGAGTACCACAGAATACAATACTTCACCATCTAGACCCAGCAAGTAAACTTCAATACTTCTATTCACTGCCATCATATCGTGCATTAAACTTCCAAAGACTTCCTTATTAACAGAACCATCCTGATTAAAAGCGGAAGTTGTGGCAAACTTTTCTTCTATTAAATGCTGTGCTAACGGAGCGTGAATCTCTTGTTGCGTAGCTTGATGATGTTGATTTGAGTAATAATTAGTAATCACAATAAAACAAAATGCCATTCCTATGATTAACCCTGAAAGTGCTATCCATAGTTTAAATACTAATCGTGGAGTTAATGTAGATTGTTTACCAGTCGTCATTACACTTCTTCATTAAATCTATAACCTATTCCCCAAGTAGTCAATACATATAATGGATTTGACATATCCGGTTCAATTTTGGCTCTCAATCTATTTACATGACTATTTACTGTATGTTCGTAACCAGAAAAGTTATAACCCCAAACAACATCCAGTAACTCTGATCGACTGTAAGACCTACCTGGATGACTTGCTAATAAAATTAAGAGGTCAAATTCCTTAGGTGATAATTCCACTTTATACCCATTTAAGGTTACACGTCTCATCTCGACATTTATAATTAAATCACCAAAAACCATTTCATTACTTGAGGCATTTTCTGTTTTCTTATTACTTATATCAGTTCTTCTCATAACAGCTTTTGCTCTAGCCTTCAATTCTCTTACTGAAAACGGTTTGGTTATATAATCATCTGCACCAATTTCCAAACCTAGGACTTTATCAATCTCCTCGGATTTTGCAGTCACCATTATAATAGGAGTGTTTTTAGTTTTTCTCAATTCCTTGCAAACTTCTATGCCGCTTAATTCAGGTATTGACAAATCCAATAGGATTAAATCATAGTCGAACTCCATTGCCTTATTCAAGCCAAGCCTACCATTATCTGCTACATGCACATTTGCATTTAGATCCTTCATGTGAATAGTAAGAAGATCTATAATCTCTATATCATCTTCTACGATAAGAATTGTATACTCCATAATTCAAATTAAACTTATCCTTATCACAAAAGAATCACATAAAAAATATGAAAGTTGAATTTTACGTGACAGGATTGAGATAACATTATCATTAGTTTGTAGAGTAAAATTAAACTTTTAATCATGAATAAAAACTTCTCATATCTTATCCTGGGCTTACTCTCGATAGTAGGCTGTTCAAATGACGATGATTCAAATGCTGAACTTCAAACAAAAACATTAACCATTAATCTTCAAGGATTAGAAGATTTAGGAAACGATTTTAAATATGAAGGCTGGGTTATGGTAGATGGTACTCCTATAAGTACAGGTACATTTGATGTTGATGCTAATGGAGACTTGAGCCAAAACGAATTCGAAATCGATTCAAATGATTTGGACGCTGCAACTGCCTTTATCCTTACCATCGAGCCTGATCCAGATCCAAATCCCGATCCTGCTGATAGTAAATATATAGCTGGCGCATTCACTGGGACAACAGCGCTTGTGGACACTAACTTTGGACCAGCTCCTGGAGATTTTACTAATGCTAGTGGTTCCTTCTTCCTGAGAACTCCTACCGATGAGACAATGGGAAACAATGGTAATGACGAAAGCGGTGTATGGTTCGGTCTACCTGGAATGCCTCCAACTGCTGACTTTACGTTACCCGTTTTACCAGATGGATGGATTTATGAAGGTTGGGTAGTAGGCGACGCCGGTCCTATATCAACAGGAACCTTTACCGATTTTGATACTAGAGATTCAGGCAACCCGTTCTCAGGAACTCAAAACAATGCAGGTCCACCAGTTCCAGGAGAAGACTTTTTTAACAATTTACCAATGGGTGAGTCTTTACCATTTAGCGTAATTGGAAGAAATGTTGTAATTACTGTAGAACCTGTTCCAGACAACAGCCCTGCTCCATTCACTCTAAAACCTCTTGCGGCAATTGCCAATTCTATGACAGCACCCAATGCACAAAACTTTAATAACAATGTTGCTGCAACATTTCCTACTGGGAGCGTTGTACGTGAATAATTAATTATTGGTTGGTTAGTGAGAAAACGTCTTTCAACATCTCCATTGAAAGGCGTTTTTGATGATATAAAGTAGAAAAGTTTTACTTAATAAGAATTACAGAGTTAACATGATCATGTTTATCATATTGAACACTGTTATTCATGGGATCAACTATCCAAATATCATCCACTATAAACTTATAATGATGAACGCCTCGTGTTAATGGGATTTCTATTTCCCAAAAACCATTAATCAAATTCATTTGAAGCTTGTTATTTTGCCAGTCTGTAAAATCACCTGCTAAATACACATTTTTAAAATCAACGTTTTTCAATCTAAATTTTTGTAATTTCCTTTTAGTTATTACACTATTAAATTCATTGTATTCATTGGGCTTCTTCTTAGGGTTATGAGGATCTCTCATCCACTGGCCATCTACAATATACCGGTACTCATGCGTTCCTATTGGTAGATCTAAGGTAAGTTCCCAGTAACCGTCTTTACATTCCAACTCAAATTCATTTTCATCCCAGTTATTAAATGTACCTGTTACAACTACCCTTTGAGCGTTTGAATAACCGTGTAAGTAAAATGTATGATTTCCATCTTCAGACTCCTTGACCTTATTCAATTTCAAATTATAAACACTAACAAAAATATCATCCAAGGTAAGCTGCTCACGATTAGGTGCAATGGCAGGTGGCTCAACCCAAAACTTATCATTAATTACGAATTTAAATGAAGCTCCACTGTCGGTATTTAAATATTTAATCTTTTTCCTCAATTCATAAACACCGTTTTTTATATTCTTGAGTTTCCAGTCGTTCTTAGCCCATTTGTTAAAGGTTCCACCTACAGCTACTTTTTTTATGTTTATATCAGAAAGATCAAGTTTAACTTGTGTATCATTAATAGTAACCATCGAATAGTCCCGTACATCAAATTTAAATACGATGTCCTCACCATCAATTCTATAACCATAATCATCTTGTCCCATAATCATGAGACTGATAAAAAAAATTAAAAGAGTGATAAACAGCTTCATTTATTCAGGCCACTTTGTAAAAAACAATTTCTTTTTACGATAATTAATTAAAACTCTACGATTTCTTAAAAACCAAAACCCTAAAACACCATCCACTTGAGTCCCGTATGCATTTGCTGCATAGGTCATAGTTGATAATACAGTTGGCATTTCTTCATTCTGTACAGCATTAGTAAACTTTAGATTTTTGAAAACTCCAGCAATCACTTCTTTCTTACCACCATCCATTCCCATTAACTCCAATCTTTTGAGAGGTTGAAAATTTTTATAAACTAATGAATCTAATTTGTTGCTTAATTGATTTATTTCTGCTCCGGTATCCAAAACAAAGGTAACATCTATCTCATTAATATTGGAATCTAGAATAATCGAGTGCTTGCGCCGTTTAAAACTTAAGGTGTCTACTATTTGTTCGGTTAAATATTTCTCATCAATACGATTGCCTTTTCTATCGATCTTAAAAAAGGTAATCTGTTCCAAATAAAAGTCAATATATAGTTCAAATCGTCTAAATGTATCGTATCCTATTATACCATTAATAGCGGTATGTTTTTCTTTTTCAATATGGCTTAAATCTACTACATCTGCATTTTTGGAATTAATTTTAAAACCATCAATATTAAAACTATATATCGCGATTTCCTGTATATTAGGAATTTCTCGTTCAATAGAATACGTTGTCCTACCTGTTGTAGCTATTTTATTATAAATTCGTTTATTAAGTACCAGTCCATAGGATCCTGTATCAATAATGAAAGGACCCGACTCTCCATTAACCTTTGCTTGTACAGTTATCAATCTTCCAGCAAATTTAAATGGCATGCGCAAGGTGTTATCACTTAGTTTCGTTGCCTCTGGGAATGAAATTTCTTCAACAATTAAATCATTGGAATATGCTTTACAAACATACATGCATGTTGTCATGAACAACAACCACGGTAATATTTTCATAGCTAGTCTTTTGGTACTTTAAAGACTAGAGCTGTTATCGATTGTTACATTTTTATTCCATATTCCTAGTATTTATGCTAGGGATTAGTTTAATAGTACGCTTTCGCGAAAGCGTACTTAAGAATAATTATCTTCTCGTTTGATTGCTTTGTAAGGATGTTTGAGGTAGTTTTTGGCAAATTGATAACCTCGAGCATATTTAATTCTAAAAATCTCGACAGCTAGGTGACCAAAAACAGCACAACCCAACAGTAATAATGCTAGAGGCAAAAGAGCATCATTGACAAATTTAGACACATACCAACTAGCCAGTGAACCGTAAATCATACTAACGGCTCCTACAAATGCGCTTGCACTACCAGCCTTTGCAGTGAATGGCTGAAGAGCCAGAGCAGTTGCGTTGGGGTTTTGAAATCCGATAGCCGTCATCATTAAAAATAAAGATGGATATACAATCCAAAACTCCGGTGTCATAGTCGCCAAATTTATTGTCAATACACCCGTAAAAACAATGAGTAAAACACTCACCACATACGTTATCTCAAAAGTCGTGTATCGTTTTAAAAATAATCGATTTATTTGACTACCTGCAATTAGACCTGCAGCATTGCTACTAAAGGCAAATGCAAATTCAGTCTTTGACATTTCAAAAAACTCCATAAAAATAAAAGGAGCTGCAGCTACATACCCAAGTAGAGCTCCTATGATAAATCCACGTGTGGTGCTGAAGAGAAAAAAGGCTTTATTTTTATAAATAGACCAATATTCTTTAAGCACCGGAACCGGTTTTAAACTAGTCGCACGATTAGGAGTTACACTATCTGGGAGAAAAAAGATAATATTAAACAACATAAGTGTTGCAAAACCTGCTAGACCATAAAAAATTATTTGCCAGTGAAAATGAGTCACTACCCATCCACCTATTCCAGGGGCAATCACAGGTGCTATACCCATGATTAACATTAAATTAGACAGCACGCTAGCGACTTCCTCCTCATCAAATAAATCTCTTACTATCGCTTTACTAGCTACCATACCTGCACATGCACCTAGTGCTGTAAAAAATCTCAATGTTGCGAGAGCTATCACGTCATAGGCAAAAGCACTAGCTAGACTTGTACCTATATACAACACTAGTCCAACAATGAGAGGTTTACGCCTACCAAAACGATCCATCAATGGCCCGTAGGCGAGCTGCCCTAGGCCTATACCTATAAAGTAGGTAGTTAAGGTAAGACTTATAGCATTAACATCTACCTTAAAGTCTCCAGCTATTTGTTTAAAAGCAGGTAAATAAGCATCTATAGAAAAAGGTCCAATAGCGATTAAACTACCTAACACCAGTATAATACCCAGTCTTCTACCTGAAGATAATTGCCCTTTATAAACTCTCTTTGCCATAAAGTACAAAAGTACTTTTTTGACATAGCTTACTCTTGGTAATTAATAAAGCTTTACCATTTCATAAACTATCGTTCTTTGTATTTTTAGACAATCAAAACAGATACTATGAGAATTGTATTTTTTGCTCTTGTAGCAAGTCTTTTATTAAGCTGTAAAAATAATAACAGCAACGTGGATGAAACATTGAAGACTAACAATGAAGAAACCAGCTTAACTCCTGCACAGCAAATCGCACAATCTACCGGATTATCAGTTTGGGATGATGTTGAAGAAATACAATTCACATTCAATGTAAGTCGATTTGGAGAAAAGATAATGGATAGAAATTGGACATGGAATGTTAAATCTGGTCTCATCAAATTAAAATCCAAACAAAAGGAAGTCGTTTACTATAGAAATAAAAAAATGGACAGTACAGCCCTAAACGCTGATCAAGCCTTTATCAATGATGTGTATTGGCTATTACCACAATTCAAATTAGTTTGGGATAAAGGAACGACCTTATCAACTCCTATAATTAAACAAGCTCCTATATCAAAGGATAGCCTAAACATGATCACCATTTTATATGATAATAAAGTAGGTTACACACCAGGTGACGCCTATGACCTGTATTATGACCAAAATAATACTGTAAGAGAGTGGACCTATAGAAAAGAAAATGATAGTTTACCAACCATGCAAACTACTTTTGAAGACTATCAAAGTTATGAGGGATTAAACATCGCCACAAACCATATCACTTTAGATGGCAATACAAATATTTATTTTTCAGATATTAAGGTAATCAAATCAAATGAATAAAGATACCAACCTAGCCTACGCACTAGAACTAGATCAACAAGATGAATTATCTCGCTTTCGCGAAAGCTTTCACATACCTAAACACACCGATGGTACAAACAGCATATATTTATGTGGAAATTCTCTAGGGTTACAACCTAAAGCCATAAAAGATCAGTTAAATCAAGAACTTGAAGATTGGGCAAATCTAGGAGTTGAAGGTCATTTCCATGCCAAAAATCCATGGATGCCTTATCATGAGTTTTTAACTAAGAATATGGCAACTATTGTGGGTGCTCATCCACATGAAGTAGTAATAATGAATACACTTACCACAAATTTACATTTGATGATGGTGAGCTTTTATCGACCTACGCCAAAACGTTTTAAAATAATTATTGAGGCCGATGCTTTTCCCAGTGATCGATATGCTGTGGCATCACAAGCAAGCTTTCATGGATACGATCCTAACCTAGCTATAATTGAATGGAAACCTAGAAAGGGAGAGCATACTCCTCATCTAGAAGATTTAAAAGATTTGCTAGAGACAAACAAAGATGAAATCGCTCTTGTAATGGTAGGTGCGGTAAACTACTACACTGGACAGTTCTTTAATTTAAAGGAAATTACTCAATTAGGACATCAACATGGAGCATTAGTAGGTTTTGACTGTGCACATGGAGCCGGTAATGTTGATTTACGACTTCACGATTCTGGTGCCGATTTTGCTGTTTGGTGTACTTACAAATATTTAAATAGTGGACCAGGAAGTTTAGGAGGTTGCTTTGTACATGAAAGACATGCTCAAAATAATGAACTGCCCAGATTTACTGGATGGTGGGGACACAATAAAGAAACTAGATTCAAAATGCGTGATGATTTTGAACCCATCTATGGCGCCGAAGGCTGGCAACTTTCAAATCCTCCAATATTAAGTATGGCTGCGGTAAAGGCGAGCTTAGAATTATTCAATGAAGCAGGTTTTCATAATCTGAGAAATAAGTCAATTCAACTTACCAATTACCTAGAGTTCTTGTTAACACAAATCAATTCAGATAGAATAAGCATTATAACACCTACACAATCTAATCAAAGAGGTTGTCAATTATCACTAGCCGTTAAGAATGCAGATAAATCATTATTTGAGTCTATAAGTGCTCGCGGTGTGATAGCTGACTGGAGAGAACCCGACGTAATACGTATAGCACCTGTTCCCTTATATAATAATTATGAGGATTGCTGGAAATTTGTAAATATTCTTAAAGAAGAAATGTAAAAACAGTAGGCATAAGCTTATGGAAATAAACAATAAAGACACAAAAATATTAATCTCTGGGGCTGGTCTATGTGGCTCACTATTAGGGTTACGTCTAGCACAAAGAGGATACAAGGTTGACATTTTAGAAAAACGACCAGACATGAGGTCTCAACAAGTAGATGGTGGTAGATCTATAAATCTTGCTCTTTCTGATCGCGGCCTCAAAGGTTTAAAACTTGTAGGTCTTGAGGAAAAAGTCAAGGATTTATGTATTCCTATGCACGGCAGGTTAATACATAACATAGATGGTAGCACATTTACTTCAAATTACAGTGGTCGAGAAGGTGAGTACATCAATTCGATATCTCGTGAAGAACTCAATAAATTATTATTGGATGAAGCAGATAAATATGACGATGTGCAAATTGATTTCAATGATGAAGTTTTACATGTAGATTTAGAGAAAACTACTATTACATATCATGATAGCGAGTCAAACGAAGAAAAAACATGGAAAGCTGATTTAATTTTTGGTGCTGATGGTGCTGGGAGCGCAGTTCGTAAGGCTATGATCAGACAAAGAGATTTCTTGTTTTCTCATAGTATTGAATGGTTACCTCATGGTTATAAAGAATTAAGTATTCCTCCTGCAGAAGACGGAAGTTGGCGCATAGAAAAAAATGCCTTACACATTTGGCCTAGAGGTGGTTTCATGCTTATTGCGTTACCTAATTTAGATGGAAGTTTTACACTTACTTTATTCCTAGATTATAAAAGTAAAGAAGGGCCTTCGTTTGAAGATTTAAAAAATGATCGCAGTGTTATTGAGTTTTTCAATACCTATTTTAGTGATGTTGTTCCACACATACCAAATCTTGTCGAGCAATTTAATAATAATCCTACTCCACCGTTAGGTACTATTAAATGTAATCCGTGGGATGCTTACGGTAAAAGCCTTTTAATTGGTGATGCTGCACATGCCATCGTACCGTTCTATGGACAAGGTATGAATGCTAGTTTTGAAGATGTAGTTGATTTTGATTTGACATTAGACCGTAATAAATATTGGAGCAAAGCATTCAGTGATTTCGCAGAAACAAGAAAACCTAATACCGACGCGATAGCAGATCTTGCTCTTGATAATTTTATTGAAATGCGTGATAGTGTAGCAAACAGTGACTTTAAGAAAAAACGTCAAATTGAAATGCTATTGGAGTCTCATTTTGCCAAAGAAGAATATCAATCCAAATATTCATTAGTTACATTTCCAGTAGAAGGCATCTCATACCGAGAAGCCATGCTTCAAGGAAGAGCGCAAGACAGAGCTATTTTATACTTATTAAAAGAAAATATAATCAGTCCAGAGGATCATGAAAACGATTTATTATTTGAAATATCTCGTAAGACTAAGGATATTCTCTGGTTTAGAAATTAATTATGGGAGTAATAGAAGGAAAAGCAAAACCACGTGGTAAATATCCACACGTAAAGAGAGTTGGCGACTTTTTATACATTTCAGGAACGAGCAGTAGACGATCAGACAACACGTTTGCAGGTGTTGAAGTGGATGAAATGGGAACCACAAATCTCGATATTAAAGAGCAAACCAAAGCAGTTCTAGAAAACATCGATAGCATCTTAAAGACTCAAGGAGCTAGTTTGAAGAACGTAGTTGATATAACAACGTTTCTCGTTAACATGAACGACTTTGGTGGTTATAACGAGACTTACGCTCAATATTTTGATTATTCTGGCCCTACTCGAACCACAGTAGCCGTGCATCAATTACCGCATCCGCACTTGTTGATAGAAATTAAAGCAGTTGCTTACTTACCTGTACAACCAGAGTAAATAAATTCCATATTCGCATTTTAATGAAATAAAAAACCCAGCTTTAAAAGCTGGGTTTTTTAATATAAAGGAAAAGTATTAACCTCCAAAATCGTCAAATCGGATATTTTCATCAGGTATTCCAAAATCCTCACCCATTTTTTGAACCGCTTGATTCATCAATGGAGGACCACAGAAATATAGCTCAATATCTTCTGGTGCTTCATGCTTAGATAAATATTGATCAATTACCACTTGGTGTATGAAACCTTGGAAACCATCACCTTCACTATGGATATCATCTTTAAGCTTCCAATTATCTTCCTCCAATGGTTCACTTAAAGCCATAAAGAACTTAAAGTTTGGAAATTCTCTTTCTAACTCACGGAAATGCTCGATATAAAACAATTCACGCTTGGAACGACCACCATACCAATAAGTAACTGTACGACCAGTTTTCAAGGTTTTGAATAAGTGGTACAAGTGAGATCTCATAGGTGCCATTCCTGCACCACCACCCACGTAAAGCATTTCTGCATCACTGTGATTAATAAAGAACTCTCCATAAGGTCCTGATATCACTACCTTATTACCAGGTTTCTGATTAAAAATGTAAGAACTAGCTACACCAGGGTTTACATCCATCCAACCATTTTTAGCACGATCCCATGGCGGCGTAGCAATACGTACGTTAAGCATTACTTCTCTACCTTCAGCAGGGAAAGAAGCCATCGAGTAAGCACGTTCTACAGTTTCAGGATTTTTCATTACTAATGGCCATAAATTAAATTTATCCCATTCTGCCTGAAATTTGTCTGGCGTGTCATGCTCCTCTGGGTGAGCAGTGATATCCATATCCTCAAAACGAACTTCACATTTAGGAACCTCGATTTGAATGTATCCACCAGCTTCATAATCCATATCTTCAGGAAGACGTACTACGAACTCTTTAATAAAAGAAGCTACATTGTAATTACGCACAACCTCTGCCTCCCATTTTTTAATTCCAAATACCTCTTCAGGAATTTCGATTTTCATGTCTTGTTTAACCTTAACTTGACAACCTAATCTCCATCCATTTGCAATCTCCTTACGAGTAAAATGTGGTACCTCAGTTGGTAAAATAGCACCACCACCTTCAGTAACAATACATTTACACTGAACACAAGTTCCACCACCACCACAAGCTGATGGTAGGAACAATTTATTATTACCCAAAGTACCTAATAAAGTTCCTCCAGAATCAGTAGTGATATCTTTTTCACCGTTTACATTAATGGTCACAGGACCAGACGGTAAAAGCTTTGATTTTGCTCCTAAAAGCAAAGATACTAGCAACAGAATAAGTGTTAAGAAAATAACAACTGCTGCAATTAATGTAATCATATTAGAATCCATAATAGCTGTTTCTAAAATTATATTTCAATTCCCATAAAACTCATAAACCCTAAAGCCATAAGTCCTGTTATTATAAATGTAATACCTAGTCCTCTAAGCGGTGCAGGTACATTTGAGTAAGCAATTTTCTCACGAATGGCAGAAATCGCTAGAATCGCAAGGAAAAATCCTACCCCAGATCCTAAACCGTATACAGCAGACTCAGTTATACCACTGAAGTCTTTTTGTTGCATAAATAAAGAACCTCCCAAAATCGCACAGTTTACCGCAATAAGAGGTAAAAATATACCTAGAGCACCATACAAAGCTGGAGCAAATCGTTCCACAACCATTTCAACTAATTGTACCATACTTGCGATAACCGCAATAAACATGATAAAACTTAAAAAGCTTAAATCAACATCTGCATAACTAGCATCTAACCAAGTTAAAGCACCAGGCTTTAGTAGGTAAGTATCTAGTAAAAAGTTGATAGGAACTGTAATTCCAAGTACAAATACAACTGCTGCACCTAAGCCAACAGCAGTCTTAACCGACTTAGATACCGCTAGATAAGAACACATACCTAAGAAATAGGCAAAAACCATGTTTTCTATGAAAACGCTTCTTACAAAAAGATTAATTAAATCCATGATATATACTATTTCTTAGTTTAGTTTTCTTCTATTAATGCTCTGTTTCTACTTCTTTGCACCCAAATTATGATTCCTACCGTTATAAGTGCCATAGGCGACAATAACATCAAACCATTATTGGAATATCCAAATTCATAGAAAGAATCTGGGATCACTTGATAACCAAAAAGTTTCCCAGCACCTAATAACTCTCTGAAAAATGCTACCAGTATAAGTATGAAAGCATATCCTGCTGCATTTCCTATACCATCAAGAAATGATTTATAAACACCATTACCTAATGCAAATGCTTCAAGACGACCCATTACAATACAATTGGTAATAATTAAACCTACGAATACCGATAATTCCTTTGAAACATCATAAGCATAGGCTCTTAATACTTGATCTACAAGAATTACAAGTGCAGCAACCACTACAAGTTGAACGATAATACGTATTCTTGAAGGAATAGAATTTCTAAGTAATGAGATAATCATGTTACTGAAAGCCATTACGGCCATTACAGCAAGACTCATTACAATCGCAGGCTTCAATTGAACTGTAATTGCAAGTGCACTACAAATACCTAATACCTGTACGGTAATAGGGTTGTTATCTGTAAGAGGATCAGAAAGAAGTTTACGATTTTTCTTTCCTAACAATCCTTCTCTTTCATCCGTATCAGATAGAAAAAGGATTAGTTCTTCTTTTTTGTTTAGTTCTTTTGACATAAAATTTGTTTTTATCTCGCTTTCGCGAAAGCGTAACAACAGTAAGCACTGGCTTACTTCATAGCCACTTTTATGTTAGTATTTTTCTCGAAATAAGGAAGGTAATTCTTAAGTCTTTCTGAAATCATATCAGTAACACCATCACCTGTAATGGTAGCTCCCGAAATGGCATCTACTGCGTTATCGTCCTTATTATCTCCACCTTGATATCCTTTAGCAACAGATACACCTATAAAATTACCATCACCATCAAAGATTTTTTCTTCTTCAAATCTTTTACGGAACCATTCTTGAGTAATTTCGGCACCTAGACCAGGAGTTTCACCCTTGTGATCAAATACAGCACCTTTAATGGTGTTCACATCATCTTTAAGAGCTATGTAACCCCATATTGCATCCCAAAGACCTTTACCTCTTAAAGGAACAACATAATATTTTGAGCCTTCAACATCTGCCACGTAAAGTGGAAATGCTTGTTCTTCTACAGGCTTCTTAAGTTCTTTTTTAAGATCTACCTCAAAAGCATTTACGTCAGCCTTAGGAGTACCATCACTAGAAAGTGCAACCTGATCTACAATATATTTATTAAACAAAACCTGAGCACTATCTCTAGAAGTCTCAATTCCTACTGTACCTAGGATGTTTTGCATTTTTTCTTCTTTCACATTTTTTGCTTGTGCTGGTTGTAGACTAGTAGCTGCAAATGCTAGAGCACTAGCAACAACTGCTACAAGAGCAATAGCAAACAAAAAAGTATAAGCGTTTGAATTTCTATCCATGACTAAGCTGTTTGAAGATTAGCCTTAGCTTTTGCCAGGCGTTTTTTACGTTTACTCACATTTGCTTGAACCACGTAATGATCAATGGTTGGAGCAAACACATTCATTAATAAAATAGCAAGCATAATTCCTTCTGGATACGCTGGATTGAATACACGTATCATAACCCCAAAGAATCCACATAAGAAACCATAAATCCATTTACCTTTAAAAGTTTGAGCAGCACTCACAGGATCTGTTGCCATAAACACTAGTCCAAATGCCAATCCGCCAACTACTAAATGCATATACCAATCAAATGACATTAGAGCATTTGCACCAAAGGCATTAAAAATCAATCCCATTACAGCGGCTCCTATAAATCCACTTAATATGATTCTCCAGCTTCCTACCTTAGTAAGGATTAAAATGGCAGCTCCTATTAAAATCATAAGAGTAGATGTCTCTGACACTGATCCTGGTATAAAGCCTATGAAAGCATCAGAAAAACTATAAGCCACTTCTTTACCTTCAGCTAGTGATCCTAAAATCGTTTCACCAGAAATAGAATCGGTACTACCTTCATGAACCCATATCTGATTACCTGACATGTATAATGGGTAAGCAAAGAACGCAAATGCACGCGCTGTTAATGCTGGGTTTAAGATATTCATACCTGTACCTCCAAAAGCTTCTTTACCGATAAGTACGGCAAAAGCAACGGATATAGCTAACATCCACAATGGAATATCTACCGGAAAGATCATAGGTATAAGTAAACCAGTTACTAGGTAACCTTCATTTACTTCGTGACCACGATAAATCGCAAAAATAAATTCGATAGTCAATCCAACTATATAACTAACTGCAATAAGAGGAAACACCAATATTGCTCCTTCAGTTAATGCTTCCCAAAAAGGAACATCAGTCACACTACCAAGGTTTCTTTCTTGATATAAGTATTGAGCTCCTGCATTCCACATACCAAAAATTAAGGCTGGTATAAGCGCAATTACAACCGTAATCATAGTACGCTTAAGATCCACAACGTCACGTATGTGAGCACCTTTCTTTGTAGTGTGATTTGGGGTAAATAAGAAAGTATCAAATGCATTAATAGCAGGTGCATACTTCTCTAATTTCTGACCTGGTCCAAAAGGCTTTCTAGCCTGATCCAGTTTACGTCTAATCCATTTCATAGTTTATCCTACTTCTGTTATCATTAAGTCCAAACCGTTGCGTATTATTTCTTGCGCTTCAAGTTTGGAAGTATTAGTAAAATCAACAAGTGCAAAATCCTCTGGTGCAACCTCGTAAATACCTAGATTTTCCATTTTTTCAATATCACCTGACATACAAGCCTTGATCAATTGCATTGGATAAATATCCATAGGCATTACATCTTCCATTTCACCGGTAACAACTAGAGCACGTTCCTCACCGTTAAGGTTTGTGTCTACTTTTCTTTTACCACCTAACAACCAGGATAAAGAAGTTCCTGCATTTGAAGGTACTTTGTTACGTGTAAATGGCAACCAACCCATAAACGCATACTCATTTCCTTCAGGAATTAAAGTAAGTGTGTTATGATAATAGTTAATAAATTGTCCGTTCTCTAACTTATCACCAGTAAGAACATCTCCAGATATGATTCTCGTATTTTCGGTATCTACGTTCCCGCCTGTAAGACTATCAACTTGCGCTCCTAGAATAGTTCTGTAATACTTTCTAGAATCCTTATCAGCATCAGTACCCGCAAGAGCTACAGTACGTTGTGCAGAGAATACTCCAGTGGTAAAAACATCTCCAATAGTAGCTACATCTTCAAAACCAACTGTCCACACGCGCTCACCAGCATTAACTGGCAGCACCTTATGGATTTGCACACCTACGTTACCTGCCGGATGCTTACCTTTCACTTTATAAACAGTAGCATCTTTAACAGTGGCAATAGGCGAGTTTTTACCTACACCAATATAAACTGGAGCTATTCTACTAAGTGCAGTTACACCATTTTGAAAAGCTTCTTTCTTATCTGCAAGTATTACATCTGCATCACCGGCAAGTGGCGCAGTCGTGTAAGCCGAAATAAAGATTGCTTTTGGTGTATCTTCTGGACTTGCAACAATGCTGTAAGGACGCTGTATAATAAACGGCCAACAACCGCTTTCAAGTAAAATCTCACGCACCTGTTCTGCACTGGCTTGTGAAGGATTCACAACATCATGTTTAACTACATCATTACTTCCGTTAGGAGTAATTTGAACTTCTAGAATTCTGCGTTTTGCACCACGTAAAATTTTAGTCAATGTTCCAGAAACTGGTGACACAAATTTTACCTTTTCATCATACTTTGAATAAAAGATGACCTCTCCAGCTTTAACTGAAGCACCTTCCTTAAGTACCATTTTTGGTACTACCGCATGAAAATCAGCAGGTTTGATTGCATAAACAGAAGACTTTGAAGCATCTACGATCGCATTATCTGCTTCTCCTTTGAGCTTTAGATCAAGCCCTTTTCTTACTCTAATGTCTTTTGACATAGGACGTTATTTTAGTCTTATTTTTAAGGTCTGCAAATTTAAGGATAAAAGGTCTTTTTTAAATCTAACTTATTTATTTAGAAAGGTTCTAAATTGTTGTTTAAGTAAGTTTTTGGCACTGCTTTCGCGAAAGCTTAATAAAAACAGCATCATACCTTATATTTATCCCATATTTGACCATTATGAAGTCGTATTTATTGTTATTCTTTACAGTTTTTTTCAATGCTTTTTTCTTGCAATCGCAAGAGATGAATGAACTTGTTAATGATCCAGATTACATAAAAACTGTTGTATTTAATGTTCCTGCTGAAAATATGCTACCTATTTTTAATATGGGTGATACCATCAAACTAGAATTTGATGACATTATAGGTGACGAAGCAGACTATTATTATCAATTTGAACACTACGACCACGACTGGAAATCTAGTAGATTGTTTAAAAATGAATTTCTAGAAGGTATCGATGATATGCGTATCTTCAATTATCGCAATTCCTTTACCACATTACAACCTTATTCCCACTATACATTAACGATACCTAATCAATTTACACAAGGTTTCAAGGTGAGTGGCAACTACATGATTCATATCTACAATGATGATAGGGAACTTGTTTTTTCAAGGAAATTTATGATCGTAGAGGATATAGCTCAAGTAGGTGTTGCCGTGAGAAGAGCTCGAGACTTAAATTACGTTAATACCCAACAACGAGTTGAGTTTAACATAGATAGTAAAGAAGTAAATTTTATAAATCCTAATAAGCAATTAAAGGTCACTGTAATTCAAAACTTGGACTTAACAAATACGATTGATCAACTTAAGCCACAATTTAATTTAGGAAACAAACAAGTATATCGATATGACGAGAAATCAAGCTTTTGGGCCGGTAATGAATATCTGAATTTTGAAAATAGAGATTTTAGAGCACCTAATGTAAATATCGATTACGTCATTAAAAAAGATCTCTATGAGGCTTTTCTATTTGTAGATTTACCAAGAAAAAACAGGGACTACACTTTTTTCCCTGATATAAATGGTGGATTCAAAGTAACAACAATTGACAATGAAGACAATGCTGTACAAGCAGAGTATGTGAAGATCCACTTTAGCTTAGACACAAAAGATATAGAAATACCTAGAGGATCTACCCTGCACGTTATGGGTAATTATAATGGATTTCAAGTAAGTGATGAAAACATGATGATTCCTAGTGAGAACGGTAGTTCTTACAGCACCACACTGACATTGAAACAAGGGTTTTACAATTATAAATATGCAGTTGTTCATCCTGATGGCCGCATAGATTACGGATTCGTAGCAGGGAATAATTGGCAAACAGAGAACGAGTATACTGTCTTGGCATATTTTAGAGAGATAGGTGGCCGTTATGATAGGTTAATAGGAAAAGGGTCTGCGAATAGCAGAAACATTACAAATTAAATCATTAAGCCACATTTGATTTTATGAAACCTACCAGCCGATCACTTATAAAATATAGAGGTCAAGAATGTTTGAACTGCGGCACTCCGCTTGAAAATATTGACAAGTATTGTCACCAGTGTGGTCAATTAAATACCACGAAACGTCTTGCGCTTAAAGATTTCTTTCAAGAGTTTTTCTCCAATGTATTTTCATATGATTCTAGATTGTGGCGCACTATTAAACATCTTTTATTCAAACCAGGGCACGTTACTAAAGAATACTGCGCAGGCAAGAGAATATCCTATGCAAATCCTTTTAGGTTTTTCCTATCTGTTACCATCGTATTTTTCTTACTCGTACAACTTTTAATACTAGCAAGCTCATATGTTGACAAAGATCAACCTAACCAAGATCCACTTAAATTCACTGTAAAACAAGAGGATCAAAACCCATTCAATATAGAAATTGATAGCAATGTTGTAAACAAACAAGACTTAATTAATAAAATCAAAAAATCTAGGGACAGCCTGTCTAGCTCACGTAACATGATTGAGAATTTTGCAATAGACCAATCTATAAAAGCGCTTGAAAAGGATTCTACTAAAATCAAACTGAGTAAGGAATATACCACTCAATCAAAACTAGATAGTATAAATTATTTTTCAGGCTTCTTTAAACAAATGGATGATTACTCCCATTATTCTAAAAAACATCCCGAAGCAAGTGCTGTAAGTGCATTGACAGCACTTGAACATAGAACCGATGCTTTCAATATTAAACGCTATAACAACTCTAGAAAATTTGAAAATATTTCTGACAGTCCATTAGAAATATTAGGTGTCATAATCCCAAAAATTCCAATATTTCTATTCTTTTTTGCACCATTTATTAGTCTGTTCTTTTGGTTAATTTATGCACGAGGACCGTGGAATTATATGGAACATATGGTTTTCAATTTTCATTTACTCACATTTGTGTTTTTATGCCTTTACCTAGTACTATTAGAAACCT
The DNA here is from genome assembly GCF_002117085.1 of Nonlabens tegetincola. GTDB lineage: Bacteria > Bacteroidota > Bacteroidia > Flavobacteriales > Flavobacteriaceae > Nonlabens > Nonlabens tegetincola. The sequence continues at coordinate 123,048 of NZ_CP019342.1, read as the reverse complement.
TAATTTTTAATACAAGTATCGTTTCCAGTATCCTTTTCTTGCTGATTGGCCCCTTTTATCTATATAAGTCGTTACGCAAGTTTTATGGACAAAGTAGAATTAAAACTATTATAAAATTTGTTCTTATCAATTTTGCATTTTTCTTTCTACTTAGTATCGCCAGTAGCTTATTTTTAATCTTTAGTATCTTTGCATCAGTAGATTTATGATACAACAAGTCACTAGAGGTATAAAAATTTCTGTTCAAACGAGTTTTGAAGGTACATTTTATAAGAATTATAAAATGCACTACGCCTTTGGTTACAAAATCACCATTGAAAATCAAGGTAAGGACAGTGTACAATTAACCTATAGACACTGGCGCATTAAAGATAGTCTATCAAAAACAGAACATGTAGATGGTGAAGGCGTGATAGGAAAAAAACCCGTTCTTAAACCAGGAGAAAGACACAGTTATCAAAGCGGCTGTTTACTAACCTCACCATTCGGTAATATGAGCGGTCATTACACCATGGTAAATTTCACCACTACAAAACAGTTTAATGTAGTCATTCCTACCTTCAAACTTAGCGCTCCATTTGCGTTAAACTAGTCTAGTGTTTATTACGCTTTCGCGAAAGCGAGATTATACACAATCAACTTTCCATCCATTCACATTAATTTATAATCAGGCTTTTATTCAAGCCTGAATAAAGTTGTATTTTCACACCATAATTAAAAGTATAAATTTCACAACATGGGAAAAGGATTTTTCAACGTACCAGTTGCAGTTAATGAACCAATAAAAAGCTATGAACCAGGCTCTAAAGAAAGAGAAGAAGTTCTAGCTGCATATAGCGAATTATTTAACGCCAATACAGAAATACCGTTATTTATCAATGGTAAAGAAATAAAAACTGGCACGACAGGAACTGTACGACCACCACATGATCACCAGCATAGTGCAGGTACTTACCACATTGCAGGCAAGGATGAAGTACAGCAAGCTATTGCGGCAGCACTTGAAGCGCGCAAAGAATGGTCACAAATGAGCTGGGAAAACCGCGCTGGGATCTTCCTAAAAGCAGCAGAACTAATTGCAGGACCTTATCGTGCAAAGATTAATGCTGCCACCATGATAAATCAATCAAAAACGATTTATCAAGCAGAAATTGATAGCGCTTGTGAATTAATAGACTTTTTGAGATTCAATGTAGAATACATGACAGAGATCTACTCTGAGCAGCCTGAGTCAACAAGCGGTGCATGGAATCGTTTAGAATACCGACCGTTAGAAGGTTTTGTTTACTGTGTAACTCCTTTCAACTTTACTGCAATTGCTGGTAATTTACCAGCGAGTGCTGCCCTTATGGGTAATGTTACTGTATGGAAACCTAGCGACCATCAAATGTTAAGTGCAAAAGTTGTTATGGACGTGTTTAGAGAAGCAGGTGTTCCAGATGGAGTAATAAATATGGTAAATGCAGATCCAGTTATGATGACTGAAGAAGTGCTTGCTCATCCAGACTTTGCTGGAATACACTTTACAGGATCAACAGGAGTATTCAAAAGTATTTGGGGACAAATAGGTGCTAATATTAACACATATAAAACCTACCCTAGAATTGTAGGTGAAACAGGTGGAAAAGACTTTATTGTTGCACATAAAAGTGCTATACCTCAACAAGTAGCTACGGCTATATCAAGAGGTGCCTTTGAATTTCAAGGTCAAAAGTGTAGCGCTGCATCAAGGGCTTATATTCCACAAAGCATGTGGCCAGATGTTGAAAAATTAGTACGTCAGGACTGTGACAGTTTTAAAATGGGTAGTCCTGAAGACATGAGTAATTTCATTACAGCAGTTATACACGAAGGCTCATTTGACAAGATAACTTCTTACATAGACCAAGCTAAAAAAGATTCTAATGCCGAAGTAATAATTGGTGGTAACTATGATAAATCAAAAGGATATTTTATTGACCCTACGGTAATTGTAACTACTGATCCAAAATACCCAACTATGGAAACAGAGTTGTTTGGTCCAGTAATCACAGTGTATGTATATGAAGATGAAGATTTTGAAGCTACTCTTAAGTTAGTTGATAGCACAAGTGAATACGCTCTTACAGGAGCTGTTTTTTCACAGGATAGATATGCACTAGGTACAGCCGTAAAAGCATTAGAAAACTGTGCAGGAAATTTCTATCTAAACGATAAACCTACTGGTGCTGTTGTAGGTCAACAACCATTTGGTGGAGCTAGAGCCTCTGGAACCAACGACAAAGCAGGTTCAAAATTAAATCTTTTGCGATGGGTTTCTCCTAGAATGATTAAAGAAACATTTGTAAGTCCTGTGGATTACAGATACCCTTTCTTGGGCGAATAGCTATAAAATTAGATATAAAAAAAGCCGATTCAATAAAATTGAATCGGCTTTTTTTGTGTTGAGATTTAATTAATCAAAATCAACATTAGTACCAACTTGTGCTTTTTGCGCATTTACTACTTTACCCGAAGCGTCTACCACAAATGCAACAATCTCCATATCATTTTGATTTGCAACTCCAGCCACATTAGATGTAAGCGTTACAGAATACTCATTTCCTCCAACCTGTTGATCTGCTGGTATAGGATCTCCAAAAACATCAGTAAGATTCTTTGATAAAACATGCTCATGAACGAATCCTTGTATAGGATCTACTCCTCCATAATTGTTTGTATAATTTCTTTGTGCTTCGATAAGGCCATTTTCTAAGGCATATACTACTAAACTTAGACCTGATTGATCTAAATCAAAACCAACCCTAATTGAGGCAGACAAGGTATTATTAGTAATAGAAGAATTTATCGCAACACCTACCTCCTTTTGCACATTCAAATAACTAATTGGCTGGGTCATATTCATAGCATCACCAGATACAGAATTCCAACTTTGATCTCTATTCAAAATACCTGTCGGAAATCCACTGACACCAAATCTTTGTCTCATTTGACCTTCGAACGGAAACACCATAGAATCACCATTGTGAACAGCTATAGCTATAACATTAGAATTTGAAGCTCCCAAATCTTCAATCCCTTGTGAAATTCTAGGACACCATCCACACCAAGCACCGGTATAATCTTCAATTATCATTTTTGTTGAGTAAGAAGGTACTATAACTTCAATATCAACATTATTTGCACTGTCACCATTATATTCTGCGGTAACAACTTTTGATCCTACAGTATCAAGTAAAACCGTGTTTCCAGTAATAGGTGTTCCATCCAGGGATATAGTAGCTTGAGAAGTTACATTAACGGTACCATTCATGACGGTAAAAGTTACTATTGTATTTTCATAGACTCTAGTTTTATCAGCAGATAATACCAATCCTTGATTACCATTGCCATTACCATTGCCTCCTCCATCATCCGTAGATTCTGATGAACACGAGGTCAAGGTTACCGCAACTAAAAGCAAGAAGATTTTTAAAAAGTTAGCTGTTTTCATAATTTAAGTTGTTTTAACGATTATTTAAGAATAACCAAATATAAAAACAATGTTTTAAAAACCTAATACATTGATTTTTAATAATGAAAAGTTTTAACTAAAAAGCAGTTTGGCACATTATTTATTAAAGAACTGTTATAATTGCATTTCAAAACTTAATTATATGAAAAAACTTATTCTATTAGCTTTATTGATATTTTCATCAATAAGCTATTCTCAAACCGAACTTCCAGAAATCATTCTTAAGGATCTAAATGGCAAAAAAGTAACTCTCTCTGAGCTCAGTAAGGATAAACCAGTAGTATTTTCATTTTGGGCAACATGGTGTACTCCTTGCATGAAAGAGCTAGATGCTATTAAATTAGATTATAACGAGCTGCAGAAAGAGATCGGATTTGAACTATATGCTATAGCAACTGACGACGCTAGATCTAAACCAAGGGTAAAAACAGAAGTAGATGGTAGAGCATGGCCCTACACCGTTTTGTTAGATAAGAAAAATGAAATTATCAGGTATCTAGGCAATCCTAACATTCCTCTTACCTTAATCGTAAAGGACAATAAAATTGTATACCGCCACTCTAGCTTCACACCTGGAGCTGAGGAAGAACTTTATGAAGAGTACAAAAAACACATATAAAATTCAATCCAACACTGATTTATGAAAAATTATCTGCTATTAGCAGCACTTTTAATCGCTTTTAATATAAAAGCACAAGATGGAACATTTTCTGGTGGTTTGGAATCCAATTCCCAATGGTATCAAGATGATGACGGGATACTTAATGGTGTAGCTCCTCAAGATCAATTTCGTTCAAACAACTATCTCAAGCTTCAATATACTCAAGGTAAATTTACTGTCGGCGCTCAATATGAATTGTATCAACCTTCTCCTTTATTAGGTTACTTTGAAGGATTTGAAGGAAATGGAATCGCAACCTATTTTGCAACTTTTAAACATAAGGATCTGGAAATCACAGCTGGTAATTTCTATGATCAATTTGGTAGCGGATTAATATTTAGAACCTGGGAAGATCACACCTTAGGTATCGATAATTCGATAAGAGGAATAAGAGTTAACTATGCTTTTAATGATTATCTTGAAGCTACAGGATTCATTGGAAACCAAAGAACTGGCTTTGAGTTATCTGAAGGTACTGTACAAGGTATTAATTCAGAGTTTGATTTAGGAGAACTATTAAATACGGAAACTGGAATAAATATAGGTACTAGCTATGTAGGACGATATCAAGTAAACACATCTGCAGATCCAAATTTCCCATCGACCGTCAATGCATATAGTATGAGAGGAGATCTTTACTTTGACAAATTTAACTTACAAGCAGAGTATGTTTACAAGGAACCAGATGCAGTTATTGTTGGTGGCACACCTTTATTAGGTAACTACTTTGACGGGCGTGCGTTATTACTAAATTTAGGATACTCTATTCCAGGTTTAGGAATAAATACAACTTTAAGAGCTACCGAAAATATGGGCTTTTTCTCTGACAGAGAACAAGCAGGTAACCCTTTTTTAAATCAAACTATCAATTTTGTACCAGGATACACTAAGCAAAGTAGTTACATGGTACGCAATATCTATGTATACAATCCACAAGTATTCTTAAATCCAGATGAAGAAGAAGCCGGAGAAATTGGAGGACAGTTAGACGTAGTTCATACAGCAAAACCTGGTTCTCTATTCGGATTTAAATATGGAACTACTTACTCTTTAAACTACTCAAATTGGGCAGGTTTAGATTCATCATTTGACGTACCGAACAATGACTATGATGCAAGCTTGTTTTCTAGAGGTAAGAAATACTTTGAAGAGTTTAGCTTTCAATTAAACACCAAATTTAGCAAAGCGCTTTCTGCGAAGTTTACAGCCGCTCAAACTTATTACAACGCTAAAAATATTGAAGGTGGAAATTTACTAGATGGACAGTCAGAACTTAATGGCACTGCATTTGTAGCAGATCTTCTCTACGATTTAGGAAAGGGAAGATCAGTTAGATTTGACGCTCAACATTTATCTGCAGATGCTGATAGAGGTAACTGGGCAGCAGCAACATTGGAATACGCTTTTAACACGTCACTTTCTCTTTATGTGGCCGACTTGTACAACTATGATGACACCGATATTCATTACTATTCAGTTGGTGGTTCGTATACCAAAGGCCGTACGAGAGTAGCCCTTAATTATGGTAGACAACGTGGTGGACTGATTTGTGTAGGTGGTGTTTGTAGGTTTGTTCCAGAAAATACTGGTCTCACACTTAATCTCACGACTAATTTTTAATCCGAGATTTTAAACATAAAAAAACCTGCATAAAGCAGGTTTTTTATGTTATATACTTTACAAAGGTAGATGAACCACTTTTTTAGTTTCAAAAAATTCATCTTCAAAAACCTCATCAAGATTATACTGGTAAGCATTGGGAAATGGCTTCAGTTCCTTGGTTAAGTCTCCGCCTTTTAAATATAAAATTCCATTCTCAATGCTGTGATAACTATCCTTTCTAATTTTGTTACGAGTCCATTTAACAAAATCTGGCATGTTTGTTACAGCACGACTTACAACAAAGTCAAACCTTCCCTTCACTTTTTCTGCTCTTCCATGTTCAGTAGTCACATTTTGTAAACCCAAAGCCTCTACTACCGCGTTAACGACCTTTATCTTTTTTCCTATCGCATCTATAAGATAAAATTTAGTTTTTGGAAACATAATCGCAAGCGGTATTCCAGGAAAGCCTCCGCCAGTTCCTACATCAAGTACCCTTGTTCCTCCTGGTGTATTAGGTAAGCTTTCGCGAAAGCGTACTACAGAAACAATCCCTAAACTGTGTAAAACATGCCTCGTGTAGAGCTCGTCTATATCTTTACGTGAAATTACATTAATCTGACTGTTCCATTCCTTATAAAGGGATTCTAGCGCCTGAAATTGAGAAAACTGTTCATCAGTTATGTGAGGAAAATAATCTTTTATGATTTGTGCCAAGGTGTAAAATTTTTGTACAAAAATAGAACATTATCTTAGCCTGTTAGGTATATTCTTATCACCTTGGTTATTTTTGTATTTAAACATCACTACTAATGAAAGAGCATCTATCTAACAGGATCAACAACTTACCTACAAGTGCAACTCTCGCAATGGCTGCAAAAGCTAGAGAATTAAGAGAACAAGGGAAAGACATAATAGGATTAAGCCTAGGTGAACCTGATTTTAATACACCAGATTTTGTTAAAGATGCTGCTATCCAGGCAATCAATGAAAATTATAACAGCTATACACCTGTCGATGGATATACTGAATTAAAGGATGCTGTAATCGAAAAGTTTAAAAGGGATAATAATCTTACATATAACCGCGATCAAATTGTAGTCTCTACTGGAGCAAAACAATCTATTGCAAATGTAGCAATGGTCTTGCTCAATGAAGGTGATGAATGTATTCTACCTGCACCTTATTGGGTAAGTTATGCGGCAATCGTGCAACTAGCAGAAGGAGTCCCGGTAGAGGTAAGAGCTGGAGTAGAACAAAATTTCAAAATAACTCCTCAACAATTAAATGATGCTATAACACCTAAAACTAAAATGGTTTTGTTTTCATCGCCAAATAATCCTAGTGGTGCCGTTTACAGTAAGGAAGAGCTAGAAGGTCTCGCTGGTGTATTAAAAGACTACCCTAATATTATCGTGGTTAGTGATGAAATTTACGAACATATTAATTATACAGGAACCTACACTAGCATGGCTGAGATTGATGGAATGTATGAAAGAACTGTTGTGGTGAATGGTGTTTCAAAAGCTTTTGCGATGACTGGTTGGAGAATTGGTTATATAGGCGCTCCTTCCTGGATCGCTAGAGCGTGTAATAAAATGCAAGGCCAAATCACTAGCGGCGCAAATTGTATCGCACAACGTGCTGTAATTACTGCATTAAAAGCTCCAGTGAGCAAAATACAGTACATGATAGATGCATTTTCTAAACGCAGAGATCTAGTTCTCAGTTTACTTTCTGAAATAGAAGGTTTTGTAACTGATACTCCAGATGGTGCGTTTTACGTATTCCCAGACGTAAGTTCATTTTTTGGAAAGACAATTAAAGGTCATGTGATTAAAGATGCTACAGATTTTTCTTTAATGATTCTGGAGGAAGCAAATGTAGCAACAGTCTCTGGCGACGCATTTGGAGCTCCTAACTGTATTAGAATATCCTATGCTGCAAGTGAAGATCAAATTAAAGAAGCTTTACAAAGAATAAAGACTGTACTTTCTTAATCTAGAAAGTACAGTCTTTTCAATTATATGGTAAGCAAATCTTAATTACCTATTACGCCAAAAGAACGGCGTGAAGAGGATAAGTACTGTAAATAATTCTAACCTTCCGATAAGCATAAGGAAGCTACACCACCATTTTCCTAAGTCTGGTAAACCTGCAAAATTATCTACAGGAGAGAGATCACCAAAAGCAGGCCCAACGTTACCCAAACTACTGAGCGCTCCTCCAATAGCTGTATCAAAATCAAGCCCTAATGCAGCAAGTACTACTGCTCCTATAATAAAGGATAGCATGTAAAGAATAAAAAAACCTAGAACGCTAAATACATTATTGCTAGGGACCGCTCTTCCGTTATAGCGAACAGGAATTATAGCACTAGGATGCAAGGTCCTTTTAAATTCCATAATACCATTCCTTATCAAGATGATGTGTCTAACTACTTTTACTCCACCTGATGTAGATCCTGCACTACCGCCGAGGAAGAAGAGACCAAAGAACATTATGGTTAAAAATGGAGTCCAAAGCGTATAATCTGCAGTCACAAATCCAGTAGTGGTCATCACTGCCAAAACTTGAAAAACCGCATGCCTTAAAGAGCCTTCTGCCCTTCCTGCAACTAATGGGTGAGCAATTGTTGACGCAGTTAAATCTGCTTGATAATAAATAAGAACAGCAGAGATTAATGTGAATAATAAAACAAATCCTGCGTACCATTTAAATTCAGTGTCCTTTAAAATCCTACTGAATCTTCCCTTGAAAGCAAAATAACTAAGTACAAAATTAGTTCCTGCAATAAACATGAAAACAATGATGATCCACTGTACCGCTGGATTATCATTCCAATACGCCATACTAGCATTTTTTGTAGAGAATCCACCTGTAGATAAAGTACTTAAAGCGTGGTTAATAGCATCAAACCAATTCATTCCTGCTATTCTAAGTAATATTGTTTCAATTCCTGTAAAACCTACATAAATAAGCCATAATCTTTTTGCTGTGTCGGTGATTCTTGGATGTAATTTATCAGCACTTGGACCAGGTGCTTCTGCTGCAAACAATTGCATACCACCAATTCCTAATAAAGGTAAAATAGCAACTGCTAGTACAATAATACCCATTCCACCAATCCAATGTGTGAGACTACGCCAGAATAAAACACCTTTTGGCATTATTTCTATATCATTCATTATGCTAGCACCAGTAGTAGTAAATCCACTCATTGTTTCAAAAAAAGCGTCGGTATAATTATCCAAAGCACCTGAAAAAACATAAGGCATAGTTCCCGCAAAAGCCATAATTAACCATCCTAATGAAACAATTAAATACCCTTCTTTTTTATGTAAAACACGTTGATGTTTACGAGTTAGATACATAGAAATAGCACCTAAAATTATAGCTACTACTCCAGCCATTAGTATATCAATGCCTTCTGGCTCTTTATAAATAGCACTTACAGCAGCACTCAAAAACATAAAACCACCGTTAAACAATAACAGTAGTCCCATGATGTAAATAATTATTTTGTAATTAAGTCTAGTCATTACAAGAATAATTTTTCAACCTTAGAAATGGATCTAGGTAGACAGCATACCACTACTCTATCACCTGCTTCAATTTTGAAATTTCCTAGAGCAATATTTCCGATCCCATTTCTTATTACACCACCAACGATTGCACTTCTAGGCAAACCTGCTTCAACTAGGTTTTTATTGCAGATGTCACTGTCTGGTTTTACGATAAATTCCAGCAGCTCGGCATTCATGTTATTCAGCTTGGTCATCGCAACCACTTCACCTTTTCTTACATATCTAAAGATATTGTTTGCTGCAAGTAACTTCTTATTAATTAAGGTATCAATACCTATACTATGAGATAATTGAAAATAATCCATATTCTCAACAAGTGCTATTGTTTTATTAACACTTTTACTTTTAGCCATTAAGCTAGAAATAATGTTTGTCTCACTATTACCAGTTACAGAGATAAAAGCATCCATTTCATGTATACTCTCTTCTTGAAGTAGTTCAACATTCCTTCCATCTCCATTAAGGACAAGAACATCTGGCAACTGATCTGCTAGGTCAAAGGCCTTGGCTGGATTTATTTCTATTAACTTAACATTTATTCCTGCTTTTGAAAGTTTTTCGGCACTTTGAATTCCTATTTTACTTCCTCCTAAAATCATTAAGTTCTTAACAGTATGTTTGGTCTTACCCGAAAGTTTGTAAAGCTCTTCGACACCATCTGGAGTGGTAATAAAATAAACCTGATCTCCTTCTTTAAACTTAGTATCACCACGAGGTATCAAAGTGTATTGTGTACCAAATCTTTGAATCGCAATCGGCATGAAATGAACTTCAGGAAATATTTCACCAGCTTGTTGTACTGTTTTTCCAACCATTTGAGCATTTCTAGGAAGGTTTACACCTACCATAGTCAATGCCCCATTCTCAAATTCATAAGAATCATTGAACGCACTTTGATTGAGTAATAATTCAATTTCTTTACTAGCTAAACTTTCAGGACTGATTAATTCATCAATACCAAAATTTTTAAAGCCTAAATTGTCTTGATGTTCTAAAAACTCGGTATTAGAAATTCTGGCTATGGTACGTTTTGCTCCTAATTGTTTAGCAAGAACAGATATGGTAATATTAGTAGTTTCACTCGCTGTTACAGCTATAACAAGATCTGCAGCATCAATTTTGGCATCTTGAAGAATTTTGATAGATGTTGCATCACCTCTTAAGGTTCTTATATCTAGATGTGAGTCTGCATGATATAGATTCTCCTTAACAGGATCGATAAGTGTAATATCCTGTGATTCAAAGGACAGCAACTTAGCAAGATGAAAACCTACCTCACCTGCACCTGCAATAATGATTTTCATAAAAACAATGTTCTATACCTCAAAGATAGGAGAATGCAAGGAATAAGTCTCATAAATAACCATAATTAAGAGCCTGCGTAGGAATAAAAACTATTGTTACCAAAAACAAAAGTTTACATCTTGCTTAACAGTTAATCCTAATAATCATAACAATAAGCTCTTTTATACCTATTATCTTTGCATAATAAATCTGTATCAATTGGCAAACGAAGTTAAACCATACAAAAACAATCAGACCGGTAAAAAACAACAAGTCACAAAAATGTTTGACAACATTAGTGGTGAATACGACGGTTTGAATAGAGTTATCTCTTTAGGATTAGATCAAAAATGGAGAGATAATGTTGTAGATCTTGTAGCTCAATCAAAACCAGATGTAATAATGGACATCGCTACAGGGACTGGTGATCTGGTTATTAAAATGGCTCAAAAGACCAATGCTACTAAATTAATAGGACTGGATATTTCTAGCGGTATGCTAGAAATAGGAAAAATTAAGGTTAGTAAAGAAGAACTAGATGACCGTATTGAGATGGTACTTGGAGATTCAGAAAACCTAAAGTATGATGATAATTCAATTGATGCAATTACCGTAAGTTACGGCGTAAGAAACTTTGAAGATTTAGAGAAAGGGTTATCAGAAATACTAAGGGTTTTAAAACCTGGTGGTATTCTTGTTGTTCTAGAGACCAGTGTACCTGCCAAATTTCCGTTTAAGCAAGGGTACTATTTATATTCTAATTTAATTGTTCCTACTTTAGGAAAGCTTTTTTCTAAAGATAAAACTGCATATGGATATCTTTCTAAAAGCGCCGCACAATTTCCACATGGGGAAGCTTTCAACAATATTTTAAAGAAAGTTGGGTTTAATGAAGTAGACAATTATTTACAATTTTACGGTGCTTCCACCATTTATAAAGCTACAAAAGGATAATATGAGAATATTCATTATCACTATAGTGCTATCATTGAGCGCTCAACTATCTAATGCTCAACTTTTTTCTAAAGAAAAATTTTAAATAGAGAAAATTTTGACAAACAACGATACACTTGGGGTTACTATTTAGGCTTTAACTCTTATGATTATAAATTTGATTATAATGAATTAACCGAGGAAATTAATACCGAAACAAGTGTTGGTTTCAATGTCGGTCTTGTAGGTGATGTCAGACTAAATGACTATTTCAACTTAAGACTTGAACCTGGGATTGTTTTTGTAAATCGAACTCTTACTTTTCCAGACCCATCTTTAATGACGCCTGCTCAACAGGAACGAGAGGTAGTATCTACTTACATCAACGTACCCTTATTACTCAAATTTTCGACAAAAAGAAAAAACAATTGGAAACCCTTTGTCGTAGGTGGCTTTTCATGGTCGTCTAACTTATCCAGTAACGAAGAAAATCCTGATGATAATTCTGCTGGGCAGTTTAGACAGATGACTAATGTTTTTAACTATGAAATAGGAATTGGTGTTGACCTGTACCTATTCTACTTTAAATTCTCTCCATCTATACGAGGTGTATTTGCTATGACGGACGAATTGGTTCCAGACATGGATGTAAACAGTCCATGGACAGGAAATATTTCGAGTATGCAGTCTAGAGGTATTTTTATCAATTTTACTTTCCAGTAAAAGACAAACTCTTTTTCCAGTGAGCCGTAATTATAGCGGCTGCGATAGCTACGTTTAAACTTTCAGTCGCACCATGTGTACTATGAGATGGGATACTAACTGGTGTTCCTAATTGCTTAATCGAATCACTTACACCATGAGACTCGCTACCCATAACTATGGCAGCGTTTTCAGGAATTGAGGTAGAATATAACGACTCACCATCCATATGAGCAATATATACAGATCGTTGTGTTTCACTTAGGAATTCTTCAATATCCCTATAATAAACTTGTACTCTTGCAATAGATGACATCGTTGCTTGGATACATTTTGGATTAAATAAATCAACAGTATCACGAGAACAAACTATATGAGAAACGCCATACCAATCTGCTAGTCTTATTATAGTGCCTAGGTTCCCTGGATCCTTAACACCATCTAGCACTATTATACCACCATCATGTGGAATAGCAGATTGCTTAAGTATTTCAAAAACGGCTAAATATCCAGGAGGCGTTGTTAAGTTTGAAATTGTCTTCATCTCCTTTTCTGTAACAACCGTAAGCTCTAGATGATCAAGCTTGTGATTTCCAGAAGTTACAAAAACACTTTTGCAATCAAGACCAGATTGGTATAACTCTTGAATAGACTTATAGCCTTCAACTACAAACAATCCATGAGTATCTCTTCCTTTTTTACGAGAAAGTGATTTTATGAGTTTTATATAGTTTCTAGTAAGCAATTATTAATACTTTTGATTTTTAGAATGACAAAGAAACGATTTACTCTACATATAGCAGCCATATGCACTCTATTATTACTTATCGTTTCTTGTAATGCGGTAAAAAGAGTGCCGCAAAACAAAAATCTACTTGTTAAAAATAGAATTTTAGTTGACAGTCTAGCGCCGGACGATCCTAGAGTAAAAACTTTACCAGCACTACAACCTAATACAAAACTACCACTTATAGGTTACCCACTACGATTACATATTTATAATTTAGCAAGACCCAACAAAGACTCTCTTGTCGCTGCCTGGAAAAATAGCCATTCTGGTACTGATGAGTTTTTGGAAAATACGCTTTCGCGAAAGCAAACTAACAAACTATACAATTCATTAATTGATTTCAATAAGTGGTTAAAACGTACTGGAGAATCACCGGCAATTATAGACAAAGAGCTCGTTACAAAATCTGAAGAGCGTTTAAAAGCCTGGTACTGGAATCAAGGGTACTTTAATACAGAGGTTTCTCATGAAATTATAGAAAAGTCCAGAAAAAAAAGAGCCGAAATTTTATATAAAGTTGAGCGCAACCGACCTTATATAATTGACTCAATTAAATCCAAAATAGAATCAACAGCTATAGATTCATTATATCAAATTACAAAAGGAAAAAGTTTTGTCGTAGCTGGAGAACAATATCTATCCCAAAATTTTACTGACGAGCGTGATAGACTAAATACTTACTTTAGAAACCATGGAGCCTATCACATGGAAAAAGAATATATAAAATTTGAAGGCGACACTGTTAATACCGATCATAAAGCAAACATCACGCTTATTATCAAAGACAGAGAAGAACAATTAGGCGATTCTACCTATACAACCCCATTTAGAGTTCATAAAATAAGTAAGGTAAATATTATTCCAGACTATACAAATGAGCTAGATAGTATTCCAGCAGATACCACTAGGTATGAAGATTACAATATCATTAGATATGGAAAACGTAAATACCGCAGTAATACATTAACTGACGCTGTATTCTTTCATGAAGGCGATATATATCGCGATCTGGATCGAGATCGAACTTATAAGCGCATTACTGAGCTACAGAGTTTTTTGTATCCACAAATACGCTATGTATCAGATCCTGCAGATTCAACTGGTCGTGATCTAATAGCCAATGTTCTTCTTACATCAAAGAAAAAGTTTAATGTAAAAATCGCTCCAGAGGCTACACACAGCAACATTCAAACATTAGGTATTGGTTTAAACACTTCGTTACTCATACGTAACTTATTTAAAGGAAGTGAGTTGCTAGATATTTCCTTTAGAGGAAATATAGGAGCAAGTTCAAATGCAGCAACAGGAGATTCTAGATTTTTTGATTTACAAGAATTTGGCGCTGATGCACGATTATCATTCCCTAGGTTATTTGTACCCTTTGAAACAGATGGTTTCATTCCTAAGTACATGTCACCATCTACCGATTTTACCATTGGATTTACCAGTCAAACTAACATCGGTCTAGATAAACAAAGTTTACAAGGTGCATTAAGGTATAATTGGCAGCAAACGCCAGTAAAAAGTACCATTTTTGAATTAGTAAATGCGCAGTATGTACGCAATTTAGATCCAGGCAACTTTTTTAATGTCTATCGCAGCAGCTATGGTAGTTTGAATGATATTGCAAATGATTTAAGCCTGAGCAGTCCTACCTATGTAAATGATGAAGGCGACCTAATTGTACCTGATGGAACTTCTCAATTTATTCAAGATGGATTAAATGGCACTTTATCTACAACAGCAGAACAGCAGCAAATAATACGTAATATTAGAGAAAGAAGACAACGTTTATCTCAAAACAACCTTATAATAAGTTCTAGCTACAACTGGATTCGTAATAATAGGCAAGGAATCTATGATGATGATTTCTCACGAATAAGCGTTAGAGTAGAACTCGCAGGAAATGTCTTGGCTGGAATTTCAGATTTAGTTGGAGTTGAAGAAAACAGCAATGGACAAAAGGAGGTTTTTGGAGTTGAGTTTTCACAGTATGTAAAAACAGAGTTTGATTATGTAAAACACTGGCAATATTACAACGGTCATGTGTTGGCGATAAGAACCTTTGCTGGTATTGCAATACCTTATGGAAACTCTGATAACATTCCATTCATAAGATCTTTCTTTGCAGGTGGTCCCAACGACAACCGTGCTTGGCAAGCTTATGAATTAGGTCCAGGAAGAACTGGTGGAATTAACGATTTCAATGAAGCCAATATGAAAATTGCTTTAAATGCAGAATATCGATTTCCTATTACCGGTGCGTTTAAAGGTGCAGTTTTTGCCGACATCGGTAACATATGGAATGTGCTAGATAGTGAGGACGATCCAGATGCTATATTCAATGATTTTTCTGACCTAGGTGCTCTTGCAATAGGTACTGGTGTAGGATTACGTTATGACTTTGGATTTTTCGTAATGAGATTAGATGCTGGTTTCAAAACTTACAATCCTGCTGCCGATCCAGGTGAAAGATGGTTCAAAGAAATGAAATTTAATCGTGCTGTTCTTAACGTAGGGATTAATTACCCATTCTAAAACGTTGTAGGACATTAAATTGCAAATAGTTGACACACTCATTGGTATATTAAGGATAGCTGCTTATAATTACCTATTTTTGTTCACTTAAGAATTGAAACACATGAGTCACAACATAAAACCAGGAGTTGCTACTGGCGACCAAGTTCAAGAAATTTTTAACCATGCTAAAGCCAACGGATATGCCTTACCAGCAGTAAACGTTGTAGGATCAAATTCTGTAAATGCCGTTTTGGAAACTGCTGCAGAATTGAATTCGCCTGTCATCATACAGTATTCAAATGGTGGAGCTCAATTCAATGCTGGTAAAGGTCTAAGTAATGAGAACCAGCGTGCAGCCGTATTAGGTAGTATAGCAGGTGCTCAACATGTTCATCAACTGGCCGAAGCTTACGGCGCTACAGTTATCCTTCATACTGACCATTGTGCAAAAAATCTATTACCTTGGATCGACGGACTATTAGATGCTAGTGAGGCTCGCTTTCGCGAAAGCGGAAAAAGTCTATTCTCTTCTCACATGATTGACCTAAGTGAGGAACCTCTAGAAGAAAACATAGAAATATGTAAAAGGTATCTAGAGCGCATGGAGAAAATGAACATGACACTAGAAATCGAATTAGGAATTACCGGCGGTGAAGAAGATGGAGTAGATAATAGCGATGTGGATGAGTCAAAACTATATACCCAACCGGAAGAAGTTGCTTATGCTTATGAAGAATTAAGCAAGGTTAGTAATCGTTTTACGATTGCTGCTGCTTTTGGAAACGTTCATGGTGTATACAAACCTGGTAACGTAAAACTTACTCCAAAAATCCTTAAAAACTCTCAAGAGTACATCTCAAACAAATATGGAGTAGAAAACAATCATATAGATTTTGTTTTCCATGGTGGTTCTGGATCTACATTAGAGGAAATAAGAGAAGCAATAGGATATGGTGTAATTAAAATGAATATTGACACCGATTTACAATGGGCTTTTGCCACTGGTATTAAAGGGTATATGGATACTAACAATGATTACCTGCTGTCACAAATAGGAAATCCAACTGGAGCCGATGCGCCTAACAAAAAGTATTATGACCCACGTAAATGGTTGCGTGTAGGTGAAGATTCTTTCAAAGCGAGATTAAAACAAGCTTTTGAAGACCTAAACAATATAAACACTCTTTAATCCGATTTTTTGAGGATTAATAGATAACACTAAACTAAAAAACGGTAGTTTTGAGAAGAGAATACTTCTCACCTTACAACCCTAAAATCATAACTTAATTATGGCTTGGTTTAAAAGAGATAAAAAAGGTATAACCACACCTACTGAGGCTAAAAAAGACACACCTAAAGGATTGTGGTACAAGTCACCTACTGGAAAAATAGTAGATGCAGAACAACTTAAAAACAACTTCTACGTAAGTCCAGAGGATGGATATCATGTACGTGTAGGAAGTAAAGAATATTTTGAAATCATGTTTGACAACAATGAATTCAAAGAACTTAATCCAGATATTCTTTCTAAAGATCCTCTAAATTTTGAGGATACTAAAAAGTACACTGACAGACTAGAAGCAGCTAAGAAAAAGACTGGTCTTAATGATGCTGTGCGTACTGCTGTTGGTAAATCAAATGGACATGACCTTGTGATTGCATGTATGGACTTTTCTTTCATCGGTGGTTCGATGGGTAGTGTCGTAGGAGAAAAAATTGCTCGTGCTGCAGACTATTCGTTAAAGAACAACATTCCATTTATGATCATTTCAAAATCTGGTGGTGCTCGTATGATGGAAGCTGCTTTATCCCTAATGCAACTTGCAAAAACAAGTGCAAAACTTGCTCAACTTGCTGAAGCTGGTATACCATACATCTCATTGTGTACAGACCCAACGACCGGTGGTACAACCGCTTCATTTGCAATGCTAGGTGATATCAACATTGCAGAGCCTGGTGCACTTATAGGTTTTGCTGGTCCTAGAGTTGTTCGTGACACGACTGGTAAAGAACTTCCTGAAGGTTTTCAAACAGCCGAGTTTGTTTTAGAAAAAGGATTTCTAGACTTTATCGTTCCTAGAAGTGAATTGAAGAAAAAAGTTAATCTATATCTAGGATTAATTTTAAATAGAGCAATAGCTATTTAAGGTTTCAACCTCATCTTATCATAAAAAAAACGTTCTAGTTGATTCTAGAACGTTTTTTTATTTAAACAGGTTTTCTAATTACCTTTATTTTTCAACAGGTCCATTAAGTCTACATCCTGTCCTAACAGCACATCCTTTGGATTTATACGTCCTTCTAATGGGCCATTCTCTAGTTTAAGAACACCACGTGGACATACAGCACTACAAACTCCACAGCCCACACAACTTGCTCTTACTATGTTCTCTCCTTTTTGCGCATAGGCACGAACATCAATTCCCATTTCACAGTATGTAGAACAATTACCACATGAGATACATTGACCTCCATTTGTAGTGATTCTGAATTTAGAAAACAATCGCTGCTGTAAACCTAAAATTGCTGCCATCGGACAACCGAATCTACACCATACCCTACTTCCCATAATTGGATAAAAACCTGTTCCTACTACTCCGCTAAAAATAGACCCAATTAAAAATCCATACGTAGATCTTACTTCATGGGATTTGAAGAAAAACAAAGAATCTGTTTGAGAAAAGAAATGCATTGCTATAAAAGACAGTATAATCACAAGAAAACCAACTGCTCCAAATTTTGCATCTTTTTTAATTCTTCTCTTCTAAATATCCATATAAACGCAAGCAACATCGTCAAGAAAACTGCTACTCCTATTAAAAAGGTTGAGGCGCTCAACCAATATTTTGATCCATCGCCTAAATACGAATGTATTACTCCCGTTGTGCTTATAACCGCAAAAACCAAAACCGTGTGAACCAACCAACGTTCTACTTTCCATGCCTTTCTTGATTTATCCGATAGTTGTCTGAATGCATCACCAGCGGTTTCTGCAAGTCCACCGCAACCGCAAACCCAACTGCAGTACCATCGTTTACCGTATTTATAAGTTAAAATAGGAGTGATTACAAAAATGGAAGCAATTCCCCATAACAGCAAGGTAAGACCTACACTACCATTTGCCAGCAATCCGTTTACATTCCATTGATCAAACAAATAATAATTAAGTGGCCAAACATTTTTGAGATCATAGTACGGTAAGTCACCGTTTAATCCAGCCATTATTTCAGGTATTAAAAATGCAAATGCTGTTTGAAAAAACATAACGCTATAGGTGCGTAATCGTTCATACCTATTGTGACGGTATTTCATCAAAAACTTTATCCCAAAAGATATGATAGCTATAGTATAAAGAACACCATAAACAAACCATTGACTTGCAGGTTGACCCTTTAACAAATAAGACAATGGATCAAACAATCCAATTAGCCCTGTATTTGCTGCCCCATCTGAACCTTGTCCTAAATATTGAGGATAGAAATAAAGAACTATATAAAAACCACATAAGCCTACCGCAGATAACCATCCTAATAAACCACGACTTGATATAGATTTAAACCAGACTCCATTATTTTTAATTCCTGGCTGCGTGTTTTTATATTGAGAACGGGCAAACCAGATTATCCCACCTGCAATCATTGAAAGACTAATGGTAAGCCATAAAGCTTTATTAGGAAAAGTGATATTGAATATTGATAATACCAGTATTCCCAAACCAAACAAACCAATCGCAGATCCTACTTTTTGACCAGTGTTCAATGCTTTAGGCGGCTCACCTGTTAAAGCCATATTACGTTGATACGTACTCATAATATTAGTTTGTTAATAGATTAGAAAATTGACTTTTTATATCGTGATAAGGTTCTTTAAAAAACTCTGGATTAAAGCAAGCATCCCTTAAGTTATGAACAACGTGATCTATAGTTTGTTCTTCATTAAGCCACTTATCAAAAACCTCGTGACGCATGCGTATATTAAACGTATTAATACCGATGAATTTACGTGAGGTTATTTCATACTCAATAGTTATCATACTACGTCCATCATTACCATTCCATGTAAAATGATCATTTCCTTCCTTAGGGTTATTCCATACCCAACCATAGGTTTGGTATTCAATCTCAAAAAATTTAGCACTATTAAACCAGTGACCAGGATTCCATTTTACTGGATTCCCACAAATATTTTGAGCTACTACCTCACCCATCATTCTTCCTGTATACCATACAGCCTCAACCGCTTTACGTTCACCAACAGGTTCTCGCTGTTCTGCACAATCTCCTATGGCATATATATTTGAAAAATTGGTTTGAAGATTACGATTAACCATGATACCACGATTATATTCAATACCGCTTTCTTTTAAAAATTCAATTTGCGGTCTTACTCCGGCACATAATCCTACAAGGTTGCAAGGAATTTCCTCACCCTTTTTTGTAATCACAGCTCTTACATGACCATTATCATCCGATAAAATCTCTTTGAGCTCTTCTTCTTCGCGCAAGTCTATATGGTGATCTTTTATATGATTAGAAATCATTGTAGCGTTAGGCAGCGGTAACACACCTCTCCAAAATCCTTTTTCCCTAACTAAAAAAGTTACTGGTATTTCACGAGTGTGTAGCATTTCTGCAAGCTCTACTCCTATTAAACCACCACCGATAATTACTGCTCGCTTACAAATTTTATTATTTGGTGCTGTTTGTTCTAATTGTAATAAGTCTTGTTTACTTACTAAGCCTTGAACACCTTTTAAATCTTGTCCTGGCCAGCCAAATTTGTTAGGGATACTACCCGTAGCAAGAATTAACTTGTCGTAGGCTAAGTGACTACCATCCTCAAACTCTATCTTATTCTCATCAGGAAGTATTTTGTTGACATAGGCATTCATTAATTCAATCCGATTCTCTTTCCAAAACCAATTTTCATAAGGTTGTGTGTGCTCAAACTTCATGTGTCCCATATAAACATACATAAGTGCTGTACGAGAGAAAAAGTAATCCGTTTCGGCCGAGATAATTGTAATGCGCTTATTCGAGTTTTTTCTAATATGTCTAGCTGCAGTAACACCTGCAATCCCATTACCTATTATAATAATATGTTCCATAGATGGCGATTGTGTTTACAAAGTACGATTAATTACGCTTTCGCGAAAGCGTAAACTATTCCCACCACATTACACATATTTCCTATTTAATGCTTAATGAACCCTTGTATTTTTCAATCTATCAATAAAAGCAACTAAAAAGGAACGATTTATGTACCTTTAATTTTTCGTACAACTTAGTTAATGAATAAAGTCGCTACATATAAAAGTTTATTAAACTTTCTGATAATAGGTTGCTCTCTTTTATTAATGTCCTGTTTGAACTCATCACAGTCAAACCAGACCGCCTTTTTGAATTCAAACTTACCTCAAACAATTAATAAAATAAATGGTATCTCATTTGTTGCTACCCGTAATCCTATTGATAAAAATGACGTACAACCACTAGTTCAATACAATGCAAATTATGTAGCTGTTATACCCTATGCCTGGATGCGTTCAATTGACAGTCCACAAGTTATATATGATGAGGATCACGGTTGGTGGGGCGAGAAACCACATGGTGTATCACAAACCATTGACCTAATGAATGATGAAAATATTGAGGTAATGCTCAAACCTCAAATTTGGATAAACAAAGGAACCTATACCGGTACTATTCAATTAAAAACAAATGAAGATTGGCAAATTCTGGAAGACTCCTATCGTGAGTATATTTTGAGATTTGCTCGTATAGCACAAGAAAAAAAAGTAGGGCTATTTTGTATAGGAACAGAACTTGAATCCTTTGTAACTGCTAGACCAGACTACTGGAGACAATTAATTAAAGAAATCCGTACTATTTATAAAGGTAAAATCACCTATGCTGGTAACTGGGACAGTTACAAACAAGTTACATTTTGGGATGAATTGGATTATATAGGAGTAGACGCTTATTTCCCTGTTTGTAATAAAAAAACACCCGATATTGATAACATAAATCAAAGTTGGGATAAATGGAAAAAAGAATTAAAATCTTTCTCGACTAGCTTTAAAAAACAAATCCTGTTCACAGAATATGGTTATATAAGCGCAGATTATGCCGGAAAGGAACCATGGAAGAATGCCCAAGATCACCATGAAGTAAATGAAAAAGCTCAAGATATTTTATATCAATGCTTATACGATAAGGTTTGGGGAGAGTCCTGGATGGCAGGCGGTTTTTTATGGAAATACCATGCAGAAGATAGTAGATGGAGAGGTTTTGCAAAACGTTTTACGCCACAAGGAAAAATGGCTCAAAAAACAATTACTCAAGCATATCTTGAGCATTAAAAAAACATTCATATAACAGATGGTATCGCATCTATAATCAATCCTTAATGAAGATAAATAAAACGTCGTTATACAAGGTAATAACTCTAATTATATTTTGTTTAATTGGAATTCAAGCACAAGCACAATTACTCCAAAATAAAAAGCAATTTACAAGACAAGATAGCTTAAGAGGTAGTATTACTCCAGAACGTGCATGGTGGGAATTACAACGTTACGACCTAAACGTTAAGGTAGAACCTGATGAAAAATTTATTTCTGGCAGCAACCAAATAACCTATAAGGTGCTTGAAAGTAATAATATAATGCAGATTGATCTACAGGAACCTATGCTCATTACCAAAGTAGTTCAAAATGATAAGGAATTAAAGTTCACCCGTGATGGTAATGTCTATTATATTCTTTTAAAAGACAAGCAACAGGTAGCTACCACAAAAACTATTACGGTATTTTTTAAAGGACATCCCAGAGAAGCAAAAAATGCCCCATGGGACGGCGGCTTTTCATGGAAAAAAGACGAAAAAGGAAATCATTTCATCGCAACTTCAAATCAAGGTTTGGGAGCAAGTGTATGGTGGCCATGTAAAGATCATATGTATGAAGAAGCAAAAGGTATGACAATATCAGTAAACGTACCTTCTAATTTAATGAACGTGTCCAATGGTAGATTAATTAAGGTTAAAGAACTGATTGACAACACCACAACATATATCTGGCAAGTGACCAACCCTATAAATAATTATGGAGTCAATATCAATATAGGTAACTACACCCATTTCGGTGAAGTCTACTCTGGTGAAAAGGGTGATCTACATATGGATTATTATGTTCTAGAACATCATCTAGAAAAAGCAAAAAACCATTTTACCGATGCCCCAAAAATGATGAAAGCTTTTGAACACTGGTTTGGACCTTATCCTTTTTATGAAGACAGTTTTAAACTAGTTGAGGTTCCCTATTTAGGTATGGAACATCAAAGTTCTGTTACCTATGGAAATAAGTTCAAACAAGGCTATTTGGGCAGAGATTTATCGGGTACTGGCTGGGGTTTAAAGTTTGATTTTATTATCATTCATGAAGCTGGTCATGAGTGGTTTGCAAACAACATAACCAACAAGGACATTGCAGACATGTGGATTCATGAAAGTTTTACAGCCTACAGTGAAAGTTTATTTTTAGACTATTATTATGGCAAGCAAGCTGCACAAGAGTATATCATAGGTACTCGCAGAACTATTCAAAATGACAGACCTTTAATAGGGCATTATAACGTTAATCATGAAGGTAGTGGCGACATGTACTACAAAGGAGCCAATTTATTACATACCATACGCACACTAGTAGATGATGACGATAAATGGAGGTCAATACTGCGCGATATGAATAAAACTTTTTACCATCAAACAGTTACGACTAAACAAATAGAGGATTTTTTAATTGAAAAAACGGGTATTGCGCTACAAAAAGTTTTTGATCAATACTTAAGAGATACTCGTATTCCTAAATTAGTTCTTAAAAGTAAAGGAAATAAACTTGTTTATTATTGGGAAAATACGGTCGATGATTTTAGCATGCCTGTAGATGTTTATATAGGTAAGAATAAACAACGTATCATACCGACTACAAAAAAACAAACCATGAAATTGTCGTCTAAGTTTAACGAGGTCAACGTAGACGACAATTATTATATACAGAGTTAAATCAAATCTTGTACAGCAGCATCATGGGTATTGTAGTCCCATTTAAAACCAGAATTTTCTAATTTCTCTGGTAACACAAACCTACTTTTTAGGACTAGTTCAGTCTCGGTTTTCATAAAGAGAGCACCTAGCTCTAGCAACCATCTAGGTTGTGATATGGCAATAGGTATTCCCAAACTATTTTGTAGGTTAACCATAAAATCTTTGTTACTCACAGGTTTAGGAGCCGTAACATTCACCACACCTTCCAATTCTGATTGAATTAAAAAGTCAACAGCGCGGCAAAAATCATCTACGTGTATCCAGCTAATCATTTGTCGTCCTTTACCTTGCATTCCTCCTAATCCCATTTTAGTCAAACGTTTTATTACAGGAAAAGCGCCACCTATAGCTCCTAAAACAATTGAAGTACGCATAGCAACCTTGCGAGTACCAGGCAATTCTTTTTCAAAGAAAACACGCTCCCATTCTTGAGCTACATTGGTAGAAAAGTCATCACCTAGCACACCTTCTTTCTCCGTGTTTGGCCTGGATTCAGAATGTCTATAAATAGTAGCAGTACTAGCGTTTAACCAAACTCGTGGACGATTACTGCACTTTTCAACTGCTTTGTGTAACACAGCAGTACTAGACAATCGGGACTTTAGAATTGCTTTCATATTGGCCGGATTGTACCTACAGTCTACGCTCTTACCTGCTAAATTAATGATAACATCAACAGTTTCCAGTTCCTTTTCCCATTCTCCCAGATTCTCACCATCCCAGTAGAGTGAATTAGAATCACGCTTTCGCGAAAGCGTAATCACCTCATGACCTTGTGCTTTTAAATATCTTGATAAAGATTTACCTAAAAATCCTGTTCCTCCTGGTATCAAAATTTTACTCATAATTCTTTATGTTTACTTAGATTCAGGTGATAAATAAATGGGTGTTTTTACGACAGTTTTGGATTGTTTGCTTTTTCTGCGACCTCTAAAAAAGAAAAACAAATTGATGAAAAGCATGACACCTAAATAGATAGAGAATCCACCAATCTTTGCGCTCAATACCTCTATCAGATTCTGATACGTGTTGTGCCATTTATAATCTGATATTTCTAGAATCCATAACCCAAAACCCAAATTCAACAGGTAAAATCCTATTTGAAAAAGATTGTTTGTTGAGGTTGCGATATCGTTTTTACCATGAAAAATATCGAGCATAAAAATCTTTGCATTTTTAAAAAGCGTACGCGATACATAATAGGTAAGTCCCAGCATGATAGGTACATAAATAAAATAACCGATGATAATTTTTGAAGTTTCCATATTATTTGAATTTAAATTGATAGATAAGTTTAATAATGAATAGATTGCTATAATGCAAGACAGCAAGTATGAGTAGGATCATTGAAAAGTGACTCGTTACGGATTGAACAACTCCTATGATATTTTGAACGTCTTCCCAGGTCGCAACGACAGTTACTCCATAACCTAGATTGATTAAATAATAAGCCACTAATAACACATCGTTGATGCTTTTTGAAAACTCAGCATCTTTAGGAAAAAAAGCATCGGTGTATACTCGTCCATGACGGTAACACAAATGTCCAATGCGTAAAATCACTGTCACTAGTAATACGGTGTAAATGGCATAAGCAATTAAGTTCATAATTTTTATATTTTCAGAAATTATTGAAAGTTATATCGAAATAAAAAAGACTATGAAATAGCCTTTATCATTTTCTTCAGGTAACTATTGCTATTAATCCTGCTAGCAAGATTCAATAAATTTTCCATTTGCGCGACAAATTCTTCTAGGTCTTTTATCAATGCCTGAAAATGCTTCACCTCATCATCCTTACCTTCTAACTCTGTTTTCTTTAGATCTTTTAATAAAGTAAGTACAGGTTCTATCTCCCTACGTTTTCTCTCCTCCATAATATGCTGTGCCATAGAATATATGTCATGAATGGCCTCAAAAAACTCTTTGCGCTCACCTAATACCGTCTTCTTGCGCACAAGACGCCAGTTGATCAATTCACGTACATTGGTATTCACATTTCCTCTAGAAAGCTGTGTACGACCCATGATGTCATCAGTACTTAAACCATTTGGCGAGGCCAGAAGTAAAGCGTGAATTTGCGCCATACTCTTAGAGATTCCCCATGAGCTGCCTAATGAGCCCCATGCTTGAATAAATTGACCTTGTGCTTCCTGTAATTTCATAGTCCAAATATAAACTTATTTTTTATATTTTCAATATTTTCTGAAAGTTTAATTTTATTTTGATTATTCCGTTTTCGCGAAAGCGCACTACCTTTATCCCTTATGAACTACACACCTATCATTGAACAAACTATAAGTTTTGTCAAATCTGAATTACACGACGCAGAAGGCGGTCACGACTGGTTTCACATTGAGCGAGTGTGGCGTAATGCTCAACTTATTGCGGCACAAGAAAATGACTGCGATAAACTAGTAGTAGAACTGGGCGCTTTACTTCATGATATTGCCGATTCAAAATTTCATGATGGCAACGAAGAAGCTGGTCCTATTAAAGCAACAACTTTTCTCAAAGGATTAGGTGTTGACGATTCTATTATAGACCACGTGGTGCAAATAATACGTCATGTATCCTATAAAGGTGGACATACTACCGGATCCTTTAACAGTATAGAGCTACAAATAGTTCAAGATGCCGATAGGTTAGACGCAATGGGTGCCATAGGAATTGCACGTACCTTTAACTACGGCGGTTATAAAAACAATGTTCTTTACAACCCAGAAATTCCTCCCAATCTTACTATGAGTAAAGAAGAGTATAAAAAGGGTAATAACCCTACTCTCAATCATTTTTACGAAAAACTACTGCTACTTAAAGACCTAATGAACACCTCTACTGGAAAGCGACTGGCACAATCACGACATAATTTTATGGAAAACTTTCTTGAGCAATTCTATGCAGAATGGAATGGAGAGCAATAGTCAAAAGTAAAAGATCTTATGAAAAAGAATGATCCCTTTTTACAGTTAAGCAGACAGTACTTTCTGATCAAATTGCAATATTTAGGTTTTAGGTTTCACGGATGGCAACAACAACCTAACGATATTCCTACAGTCGAACGCATGATTAATAGAACGCTTAGGTTTGTATTTGACCATAATGATTTTAAAGTAGTTGCAGCTGGTAGAACAGATTCAAAGGTATCTGTTAATGAAACCTGGGTAGAACTTTTTCTCGATGCAAAGGAACCTTTAAATCAAGAGCACTTTTTAGAACAATTTAATTTAAACTTACCTAGTGATATAAGAGCTTTAGAAATAAAGAAAACCACTGCAGACTTTAATGTTATCCAGCATCCTAAAATTAAAGAGTACATCTATTTATTCTCTCATGGAGAGAAGTTTCATCCTTTTTGTGCGCCATTAATGGTTTACATGAAGGATGAACTCAATATAGAACTCATGCAACAAGCTGCCCAGATGTTTGTAGGAACTCATGATTACTGGTCCTACACCTATAAACCTAAACCTACTACAAATACAATTTGCACCATCGAAAGTGCAGTGATTGAGGAGAATGAATTGTACACAGCAAACTTTTTTCCTGAAATCAGTTATGTTTTTCGAGTACGAGGCAGCGGTTTTAAAAGGTATCAAATTAGGCTTATGATGGGGATTCTCTTTGATATAGGGCATGAAAAGATTTCACTGGATGAGTTCAAAAAAACATTAATAGGAAGTAATAGAATTCATTTGAGTCATGTTGCTCCACCTAGTGGTTTACAACTGTTTAAGACAGATTTAACAAGGCAGTGATACTTCTGTGAGAACAATTCATTTAGTTTAGACCTTTTAAAACCAGATATTATGAAAACAAAAATTCTATTAATGGCATTTTTAATAGGTGCCGGAAGTTTATTTGCACAAGAATTGGATGATAAACTTGATAAAAGTCCTATGGATGCTACTTTTTATCCAGCTGAAGCTGCTAAGAGAGCGTTTAGAAAGGGCGTTACTGCTCCAAAGGTTAGAGTATTATATTCAAGACCAGCATTAAAAGGCAGAGAAATATTTAAAAAAGAAAAAGAAGATAAAGGTATCACCATGTATGGTCAAGCATGGCGATTAGGAGCTAATGAGAGCACCGAATTATTATTAATGCAAGATGCAATGATAGGCGGTAAAAAAATTGCCGCTGGTAGATATACGATTGTGGTAACTCCACATGAAGATTATTGGGTGTTCCACATCAATTCAGAAAACGATGGATGGGGAAACTATGGACATAAACCAGAATTAGATCTTGTAACTGTAAAAGTTCCAGTAAAGAATGTTGAAAATAGTCTAGAACATCTTACAATCGCATTATACTCTCCTAATGAAGACAATGTCATTCATTTAAAAGTGGGTTGGGGAACTTACCGTGCTGAAATGCCAATTACACTCATGTAATTGAAGTTACATAAACAAAAAAAGCTGACTTTTAAGTCAGCTTTTTTTGTTAGTAATTTAAACGTTTATTATTCTTCAGGAGCTAGCTCAATAACGAGACCATCAAGCTCTTCGGTAATTGGAATTTGACAACCTAATCTAGAGTTATCTTTTACAAAACTAGCTTCCCATAACATAGCTTCTTCGTCATCATTGCGTTCTCCTAAATCATGATCACTGATTATATAACATTGACAAGTGGCACACATTGCCATTCCACCACATGTAGCCTGTACAGGAAGTTCGTATGACTTACAAATTTCCATTACATTCATATTCATATCTGTAGGAGCAAGTAGTTCATGCTTCTCTCCTTCTCTATCAATCACGGTAATAGTTACATCGACTGCCATATTGCATTAAGCTTTTTGACCTATTTTTTTTACAACAGCTTTTTCAGCAACCTTATGCGATCCATCAAAACCAGATACACCACCTACCGTGGTATATTTCATAACATATCTTTTGTCTGGAAATATACGTTGATAAGCACTTTGACACATTAAAGTTGCCTCATGAAAACCACAGAGTATTAATTTCAATTTCCCTGGATACGTGTTAACATCACCAATGGCATAAATTCCCGGTATGTTAGTTTGATAATCTAGAGTGTTGTCAACCTTAATAGCATTTTTTTCTATCTCTAATCCCCAATCGGCGATTGGACCCAATTTTGGAGCAAGCCCGAATAATGGAATGAAGGCATCACATTCAATCACCTCCATCCTTTTTGCTTTATCATTATGTTGAATTTCAACAGACTCCACTCGACTCTCACCATTTATCGCCTTCACTTCTGCAGGAGTAATTAACCTAATTTTATCCTGCTCAACTAGTTCTTGAACTTTTTCAACGCTATCTAATGCACCTCTAAATTCTTCTCTCCTATGAACTAGTGTCACTTCACTAGCAACATCGGCCAAATAAATAGTCCAATCCAAAGCACTATCGCCACCACCAGCAATTACTACTTTTTTATCGCGATAATCCTCTGGATTTTTAATCATGTAGACTAGACCATTATCTTCATACTTGTCTAGATTTTCGATTGCTGGTTTACGCGGCTCAAAGGATCCCAATCCACCAGCAATCGCCACTATTTTTGTGTGATGCTGCGTTCCCTTATTTGTAGTAACTATAAAGGAACCATCTTCTTGTTTCTCTATAGTTTGTGCTCTTTCTCCCAATGTAAAACCAGGTTGAAAAGGCTCTATTTGTTTCATTAGATTATCGATCAAATCACCAGCAAGAACATCTGGAAAACCAGGGATATCATAAATGGGTTTTTTAGGATATAGTTCGGTAAGCTGCCCACCTGGTTGCGCAAGTGCATCAATTATATGACATTTAAGTTTAAGTAATCCAGCTTCAAAAACCGCAAATAATCCTGTGGGACCAGCACCGATAATAAGGATATCGGTTGTAATCATTTCTTTACTCATGATTTGATTTGTATTATACTACAAAGGTCGCTATCAACGTATTGCTATCCAAATAAAAGCAGACAATGTTAAAAAGAAATGATCTTAAAGTTTTGAGAAGAAAACAGTCAAGGAAGCGAGTGTAATAAAAAGAAAACAGCCCATCTTAATATCGTCAAATCACTCGCTTAACATGACCTTTCAAAACTATCGGTTAAAACTTAACGGTACGAATATACTTCATAAAGTAATACCCTACCAAAATAGTAGGGTATTATTTTTTACTTTAATAAATCTGCTAATGTTTGATTTTCTAATATGGCGAGTGTGTTATCCCTTACTTGGGCCATAAGTCTATTCACACTGCAGGTTTCTTCGTCTTTACAGTCTTCGCACTTTTCATAAAAATTTAAACTTACACATGGTAGCATAGCAATAGGTCCTTCCAATATTCGGTGTACCGTACTCATTTTTATTTCATCAGGTGTAGTTAACAACAAGTATCCTCCTCCTTTTCCCTTGCGACTGGTAAGAATGTCCTGCCTACGTAGTTCAAGTAAGATGCTTTCTAGAAATTTATGTGGGATGTTTTCTGCTTTGGCAATCGTCGATATAGCTATAGGCTTTTCATTGCCGTTTTTTGCTAGATATGTGAGTGCTTTAATCCCGTATTTTGTTTTTCTGGATAACATAGCTGCTTAATTTTACGCAACGGTAAATATAAAAAACCTTTTATCTTAAAACCGGTTGTCCAGCGGTCATTGCTACCTTTATGATATCTGATAATAGACCGCGAGCTGTCACCTGTTTACCAGCTCCAGCTCCTTGAATGACTAAGGGTTGTTTTCCGTAAGATTTTGTGTAAACCTCAAAAAAACCATCACTGCCTCGTAATAAACCAGCAGGCGATTGTTTATCTACTACTTCTAACTTTACTGTAAGACTTTCTTTTTTAAGATCAAGAATACCTAGATGGCGTAATACGCTATTTTTACCTAGATTCTTCTTTAAATTTTGAAAAGGTGTGTCAAGTTCGTTGATACGGTCAAGGAATTCTTGCTTTCCAATATTCCTTAATTCAACTGGTACTAGATTATCGACCTCAATATCATCCAATTCAATCACATACCCTGCTTCACGTGCCAATATCAATAGTTTTCTAGCAACATCCATTCCAGACAAATCATCTCTAGGATCAGGCTCGGTATAACCATCTACAAGTGCGTCCTGTAACAACTGTGAAAATTGTTTCTCTTCTTGAGAAAAACGTGAAAAAATATAGCCTAGAGAGCCAGAAAAAACTCCTGATATTTTCACAATCTCTTCACCGCTTTTATACAATTGCTTTATCGACTCTACAATAGGTAAAGCTGCACCTACATTAGTCTCATATTCAAACCGTAAATCCTTAAAAGCCGCTATTTCACGAATTTCTTTGTAGTAGGTATAATTTAATGTGTTTGCAATTTTATTAGCTGTCACGATATGAAAACCCTTTGATAACAACTCTACGTAATAAAGGCTTAAATCCTTACTCGCGGTAGCGTCTACGGCAATTTTAAAATCTGGAATAGTAGCAAACGATTCATAAAAAGCATCGGGCTTGCGATCAATACCTTTAGATTTAAATTCATTTTGCCAGTTCTCACCAACACCCGATTCCTTTAAAATAGTATGTGTGCTGTTGGCCAAACCTACAATTCGTAGATCTATTTCATGTTTTTCTTTGAAGAAGGTATGGGATTCAAGAACCTGTTCTATTAGAGTTTTACCCACATTTCCTATTCCAAAAATATATAAGTGTACTAGTTTCATCCTTTTAGTATTTTTAAGCAAGTGCTTTTGTTTCTGAAACTAAATGAAGTTTCACGCGTTTTTTTACAATCCGTTTTAAAATATTAATTAATTGATCGTGTTCAATGAGAAATGCATCGTGACCGTGAACAGATTGTATAATATTCAATGACGATGGAACCTTGTTTTTAATTCTTTCATACGTAGCTATATCTTCCTCAGCAAGGAAAAAACCGTCACTATTTATACAAATAATATCGATACTAGCTTTAGATTTAATAGCGATGGACTCAATATCATTGCTTCCATTTGTGACATCAAATTGACTTAACAAATGATTTAAATGTCTGTATGCTGGTAGTGTAAATCGTTCTTGTAATGCAAGACCATGATAATTTAACCATGCTTGTACAGTTCCAGCATCTTTTTCAAATTTTTGACTAATGCCTGCTGGCGATCTATATAAAGTCATCGCATGTTGTCTAGCTGTTTCAATAGGTTTATCACTATTTTCTAAAATAGTTTGTTGTACATGACAACACGCTTGTAACCATAAAGTAGACTTCCAGTCTGCAGCAATAGGAACAATACTTTTAATTAAAGACGGCGCAACCGAAATTAACTCCCATAGTACAGCTCCACCTATACTTCCTCCTAAAGCTAGGTCAATGGTTGAGATGTTTAGGGTGTTGATCGCTTTCGCGAAAGCGTATCCTACATCTTTTAAATTCCAATCTTGATAATTAAAGATAAGCTCATCAACTTCTTCTGAGTATCCGTTTCCCGGTATATCAAAGGTCAATACGGTATAACTATCAAGGTCGATGACCTTTCCCAAACCTACCAATTGTGGCCACCAAGAAGTAACATTTGAATTGCCCGTAAGTGCATGAGTAATCAGAATTATGGGCGCGGTATGTAGTTCACGCCCAAAAATCTGATAGGAAACACTAATATCTTGAATTTTACCAGATACTGTTTTAAAGTCTGGAATTCTCACTTTTTTCAACTGTGACATATTAAATTTTTACAGTTTGTGATACTTTTTCAAAAGCAGATTCTAGATCGGCTATTAAGTCATCAACGCTTTCTAGACCTACCGAAAGTCGAATTAAATCTTTTGAAACACCTGTGCTTAATTGCTGTTCATCAGACAATTGTTGGTGTGTGGTACTGGCAGGATGTATTATTAAAGATTTAGTATCGCCTATATTGGCTAAAAGCGAGAACAACTCCGTTTTATCGGCGATAGTTTTTGCTCCTTCAAAACCGGACTTTACTCCAAAGGTGACGATTCCACTTTGTCCTTTAGGCAAGTACTCTTGGGCAAGCTGATAATACTTACTCGATGATAGACCAGGATAATTAACCCAGGCAACTTCTTCCCTTGACTCTAACCAATTTGCGATTTTAAGGGCATTCTCAGAATGCTTTTGGATTCGTAACTCTAGAGTTTCTAGGCCTTGTATGATTTGCCAAGCATTGAATGGTGAAATTGCCGCACCTAAATCTCTCAAACCTTCAATTCGCACCTTGGCAATAAATGCTGCCGCTTCTAAAGCCTCACTATACACAAGACCATGATAGCCCGGTGAAGGCTCTGTAAATTCAGGGAATTTACCATTTGTCCAATCAAACGTTCCCGCATCTATAATAATTCCTCCTAGCGCTGTTCCATTCCCATTTATGTATTTTGTAAGTGAGTGGATAACAATATTTGCACCATGTTCAATAGGGTTGAGTAAAAAAGGTGTTGCAACAGTATTATCAACAATTAACGGCACCTTTGCTTGTTTAGCTTGTGAACTTATTTTTTTAAGGTCGAGCACATCTAATTTGGGGTTTCCAAGCGACTCTACAAAAACAGCTCTAGTGTTTTCTTGTAACGCATTGATAAAAGAATCTGGCTCATTAGGATCTACAAAAGTGGTGGTAATCCCAAGTCTTGGTAAGGTTACTGATAGTAGGTTATAAGTACCACCATAAAGAGAATTGCTTGCAATAATATGATCACCAGCTCGCAATAAAGTTAGTAAGGTAGTTGATATCGCACTGGTACCAGATGCTGTGGCTACAGCAGCAATGCCACCTTCTAGGGCAGCTAATCGCTGCTCAAGGACATCTACTGTAGGGTTGTTAATCCTAGTATAAATAAAACCAGGTTCAGCTAGTGAAAATAAATTTGCAGCATGATCGCTGTTATTAAAGACATAGCTTGTGGATTGATACAAGGGTACTGCTCTTGTACCAGCATTTGCTTTAAAATCATGACCTGCGTGTAATGAAGTTGTTGAAAATTTTTGTGACATTGTAATTGTTTTAAAAAATTAATTAAATGCCCAAAACCGTATGAAATAGATATCCTCTTGCTCTATGCAAGAATCGATAAATCAAAAAAGAAACGTAATGGAGTAGTTACCTACTGGCCTGCGTATCATCTCTCCTATTAAATAGGCAGAAAGTAGCACCTTCTTAATTTAGAATTAAGGGTTGCTAAGGAGTCATCGGGTCTGTTCCCTCGTCCTTTCTTGATAATTTCAGTATGGTAATGAACGTGAATACAAATATTCAAAAAGAAATTTTACAATTCCAAAGTTTTAATGAAATTTAATCCCTATTAATTTACTAGGATTTACAAATAGCTGTTTTTAAACATATTACACTTAATTAAAATAAAGTTAAACTCTCAAATTGTTAATTTAATATGAACTCTTAATAACTATTAATTTAATAACTCTTACATTTGTTGCCGATTAAACGAGGACAGATTTGGCTGATTGCGACCTCGAATTAAGATTTCTTAATTCATAAACGCTAAAACAGTAAGACTATCTAACTATACAGCCCAATTTTGTTCTTAATTATTAATGCGTAGTATGCTTTAAGGTATGCTTTCGCGAAAGCGTAATAAAAATATGCCCTATTTATTTACAAGTGAATCTGTGAGTGAAGGTCACCCAGATAAAGTCGCAGATCAAATAAGCGACGCTTTATTAGATAATTTTCTTGCTTTTGATCCAGAATCAAAAGTTGCTTGTGAAACTCTTGTCACAACTGGTCAAGTAGTTCTTGCCGGCGAGGTAAAAACTGATTCTTACATTGATGTTCAACAACTCGCAAGAGATGTAATTAACCGTATAGGTTATACTAAAGGAGAATATCAATTTTCTGGAGATTCATGTGGTGTTATTTCTTTAATACATGAACAATCTCAAGACATAAATCAAGGTGTGGATAGAGCTACAAAAGAAGAACAAGGAGCAGGTGACCAAGGAATGATGTTTGGTTATGCTACGAATGAAACTGAGAATTTCATGCCACTAGCACTGGATATCTCGCACAAAATATTAATCGAACTAGCAGCCTTACGCAGAGAAAATAAGGATATTACTTATTTAAGACCAGATGCCAAATCACAAGTAACTATTGAATACAGTGATGATAATGTACCCCAACGTATAGATGCTATAGTTATATCTACACAACACGATCCGTTTTCTAATAATGATAATGAGATGTTATCGAAAATTAAAAAAGATCTTGTAGAAATTTTAATTCCTAGAGTTATCGCCCAGCTGCCAGAGTATGCTCAAAAGCTGTTTAATGATAATATCACCTATCACATCAATCCGACTGGAAAATTTGTAATTGGTGGTCCTCATGGAGATACTGGACTTACTGGACGTAAAATAATTGTAGACACTTATGGTGGTAAAGGAGCTCACGGTGGTGGAGCGTTTTCTGGTAAAGATCCTTCCAAAGTAGATCGCAGTGCTGCCTATGCTGCTAGACATGTTGCAAAAAATTTGGTTGCGGCAGGACTTGCAAGCGAGGTGCTTATACAAGTAAGTTATGCAATAGGTGTGGTAGAACCTACCTCAATCCTAGTAGACACTTATGGAACCGCAAATGTTGAAATGACTGATGGTGAGATTTCTAAAATCGTAGCCGAGATATTTGATATGAGACCTGCGGCAATAGAAAGTAGGTTGAAATTACGTAACCCGATTTATGAAAAAACAGCAGCTTATGGTCACATGGGTCGTGAACCTTATGTTGAAAAACGTGTTTTTGAAAGCCCTTACAAAGGTCGAGTAGAAAAGGAAGTTGAATTTTTCACTTGGGAAAAACTAGACTATGTAGACCAAGTTAAAGAAGCTTTTAATTTATAAGCTTTATAAGTGTTTCAATAAAAAAAGGGTAGCTTTTAAAAGCTACCCTTTTTTTATTGAGATGGAATTTTTTATCTGTATTCGATGGTAACTACCTCTTCTTTAATAGGCTCAACAATTAATTCCTTTTTAGTCTGATTCTCATTATTAACTTGTGCATCTTCAGAATGACCGCCTAATATAGGAGCCACTACTAAACCAATTAAACAAGTCAATTTAATCAAAATATTCATGGAAGGACCAGATGTATCCTTAAATGGATCTCCTACTGTATCACCAGTTACTGCAGCCTTATGAGCGTCTGACCCTTTGTATGTCATTTCACCGTTGATTTCAACACCTGCTTCAAAAGACTTTTTAGCATTGTCCCAAGCGCCACCAGCATTGTTTTGGAAAATTGCCCAAAGAACACCACTTACCGTTACACCAGCCATATAACCACCTAGCATTTCGGCAATAGCAAGATGATCCATTCCAAATATCATAGGGACAAATGCAATAATTAATGGAAAACCTATGGTTAACAAACCAGGTAGTAACATTTGTTTTAAAGATGCCTGAGTTGATATAGCTACACATTTATCGTACTCTGGCTTTCCAGTTCCTTCCATTATTCCAGCTATTTCCTTGAATTGACGACGTACCTCATAAACCATTTCCATAGCTGCCTTACCTACCGCATTCATGGCAAGTGCGCTAAATACAACAGGCACCATGCCTCCTACAAATAACATCGCAAGAACAGGAGCCTTATAGATATTGATACCGTCTATTCCTGTGAATGTAACATAGGCTGCAAACAAGGCTAATGAGGTTAATGCTGCCGATGCAATTGCAAAACCTTTTCCGGTTGCTGCCGTAGTATTACCTACTGAATCCAATATATCAGTACGTTCTCTTACGATAGGGTCTTGTTCACTCATTTCGGCAATACCGCCAGCATTATCAGAAATTGGTCCAAAGGCATCAATTGCTAATTGCATTGCAGTTGTAGCCATCATTGCACTTGCTGCAAGCGCAACACCATAGAAACCAGCAAAAGCATAAGATGCCCAAATCGCTCCGGCAAATAAAATTACTGAAGGAAAGGTAGAAATCATTCCCGTAGCTAGACCTGCAATAATGTTCGTTCCTGCACCCGTTGAAGATTGTTGTACAATCTTAAGAATAGGTCTTTTTCCCAAACCAGTATAATATTCTGTAACCGAGGATATAACTGCACCTACTACTAATCCAACAAGAGTTGCTAGAAAAACATTAAAAGAAGAAACCTCAACAGGATTTGTTATACCAAAGAAATCCATTTTCATCGTTTCTGGCAACATCCAGGTACATAGACCATAACAGGCTATTGCTACAAGAACAATAGATGTCCAGTTTCCTATATTTAATGCTCCCATTACCTGGGCTTCTTTAGCCTCATTACTTTTAATTTTAACAAGCATTGTACCTATTACAGATATGATGATACCTACACCTGCAATTGCCATAGGTAATAAGATAGGACCTATTCCTCCAAACCCTTCACTAGTTATATCACCACCCATATCTCTAATTACATAATTTCCTAAAACCATAGCTGCTAGAACCGTTGCCACATAGGACCCAAAGAGGTCTGCGCCCATTCCTGCTACATCACCTACATTATCCCCAACATTATCTGCAATGGTTGCTGGATTACGAGGATCATCTTCGGGAATGCCAGCTTCTACTTTACCTACTAGATCTGCTCCAACGTCGGCTGCTTTAGTATATATTCCACCACCTACTCTAGCAAACAGTGCAATCGATTCTGCTCCAAGTGAAAAACCTGCTAGTGTTTCCAGTACAATAGTCATAAGATCTCCTGCTGTTCTCGTTTCACCCATAAATTCTGTTGCAGCCCATTGCCCATTCATAAATAACTGGAAAAACAAGATAAAGAATGCTGTGAGTCCTAATACAGCTAGACCAGCTACTCCTAGACCCATTACAGTTCCTCCACCAAATGAAATCCCAAGGGCTTTAGGCAAGCTCGTTTTTGCAGCTTGCGTAGTTCTAACGTTAGTTTTTGTAGCTATCTTCATCCCAATATTACCAGCATAAGCAGAGAAGACGGCTCCGAAAACAAAAGCAATAACAATCATCCAGTGTGTAGTAGGGACAACTACTGATACAATCGCCAGCAAAACACTGACAATGATTACAAAAATGGAAAGCAGTTTGTATTCTGCTTTTAAAAATGCGAGTGCACCTTCATAGATATGATCCGAAATTTCTTTCATCGTTCCATCTCCAGCATCTTGTTTCATAACCCAAGATTTTTTGATGACCATATAAACGAGGCCTAAAAGCGCCAGTGCAACTGGCAAATAAATCATGTATGATTCCATAAGTAATAAAATTGTTTGGTTTAAAATCTTGCTAATGTAACAAATAAATGTTAAGAAATCGATTGAGTAACTTAAATCTAATGGCCTTAATTATTGAAATAATGAAATAAATGTTAAAGCATCAATCGACCTTAAAAGGAGGTTCCATAAAGTTTTCTTATTTTTTGTTTAATTTTTATTTAATAATATTAAACAAAAAGATATGTGTGAGTACTTTTATAAAAAAAAGATGATACAAGATTTAGGTAATTCCAACTTTGAAAATTATGTAGGAGCGTCAGAAGGTTTCTCTGAAATGGCCTACCAAATGACCTCACATGTACTTACTTTAGGATATGCGGTAATGTTTGCAGGGCTTCTGTACTTTATCCTCACCATAAAAAACGTTGACAAAAAATATAGAATGTCCAACATACTATCGGCAGTTGTAATGGTTTCTGCGGCATTATTGCTATATGCACAAGCAGGTAACTGGACTTCTAGCTTTTCCTTTGATCCTGAAGCAGGTAAGTATTTTTTAAATCCAGATGGAGACTTGTTTAACAATGGATACAGGTACCTTAATTGGTTAATCGATGTTCCTATGTTACTTTTTCAAATTCTATTTGTGGTTACATTAACTAAATCTAAAGTTAGCTCTGTGAGAAATCAATTTTGGTTTTCAGGAGCGATGATGATTATAACCGGTTACATAGGTCAATATTATGAGGTAACAAATCTTCCTGCCTTTTTCATTTGGGGTGCTATCTCAACGGTATTTTTCTTCCATATATTATGGTTAATGAATAAGGTTATTAAAGAAGGTAAAGAAGGTATTCCAAAAAAAGGCCAAAAAATACTTTCTAATATTTGGATATTATTTTTAATCTCATGGTTTTTATATCCAGGAGCGTATTTAATGCCTCACCTAGCAGGGATAGAAGGTCTCTTATACAACGAGTCTGGTGTAGTAGGTAGACAGATCACTTATACGATTGCAGATGTTTGTTCTAAAGTTATTTATGGTGTTTTACTAGGTAACTTAGCTTTAGTCTTAAGTAATAATAAAAAAATGATTGAGACAGCTCAATAGTAGTTGGTTGTTTGTTGATTGAAAAAGCCGATACTTTAAAATAAGCATCGGCTTTTTAGTATTAATTACTAGGTATGGGTTAGTAGGATGCCACGCTTTCGCGAAAGCGCACACCTATATTTACTATTAAAAACTAAAACCAAAACTACCGGTAATTGCCATCGACCTAGCATCGAGTAAAAAGTTATAACTACCTCTAAAACTAACATCAATGCGCAATATTTTAAAGATATTACCTATACCTGCGCTATATTCCCAGTAAACATCCTCTGGAGCGCGGTACGTTAAACCACTGCGATTTATAGCCCTGTTTTCATCACTGATAGTTCCATAGACTGCCTTTATACCTACCAGCTCTCTAAGCTGTAAATCTCTTAATCCTGGTATACGAGAAAACAAACGACCATTGAAATTATGATCTAAATGTATAGTGGCGTATTGATCTGTAACGAACTCGTAGAAATCCATCGTATTGAATGTCCCTTGTATATTAAAATAAGTTTGATTTCCTGGAACTACATTAAGTAAGGATAATGGAACGGTTCCAAAAGTTTTACCAGCTTCAACCCGAGCGGTCAATCGTCCAAAAGCACCTATTTGAAATGGGTGAGAGTAATAAAAAGAAAACTTATCATAATTAAAGTCACTATTCAAAAGATCTTTAATCCCTTTGGTATAATTCATATACAGAATGGGATATGCGCCCTCATTTATTAATGTTCTATCAACTCCATAATTAGACATTTTTCTACCAGGCGTGTAAGTGGTGGTTAATGTTATTGCAGATTGTTTTACTTCACCTGATACCTCACCAGTGTCAGGATCCAAATAATCCAAACTGAAAACTCCTGGATTGGCAGTTTCTATGGTCCTATAGCTACCGTTTAATCTAACCTCAAAATTATAAACCGGTTCAAAACTTACACCTACGGTACTTAAGTTAATGTTGGATAATCTGTTATTGTTACCTGCACTTATCAGTGCGCTTGAGGCTAGACTGCGACCTAGTACGTCGTTTGTATTTGTTAAACTCGCTCCTAGTTGTTCTACATCTCTTCTATTTCCTGCGTACACAGTAAGCCTGCTACGCTTGTCTAATAACGCTTTTCCAGAAATCCCATATTTAAACTTGTCGTCTCTAAATCCATAGGCGGTATATCCTTCAATACGCCACGGGTCATTGGAAGTAAAAAAGGTCCTTCCACCAGCTCTTAGTCTTAACCCTTCAACATCGTTAAATCCAAAGATTGAAAATATAGGCCCAATATCATAACCATCCATTTCATAATAACCAGATGCGAGTATGGTCCCTAAATTGTACAGTCGCTTAAATTTCTTATTCTTTTTAAGCGTGTCCAGCATTACATAAATTTGTTTCTCGTCTTTATTGAGTTTTTCCAATCTATTTTGATCCCAATACGCCTCGTCACGGTTATAAACTTCTGGATCAAAATCATTGACCCTACGCTTGTAAAAGTCTGCTGGTTTTTCAATATCAAATTGATAATTATCATAAAGGGTAGTGCGCTTACCGTAAATACCCTTGGATTTTTCTTTTTTATTGAGTGCAAAATCACTCATGAAATAATCTCTGGTGATTAAGAATAAACTGTCATTGAGAACGTCAAATTCTTGCTCTATATAAATCTCTTTTACCCAATTAATATTAGCACTTTTAGTGGCTTGCATATTTATTTCTTTGATAGCATAGGATTCTGCAGCCACCCAAAAGTCACCTTTAAAAGTAAGTTCATTTTTACGTCGAGGATAGTAGATAATATTATAAGATTCGACACCATCAACTAAAG
Source organism: Nonlabens tegetincola (assembly GCF_002117085.1). Taxonomy (GTDB): domain Bacteria; phylum Bacteroidota; class Bacteroidia; order Flavobacteriales; family Flavobacteriaceae; genus Nonlabens; species Nonlabens tegetincola. The sequence continues at coordinate 82,301 of NZ_CP019342.1, read as the reverse complement.
CGGTATCTCTCAAGACATAATTATAAGTATCAATACCAGCTTTACCTACTGGACTAGCAAAGCTCTTATCAAAGAATTTTAAATATCTATCGTAGACATCTATATCATTGTACAGATCTTTTACAAATGCGATTATAGTTTGATTGTTTGAAAAACCTGAGTTTTTATTAGCCTTGACATCTTCCTTTTTTTTATTTAATTGATTATCTCCGTATACCTTAGCCAGTGACTCATTAATAAAAATAGGCAAGTAAGTTTTACCTGTAACCCTACTTGTATCTGCATAATCAAAAATAAACTCCATCCCTCTAAAAAGCTTAGAATTAATCATAGCACTATCGATAGTGTTCATGTCAAATTCTAATTTCTCGTATTTATCATATTGATACTGCTTAAATTGAGCTAGACCATTCTTTCGTCTATTCTCCCATACTTTTCTCAAAATATCTATGGCAGGATTGTTTTTTTTTGAAGTTTTACCAGTGTATACAACCACTTCATCTAACGAAGCTGTTTCAGTTTCCAAAGTGATAGTTAAATCTAGGGAAACTTTAGCATTAAGTTTTATAACTTGGGTCTTATAACCGATAAAGGATACTTCTATACTGTCAAATGAATTATCAGATTGTAGGTAAAATCTTCCGTTGTCATTAGTGATGGTACCTTCACTGGAATTTGGAAACACCACATTTGCAAATGCAACTGTTTCTCCAAGATCATCATAAACTACTCCACCTACTTTAGTTTGAGCCATGGAATAATAAGAACATATAAAAATGGAAAACAGTAATAAATGGAGACTTCTCAATAAACAGGTAGGTAATTTTTCCATGACAAGTGGGATAGGTGTCAAATTATATAATAGAAGAAACGAATATAAGTAAGTGAAGTTATAAGTCTATTACTTTTTAATCACGAAGTGTTAACCTTTTAATTTAAAAACCCATAAACGAGAAACCAATTCTCATGAAAAACTTACTTATTTCATTGTTTTTAATTATTAATACCGTATGCCTAAGTCAGGTTGGTATAAACACCACAAGTCCTAATGCAAATCTTGAAATTGCAGCAGGAACAACTGCTGAATACAACGGTATTTTACTACCGAAAAATGATGAATTTCCAACTACCGTAACTTCAAACCAAGATGGTATGATGATATACATAACAGGTAACGGATCTGTTACAAAAGGTTATTGGTATTATGATCATGGTAGTGGCTGGAGAAAGCTAATTCAAGGAGAAAATGAAGGTATCTTAAAAACATATTTAAATCCCAAATTCCCAGATGGAATGAACGAACTACAACCAATTACTGTAAACTTGAGCTTAGGCAGCTATACAGTTCCTACTGGAAAAAATTTATATATTACCTCTGTTTATCGCGGGAATGCCGCCCTTACTTTACAAGCATTTGATTTTTCACAATCCTTATCTTATACGTTAATAAGCAACACTCGAGCTACCTACGGATTTCCGACATTTAATAATCCTATTATCATAGGACAACAAGATTACGCGTTAGGTAATTGTGTAATCAATGGTTTTTTAGTAGATGCCACTATAGTACCTATCTATGCAAATACGTCGTATACTGTTCCTGCAAACAAGGTATTCGTTTATCTAACTTCCAATCAAACCAACACTAACCCTATAAATGAAATTGAAATTGACGGATCCTTTGTTACCAATACAGGAACAAATAATAGTAATTCTGGCAATGCAGAAGCTTCCACCATGCCTCTATTTGTTGATGAAGGTCAAATAATCAGGTTAAGAAATGGAGGAATTATGAATGGTTACTTAATAGACAAATAAAAACCCAGCCAGAAAGCTGGGTTATAAACTCTTTATGTTATAGAAATCTATTTTCTATACATCACTTTTTTGACACCTTCTATCACATCCTGGTGATTAGGTAACCATTCCTTTAAAAGTACTGGCGAATAGGGTGCAGGAGTGTCCTGAGTATTAATTTTATAAATAGGAGCATCTAAGTAATCAAATGCTTCAGCTTGAACCATGTGCGAGATCTCAGTAGATACATTTCCAAATGGCCATGCTTCCTCAAGAATAACCAATCTATTCGTTTTCTTTACTGATTCAAGAATCGCTTCTTTATCATATGGTCTCACTGTTCTTAGGTCTATGATTTCACAAGAAATACCATCCTTCTCAAGCTCTTCTGCTGCTGTATATGCTTCTTTAATAATTTTTCCGAATGAAACTATCGTAACATCGTTTCCTTCTCTTTTTATATCAGCAACACCTAGTGGTAATACATATTCATCCTCTGGCACCTCACCTTTATCACCATACATTTGCTCAGATTCCATGAAAATTACTGGATCATCATCTCGAATTGCAGCCTTCAATAAACCTTTGGCGTCATAAGGATTTGACGGTACAACTACTTTAAGCCCTGGACAGTTTGCAAACCAGCTTTCAAAAGCTTGTGAGTGAGTCGCAGCAAGTTGTCCGGCACTAGCTGTAGGTCCACGAAAAACGATTGGACATTTAATTTGTCCACCTGACATCTGACGGATTTTTGCAGCATTGTTGATAATTTGATCAATACCTACCAGAGAGAAATTGAACGTCATAAACTCAATAATAGGACGATTACCCGTCATGGTAGACCCTACTCCTACTCCTGCAAAACCTAACTCAGAAATTGGTGTATCAATAACACGTTTAGGACCAAACTCATCCAACATTCCTTTTGATGCCTTGTAAGCACCATTGTATTCTGCCACTTCTTCACCCATTAAATAGATAGACTCATCACGTCTCATCTCTTCACTCATGGCCTCACAAACGGCCTCACGGAATTGTATTGTTTTCATAGAACTGTTTTAACAATAAGGACAACAAAAATAAAGCACTACTATCAATAAAAATGCTAAAAAGCGTTATAAAATATTTGATATTTTCGATCCTTACAGACTACAACGTTTGAGAATAGCGTATATTTGAAGCACTACTACCTTCAATTCAAGTTAAAATTCCATTTTTTTATAAAAATTTATTATGCACGCATAGTTTTTTTGCTGATTTTATCGTAATTTCGCAAACGTTTGAAAAAGACGATAAAAGCATATAAATATGAAGATTTTAGTTTGTATAAGTCATGTTCCAGACACGACTTCAAAAATTAATTTTACCGATAACGATTCAAAATTTGACACTAACGGTGTACAATTTGTAATTAATCCCAACGATGAGTTCGGTCTTACTCGTGCCATGTGGTTTAAAGAAAAACAAGGCGCAAGTGTTGAGGTTGTAACAGTAGGTGGTGCCGAGGTAGAACCTACCTTAAGAAAAGCACTTGCCATAGGTGCCGATACTGCAATTAGAGTAGATGCTCCTGCAACCGATGGTTATTCTGTAGCTCAAGAGCTTGCGGCAGTAGTTAAAGAAGGTGGTTATGATCTAGTTATAGGAGGACGTGAATCGATCGACTATAACGGTGGTATGGTTCCTGGAATGGTTGCTGCAATGACAGGTGCTAGTTTTGTAAATACTTGTATCTCTTTAGAAATCGATGGGAATAACGCTACTGCAATACGTGAAATCGATGGTGGTAAAGAAACGGTAACCACTACACTTCCTTTAGTTATAGGTGGTCAGAAAGGATTAGTAGAAGAAAGCGACTTACGTATTCCTAACATGAGAGGAATTATGATGGCTCGTAAAAAGCCTTTAAATGTAAAGCCAGCTGCTCAAGATTCAGAAGAAACAAAAACTGTTTCATTTGAAAAACCAGCTCCTAAAGGTGATGTAAAGTTAGTAGATGCAGACAATCTAGACCAGCTTATCGACCTTTTACACAACGAGGCAAAAGCTATTTAAATAAAACATTAATGTGGTAGAGTTTACGCTTTCGCGAAAGCGTAATTACCACAAACTTTAAACACAACACATATGTCAGTTTTAGTATATACAGAATCAGAAAACGGTGCATTCAAGAAAAATGCATACGAAGTGGCTAGCTATGCAAAAGGTATTGCAGACATGCTAGGTACGGATGTTGCTGCAGTTGCATTTCATGCAAACGGCGCTGGTGATCTAGGAACTTATGGAGTGAATAGATTACACAATGCAACAAACAGCTCTCTAGAAAAATTTAATGCAGGCGCTTATGCCAAGGCTATTGCACAAGCTGCTAAAGCAGAAAATGCTCAAGTAGTAGTTATAAGCTCTAGTGCAAATTCAAAATACCTAGGATCTCTATTAAGCGTAGCTCTTGAAGCGGGATACGTTACTAATGTAGTAGGATTACCATCTAGTAGCTCTCCATTTACAGTAAAGCGTAGTGTTTTTACAAACAAAGCATTTGCCAATACAGAAATCACTACCGATGTTAAACTGGTAGGACTTTCTCAAAATGCTTATGGTCTTAAAGAGAATGCAGTTGAGTGTACAGTAAACGAACTTGCTACTCAAATTGAAGAATCAGATCTTAAGGTGCACGTGCAGTCTGTAGATAAAGCTACAGATAAAGTAAGTATCGCAGATGCAGAAATCGTAGTAAGTGCAGGTCGTGGTCTTAAAGGTCCAGAAAATTGGGGAATGATTGAAGAACTTGCAGAAGTTCTAGGAGCCGCTACGGCTTGTTCAAAACCTGTATCTGATATGGGATGGAGACCTCATGGTGAACACGTAGGACAAACTGGTAAGCCAGTTGCTACAAACCTATACATCGCAATTGGAATTTCTGGTGCGATACAACACCTAGCTGGTATTAACGCTTCAAAAACTAAAGTTGTTATTAATACAGACCCAGAAGCACCTTTCTTTAAAGCTGCTGATTATGGTGTTGTAGGTGATGCTTTTGAAGTTGTACCTGCTCTAATTGAGAAATTAAAGGCTTTTAAAGCAGCAAATTCATAATTTCTAGATTATTTCTTAAGAAAATCTTAGATTTAAGGCTGTGCAAAAGGAGAAAAACCTCATTTTTGCACAGCTTTTTTAATTCATGAAATAAATTTATGAGTCTAAAACGACTTAGCATACGAGGAATATCTTACAGCCAAACACAAAATGGCGCTTATGCACTCGTATTAAAGGAAGTAGATGGCACTAGACAATTACCTATTGTCATAGGAGCTTTTGAAGCACAAAGTATTGCCATAGCACTGGAAAAGGAATTAAGTCCACCCAGACCACTTACTCATGATTTATTTAAAAACTTTGCCGAACGTTATAGCATTGTTGTAAAACAAGTAATTATACACAAGCTAGTCGATGGTGTTTTTTACAGTAGTTTAATCTGCGAAAGAGATAAGATAGAAGAAATAATTGACGCAAGAACTAGTGATGCCATAGCACTTGCAGTACGTTTTAAAGCTCCTGTTTTTACTTATGAAAACATATTAGATGAAGCAGGGATTCAACAAAACATTACACCAGACAAAGAATTATCTCAAGATCCTGTAGACAGTGATGAGGTTGTTGAAGAATTGATGAGCTCTACAACAGATACAAAAGAAGATTATAGCAATTACAGCTTAAAAGAACTTAATAAAATGCTAGGCGATGCTGTTTCAAGAGAAGACTACGAATTGGCAGCACAAATAAGAGACGAGATCTCAAAACGATAATCCAATCACCACATGACAGCTCTAACAGCAAAACTTAAATACGTTTTACCTATTTTATTGTTTTTGACACCCGTTTTTGGACTTGCTCAAACGGAAAGTACCACCGCAGCATTTGAATCCACTAAGGCTTTTGGGATAACATTTGAAAGTCTCTATCGCGGACTTATAGGTATGATTTTTATAATTGGAATCTGCTTTTTATTAAGTTCCAATCGCAAACAAATAGATTGGAAACTAGTAGGGATAGGTCTCGCCTTGCAAATATTATTTGCCATTGCAGTACTTAACTTTGAAACAGTAGCTATCATATTTGATGCAATATCTACCGGTGTAGTAAAATTTCTTAACGTTAGTGAGGCTGGTGCTGAGTTTGTTTTTGGGAGTTTTGTTGACGATAAACAATCATGGGGTTACATCTTTGCATTTAAAGTTCTACCTACCATAGTATTCTTTTCAGCTTTTACATCACTCATGTACTACCTAGGTATTTAACAAAAAGTGGTATTTGTATTTGCATGGGTAATGAGTAAAACAATGAGACTAAGTGGAGCAGAATCACTTGCTGCCGCAGCAAATATTTTTATTGGACAAACCGAAGCTCCTCTTGTCGTTAAACCGTACTTAGAAAAAATGACTAAGTCAGAAATACTGTGTTTAATGGTAGGTGGTATGGCAACCATTGCCGGTGGTGTACTTGCAGCTTTCATAGGATTTTTGGGACAAGGAGATCCAGAACAAGAAGTGTTTTTTACAAAACAATTACTCACAGCATCTATCATGAGTGCCCCAGCAGCAATTGTAATAGCCAAAATGTTATTTCCTGAAACTAATCCTGAAAAAATTGATCGATCATTAAAAGTATCTAAAGATAAAATAGGTACTAATATACTAGATGCTATTTCTCGAGGTACTACCGATGGTTTAAAGTTAGCTGTTAATGTAGGTGCTATGTTATTAGTATTTACAGCACTTATCGCCGTTGTAAACTGGACATTAGGCGATTTAATAGGTGAATGGACAGGACTTAATGTGGTAATTAACGATTACACTAACGGTCAATACGAGAATTTATCAATGCAGTATATATTAGGGAACATTTTTGCCCCAGTAGCATGGATAATTGGAGTTCATAGTGACGATATTGTATTGATAGGACAACTACTTGGTGAAAAAACAATACTTAATGAGTTCATTGCATATGGTTCATTGAAAGATCTCAAAGAAGCCGGTAAAATCGCACACCCTAAATCAATCATTATCGCTACCTATGCCTTATGTGGATTTGCAAATTTTGCTTCGATTGGAATTCAAATAGGTGGAATAGGCGTACTTGCTCCTAGTCAAAGAGCAACTTTAGCTAAATTCGGAATCAAAGCATTGATAGGCGGAACTTGCGCAGCACTACTTACTGCAACCATAGCCGGAATGCTTTACGGTTAATTAACACTAATTTTAGCTACACCTTAACATTTCCTTAATAATTTGTATAAATTTGCAGACGAGTTTAAAACAATGACGTCTACAAATTATTTCAAAAAATATGAATACCCTAATGCCGAGTTGCTCTGCTACGACAACTACGTCATTGGCAAAGTTCATGAAGGCGCTACCGTAGATACTGAGCTAGCGATGCGCATGCTTACGGATGTTAATGAGTCTTATAAGGATAAAAAAGTAATTTTCATCTCAAACCGAAAATTCGGCTATTCCGTTGACCCAAAAGTGTACAAACTAGTTAATCCGAAAAAATTAATAGGTATTGCAATTGTAGGTCACACCAAAGAGCAAAAAATTCAGGCTACAATTGAACAAACTCTATATTCAGGATCCTTTGGTTTTTTTGATTCTTTAGATAAAGCAATTGCATGGGCTCACAGTTTTTTCCCAGAGTTAAGAAATTCCTCTGCTGGTTAAAACCACAATTAATTAGTTGTCTTTATATTTGATTGTTGGTATTTCGCTTTCGCGAAAGCGAAATATAACTAGTAGTAATTTTACACAATAACATTTTCATATATGAAGCAATATCACGACTTACTGCAATTAATTTTAGACCAAGGTATAGACAAAGGAGATCGCACCGGAACTGGAACTCGCAGTATTTTTGGACATCAGCTTCGATTTAATCTTCAAGAAGGCTTCCCGTTAGTAACAACCAAAAAAGTACATCTTAAATCAATAATTTACGAACTGCTGTGGTTACTTTCTGGAGACACAAATATTGCCTTTCTCAAGGAAAACAATGTACGTATTTGGAATGAATGGGCCGATGAGAATGGTGACCTAGGTCCGGTTTATGGTCATCAATGGCGCAACTGGAATAGTGAAGGCATTGATCAAATAAAGGATGTTATCCATACTTTAAAAACAAATCCCAACAGTCGCCGTATGATGGTAAGCGCCTGGAATCCTAGCGTTATGCCAGACACTAGCGTAAGCTTTTCAGAAAATGTAGCCAATGGAAAAGCTGCATTACCACCATGCCATGCTTTTTTTCAATTTTATGTAGCCGATAATAAGTTGAGCTGTCAACTTTATCAACGCAGCGCCGATGTTTTCTTAGGTGTTCCCTTTAATATAGCTAGTTACGCCTTACTTACTATGATGGTTGCGCAAGTGTGTGGATTTGAATACGGTGATTTTGTTCACACATTTGGTGATGTTCATATATACCACAACCTAATGGATCAAGTTAAATTACAACTTACTAGAGAACCTAGAAAATTACCTGTCATGAAGTTAAATCCAGAAATTACTGATATTTTTGACTTCAAATACGAAGACTTTACTCTTGAAAATTACGATCCTCACCCAGCCATTAAAGGTGTCGTTTCTGTATAGCCTATTCTTTTTAGGATTATGCCAACTTATAAGTGCTCAGGGCACATTAACCGATCCCTTTGAAAACTACAGAAGTATTGACAATACACAATACAAACATTCTAAGACTTTATATGTATTTGATCTTAAAATAAAGCCGCACAAGGACTCGACGCTGGCTATTCTAGAATGGCGGTCACATCCTAATTTGTATAAATACATGATAGAGATGTATGACCAACCAGGCGGAGAATTAATCTATAGACAAATTCACAGGTCCAAAGAAAATTACATGCCAGCTTCGGGACATTTTGTAGTTTATCCAATAACTGGAAAATTATCTGGAACACCCTTAAGCATCAATTTAAACGAAGCCAAGGAACGAGAATTTGAACCCAAGAACACCTCTAGATATCTCCAAATAAAAAAACGTGAAGCCGAACAAAGGGAAATAGATAAAAGAAGAGAAGCCAAAGAGGCTCAACTGGAACTAGAGCGTAATTCAAGATTAACACCTCAATCTTTTTTAATGGTGCTATACATTCTGATTATAGCAATCTTTGTTACCGTGGTAGTCCTGATTTTTAAAAATTCAGGAAAATAATGTACTAGCCTACTTCATAAGGTATTCATAAAAAAAGCACCTTGAGTATCTTAATTCAAAAAAGGTTATAAATTTGAGTCGATGTCCGAACTCAAAGAACTATTTCTATCTACTAGACAACAAACCGAGAACATATGTAGGCCTTTAAAAACTGAAGACTATGTGGTTCAACCTATTGTTGACGTATCGCCACCTAAATGGCATCTAGGACATACTACTTGGTTTTTTGAAGAATTTGTATTGTCTAAATTTTATAAGGGATACAAAAGGTTTCATGATCACTACGCTTACGTATTTAATAGTTATTACGAAAGCGTAGGGAAAAGAGTAGTTCGTACGGATAGAGGAAACCTATCTAGACCATGTGTTGAAGATATTTATAAATACCGTTCCTATGTGACTAATCATATGAATGAGTTTTTAAATCAAACCTTAACTAAGGAGCACACAGAGATCATAGAGATAGGAATTCATCATGAAAAACAACATCAGGAATTATTACTTACCGATATCAAATACATATTAGGTAATAACCCTTTACTTCCTGTTTATGATATTGATGCTATAGATGCCCTTGTAGAGCCTCAAAACCAGGAATGGATTGAAGTCCCAGAAGGTATTTATAAGATAGGCCATTCCAATGAAGGTTTTTCCTACGACAATGAAAAACCACAACATAAAGTTTATGTTGAGCCCTATTCAATTTCTAACAAATTAGTTACGAATGGCGAATGGCTCGAATTTATAAATGACAATGGGTATAATCAAGTCTTACTTTGGCACACCGAAGGCTGGGATTGGGTTCAAAAAAACAACATTTGTGCACCACAGTATTGGTTCAATGAAAACAACCAGTGGAAACATTACACGCTTAATGGTGTTCAAAACATTGATCCTAAAGCTATAGTAACGCACATAAGTTACTTTGAAGCATTTGCATTTGCTCAATGGTGCAAAAAAAGAGTACCTACAGAATTTGAATGGGAAATTGCAGCACCTAACTTCAATTTTGGCAAAAGATGGGAGTGGACTGAAAGCGCCTATCTTCCCTATCCCAATTATCAAAAACCACCAGGAGCAATTGGTGAGTACAACGGTAAATTCATGGTGAATCAAAAAGTGCTACGCGGTTATTCTATCGCTACACCTGATCATCATGCCCGTTTAACTTACCGTAATTTTTTTCACGCACCACTTAGATGGCAATTTACTGGCCTTAGACTGGCCCAATCGATATGACAAAACAAGAACGTTTTCAAAAAGAATTTCAAGAACACGTAAAAGAAGGATTAACAGCTTACCCCAAATACTTAAGCTCGAGATACATTTATGATGAAAAAGGAGATGTACTTTTTCAAAAAATCATGGCCCTACCGGAGTATTATTTAACTCAGGCCGAATACAATATAATAGACCAGCATAAAGATGCTCTTGCACAAATCGCTATAGATGAGAAGGGAATAGACCTTATTGAATTAGGAGCTGGTGACGGTAAAAAGACTAAGGTTTTACTTAAGCACCTAAATGACCGTAAGGCAAATTTCACTTACATACCTATTGATATATCGCAACACTCCATAGACGAACTCACCAGCAGTATTAAAGATTTATGGCCAGATATGGATGTGCAAGGAGAGCAAGGAAGGTATTTTAGCGTATTAGACAAACTCGCTTCCTACAATAACAGACCAAAGTTAATCATCGTTTTAGGTTCTAATATTGGAAATCTGGAACATCCAGAAGCTATTAAATTTCTAGAGCAAATCCAGAACAGTATGAGTGATAAGGACTATCTATTCATGGGGTTTGACCAAAAGAAAGATCCTCTTACCATTCAAAATGCGTACTCAGATGAAACAGGAGTCACCCAAGAATTCAACAGGAACCTACTACATAGAATCAACAAGGAAATGGATGCCAATTTCCCTGTAGACACTTTTGAACACTGGGAATCCTATGATCCAGAAACAGGGACTGCTAAAAGTTTCTTATTAGCCACACAACCTTGTACGGTTAAGATAAACACTATAGAATTAGATATCAATTTTGATAAATGGGAAACTATTCACACAGAGATATCACAAAAATACGATGATCGTACGGTAGAGTGGCTAGCGCAGCAGGCAGGTCTAAAGATTAAAGAAATTTATGAAGATAACGACCAATTGTTCAAAAACTATTTATTTATAAAAAATTAAATCATGAAAGCTATTTGGAACAACACTGTTATTGCTGAGAGTGATAAAACTCTAGTTATAGAAAACAATCATTACTTTCCTCCTAATTCAATTAAAAAGGAATTTTTTAAAGAAAGTAACACACAAACAAATTGCCCTTGGAAAGGTGTTGCAAGTTATTACAGCATTGACGTGGATGGAAAACAAAATAACGATGCTGCCTGGTATTACCCTGAAACAAAACACGCTGCTAAAGATATAGAAGGCTACGTGGCATTTTGGAAAGGCGTAGAAGTTGTCGAGTAATAGTGTTTACAACGCTTTCGCGAAAGCGTAATCACCAAAAATTACTAGAGTAACCTTCAAAAAAATAATTTAGCTCAAAGGCAAAGTGCAATAAAAGATAAGAATTAGTAAAAATATTTTAAAGAGCTGCTTGTCAATCTAAATATAAATATTACTTTTGCACTCCGATTTTAGTTAGAAAAAATCGTAATAGAGAATTAAAACAGTTTCATAGTGAATACTTTAAGTTACAAAACGATATCAGCAAACAGTGCTACAGTCAATAAAGAATGGGTACTTATAGATGCGGCAGACCAGCCATTAGGACGTATGTCGTCAATTGCTGCAAAGTTTTTAAGAGGAAAATACAAGACAGACTTTACTCCTCACGTAGATTGCGGTGATAACGTGATTATCATAAACGCAGACAAAGTAAAGTTAAGCGGTAACAAATGGAGCCAGAAGACTTACATTAGACACACTGGATATCCAGGTGGACAGCGCTCTTTAACTGCACAGGAACTTTATGATAAAGATCCAAGTCGTGTAGTAGAGAAGGCGATAAAAGGTATGTTACCTAAAAATAAATTAGGTAGTGCGATTTTCCGCAACCTTAAAGTATATTCTGGTGCAGAGCACGGTCATGAAGCTCAGCAACCTAAAACTATTAATCTTAACGAGGTAAAGTAATATGGATACGTTACACAAAATAGGTAGAAGAAAAACAGCTGTTGCGAGAGTTTACCTTAATGAAGGTTCTGGTAACATCACTGTTAACAACAAAGAATTAAATGCATACTTTACCACTGCACCTTTACAGTACAAGGTAAAGCAACCATTTTCTCTTACAGAGAACGTTGACAAATACGATGTAAACGTAAATGTAAATGGTGGTGGAATCACTGGACAAGCAGAAGCTGTTCGTCTAGCTATTTCAAGAGCACTTGTAGAAATAGATGCAGAAAATAGAACTGCGCTTAAACCTGAAGGACTTCTTACTCGTGACCCAAGAATGGTAGAACGTAAGAAATTCGGTCAGAAGAAAGCAAGAAAGAAATTCCAGTTCTCTAAACGTTAATCAACAAATACTCATCCCACTTGTTTTTCAAGTGGGATTTGTTCTTTTTTTATTTTCAATAATTTGCTGTCAAGCCTGGTTGCCACCAGAGCGTAGTTTAGCATCTAAATGAAATAGGCGATTGATTCATTTTCAAGACCACTAGTTCATTGCTATCTGACAGAACGTAAACTAAATTAATATGGCAAATCAAGTTGAAGTCAAGTCGTTACTTGACGCTGGTGTACACTTTGGACACCTTACCCGTAAGTGGGACCCAAACATGGCTCCGTACATCTACATGGAGCGTAATGGTATCCACATCATTAACCTTTACAAAACAGCTGCAAAGCTAGATGAAGCATGTGAAGCATTGCGTAAGATCGCTGCATCTGGTCGTAAAGTTCTTTTTGTTGCTACTAAAAAGCAAGCTAAAGATATCGTTGCAAAGCATGCTGGTGAAGCAAACATGCCTTACATCACAGAAAGATGGCCAGGTGGAATGCTTACTAACTTTGTAACTATTAGAAAAGCCGTTAAGAAAATGGCTCTTGTAGACCGCATGAAAAAAGATGGTCGCTATGAGACATTATCTAAAAAAGAGCGTTTACAAGTAGACCGTATGCGTGATAAGCTAGAAAAGAACTTAGGTTCTATTGTAGACATGACTCGTATGCCTGCTGCTTTATTTATTGTTGACACAGTACGTGAACACATCGCAGTAAAAGAAGCTCTTAAATTAGGAATTCCAATTTTTGCAATGGTTGATACTAATGCAAATCCACGTAATATCGATTACGTTATTCCTGCAAACGATGATGCATCAAAATCTGTAGATATAGTTGTTAAAGCTGCTGCCGATGCTATCAAAGCTGGTTTAGAAGATCGCAAAAAGGAGAAGAACGCAGAGCAACCATCTCCAAAAGCTGCTAAAAAAGAAGCTTCAAACGAAGAAGAAGAATAAACATTTAAAAACACACAATCATGTCTAAAATTAGTGCTGCAGACGTAGGTAAGTTAAGAAAAGCTACCGGAGCTGGAATGATGGACTGTAAAAAGGCCCTTGTTGAAGCCGAAGGTGACTTTGATAAAGCAATTGAAATCCTTAGAAAAAAAGGTCAAAAAGTAGCTGCAAAGCGTGCAGACCGTGATTCTTCTGAAGGACTTGTTGTTGCTAAAGTTAATGATGATAACAATAGAGCTGTTCTTATTTCTTTAAACTGTGAAACTGACTTTGTTGCAAAGAACGATTCATACAAAGAACTAGCTAATCAATTCGTTGATATCGCTTTAAATTACAACTCTAAAGACGAGTTTCTTAAAGCAGATTTTGATGGAATGAGTGTTGAAGAAAAGCTTATCGAACAAACTGGTGTAATCGGTGAAAAAATCGAAATAGGCAGCTTTGAAGTTTTTGAAGCTCCATTTATCGGTTCTTATGTTCATGGTGGGAAAATTGGTGCTGTAACTGGTCTTTCTACAAATAGCGATAACAAAGAAGAAGTTGCTAAAAACGTATCAATGCAGGTAGCTTCAATGGGTGCTACTACTTTATCTTACAAGGATTTTGATCCTGAGTTTGTAAAGGCAGAAACTGAAGCTCGTATTGCTGCTATAGAAAAAGATAATATTGAATTAGGTCGTTTAGGTAAGCCACAAAAAAATGTTCCAGAATTTATTTCTAGAGCACAACTTACTGACGATGCTATCGCTGCTGCTAAGAAACGTTTTGAAGACGAACTTGCTGCAGAAGGCAAGCCTGAGGCTATTTGGGATAGAATTATTCCTGGAAAGATCGATCGTTACATTTCAGACAATTCAACTCTTGACAAGGAGCAAGCTCTTCTAGACCAAGATTTTATCATGGATGACAAAAAGACTGTTGCTCAGTACGTGGAATCTAAAGGTGCTGAAGTAGTAGGATTTAAAAGAGTTTCTCTTTCTTAATTAAAGAGATCTTTATACAATCAAAACCGCTTAGTAATCTAAGCGGTTTTTTTGTGCTTTACAATTATCTTTATATCATGAAGAAATTATTCCTAATTATTACTCTCACACTGATTTGTAATTGCTCAAAAGTACATACTTCCAGCTCTTACTCTCATGAGAATGGCACAAGGTATATATTTACTACTATAGGAATTTTACCTTCATCCATCAATGAAAGTTCAGGTATAATAGCTCATAACAAACAACTGTATACCCATAACGATTCGGGTGATACACCGTCACTTTTTAAAATTGACACTACTGGTCGGATTCTCAATAAAACCACCTACCAAAACATAAACAATTATGATTGGGAAGACATTTCTAACTCTGAAAACCACGTATATATTGCAGATATAGGTAACAATGCTGGTAACAGAAAAGACCTTACCATTTATCAGATAAACATATCTGATATAGAAAATAGCGAAGCTGTTTCTGATAATCTACATATTGAATATATAGATCAAAACGATTTTAGCATAAGAAATCAACAGCATCCTTTTGATGCAGAAGCAATCGTATATGTTCAAGACAAATTGCTCTTGTTTTCCAAAGATTGGAAAAACTTTACTACAAATGTTTACAACGTACCGCTTGAGGTTACCTCGTCATCATTAAAAGCAACTCATACTTTAGCTATCAATGGTCTTATTACGGGTGCTACTACCAACAATCAAGGCACAATTACCCTTTGCGGTTATAATTCAAATTTAGAGGCGTTTGTTACATTCATTAAAATAGATCAAAAAGGCTATACGATTTTGGATAGATACAACCTACCTTTAGAAGGAGCACAAGTTGAAGCTATAACCTATTACGACTCTAATGAGAAATACGACATTTACTATCTTACAAGTGAAGCGGTAAGTATCAAACTAGGAGATGAAGAAGCAAATAGTCCTGGTGAATTATATAAGTTAAAGGTAAAAATAGACTAATACACCTTATCCCCATTCTTAATATAATCCGACCATTTCTTGCTGTATGTATGAACTTTATGGGTAGTGTTCCCATTTAAATCCACAACTTTATAACCAGTATCAAACCACGTAAACAAGCCTCCTTGCAAATTATAGACGGTCTTAAACCCTTGTTCTAGGAGTTTTTCACCGTAATTCTCTGACCTTACCCCTATTGAACAATAAACTACCACCTTTTGAGATTTATCTAAATTCTCAATTCGTGAAGATTTAAAAAATTGACCTACCCAAATCGCATTCGGTAAGTGACTCACTTCAAATTCCGCACGTGTTCTCGTATCTAAAAGGATATAATCGCTCAAATTGTTGGATAATGTGTCAACTGTAATATAGGGCACAGTGTCATCATTGTATTTCTTTAATGCATCCTGAATTTGATCATTCTGAGCTAATGCAATTGTAGAAATTAAGAAAAATAAAGCTGTTAGGTATCTCATTTCTTGATGCGTTTTTCATTTTGCTTCACAAAAGAAGCCCAACCAGAATAACTCTTGCTTACTTGGGGTTTTCCACTATTATAGAAATGACAAACGGCTGCTGCCAGCCCATCAGTACTGTCTAAATTTTTAGGAAGTTCCTTTAATCCCAGAAGACTTTGCAACATGCGAGCCACTTGTTCTTTACTAGCCTGACCTCTTCCTGTAATAGCCTGTTTAATACGTAATGGAGCATATTCTACAACAGGAATATCTCTAGATAAACCTGCAGCCATAGCTACGCCTTGAGCTCTACCTAGTTTGAGCATTGATTGAACGTTTTTACCGAAGAATGGTGCTTCTAGCGCTATTTCATCTGGATTGAAGGTATCAATAAGTTCGATCGTGCGCTCAAATATTTTTCTTAGCTTGATATAAGGATCCTTTATTTTCCGCATATCAAGCTCGTTCATTTGAACAAAACTCATCTTGTTTCCCACCACCTTTATCACTCCAAAACCCATTATAGCAGTTCCTGGGTCAATCCCTAATATTATCTTCTCGGTTTTGTCGTAATTTGCGATCATGATCTCCTTATCCTACAAAACTAAACAATTACTAAGCATCCTTTTAAAAACGGCTGTCTTTTTAATAAGTATTGTATGGATCTACTTTACATGGAAGGACCGCTCCATGAATTTTAAATGGTTTATAGACTCCATAAGTCTGGAAATGATAAGTTGGATTATTCTTATGATTGCAATAAGCTTAATTAGTTGGCTTATCGAGAGTCGCAAGTGGCAATACCTTGTAAAAGAGTTTTATGAATTACGCTTTCGCGAAAGCGTACTACAAAACTTAACCAGTCAAGCAGCAAGTTTTATCACTCCTTTTAGGTTGGGAGAGTTTGCACTCAAATCACTTTTTTTTTCCAAAGCACATAGAAAAAACGTGGTTAGCAAAGTGTTTTGGGCCAATTTTAGTCAAATGGTTGTCACCTCTACGTTTGGAATTGCATCAATAATTACCCTATCAAGCATAAATGACAAGCAAGATATTTATTTCATTTTACTCGTCTTAAGCATACTCATAATAGGATTATTCTCTGTAAGATTTATAGATAAAAAATTGCAAATTAGCACCATTCCTCAAACACAGCTGGTAATCACTATAGGCTATTCCTTGTTAAGATATTTAGTTTTTGCAAGTAATTGGATAATAGTATTATGGGCGCTTAATTATGATTTTGAACTCATTGATGTAATGTTAAAAATAGGCCTTTACTACCTACTAGTCTCTGTTGTTCCCGTTTTACAATTATTAGATCTTCCTGTAAGGTATACGGTTGCGAGTATCGTTTTTGAATCTACATTACAACAAGAAGAGGTAATATTAATCGCTAGTACTATAGTTTGGTTTACTAATACGGCTATACCTACTTTACTCGGTTGTGCCTTATTACCTTTTAAATCATTTAAACTAGCACAAGCATGATCGTTCTAATCTTGGTCGTAGTTTTAGGATACTTTTTTATAATAACAAGTCTTTCTCTCGAGGCACACTCCTATCGGCCAGAAAGGTATTTCAATCACAAAAAATTAAAGTTAAATCCACCTACTGGCTTTAGTGTGCTAATTTGTTACCGTAACGAAGCTGGAAACCTATTGAAGCTCCTTAACGCCTTAGTTGATTTAAATAAAGATCGTCTAGACGTAGAATTTATTTTTATTAATGATGAATCCACAGACCATAGTGAATCTATTATCAATAAATTCTCTTCCCGATTAAATATGATTAATTTAAATCGCGTAAAACAATCAGCAAGCGGTAAAAAGGACTGTATTGAACAAGGAATAGCAAAAAGTAAATTCTCACATATAGTAACGATTGATGCAGACTGTACTCCTCATAAAAATTGGTTACAATCTTACAAACAGTTCTACGACAGTTATCCTGAGGCTCATTTTGTAAGTGGCCCAGTTGAAATCAGATCTAAAAATACGCTGAATGAACAGTTGCAAAGACTAGAAATGAAAGCCCTTCAATTAACAGGAATAGGTGCGTATGGATGGAAAAAACCTTTCCTTGCAAATGGAGCTAATATGAGCTTTACCAAGGAAGTTTTTTATCAAGTAAATGGATATGCTGGAAATAACCATATTTCTAGTGGCGATGATATATTCCTACTAGAGAAATGTTGTGAAGTTGATAGTGCAAGATGTTATTTTATTAAAGATAAAGATGCCTTAGTCTTCACAGAACCAGTACAGACCCTTCACAACACTATTAATCAACGTGCAAGATGGGCACAAAAAGGAACTCATACCAGCAGTATACTGAATAAACTTGTTGCTGTACAAGTATTGTTCATGAGTGTGTTGTTTATATTAGCCCCATTTCTCTTATGGATGCAATTAATCTCAATAGAGCTTTTCCTAACGATATATTTTCTGAAACTAATAGCTGATTACATCTCAAACTTTATCTACGATCATCATTTTAAAGGTCACAAAGAATGGAAGTGGCTACTACCGGTGTACTTTACCTATCCGTTTTTGGTTTTATTAATAACCTATAAGAGTTTATTTAAAATTACATGGCGAGGACGATCTCTTAATACTCACCCTCAATAGGTTCAAACACTACTGGCACAATAAAACTTGATGAAACTGGAATATCTTTTTTTAAGGCGCTATTGATACGAGGTAATTCGGTTAATGCTTCTGATAGAAATAAGGTGATTTGATCACTATTTACATGATGAGCATGTGTAACTAGACTATCATATTTGATGTTACCTTCTTTCGTTACCGTTATAGAAATTGATATACTATCCTGTTTAATAAGCTCGATCTTGTTTGTTGACGACGCAAGCTTTTTATAAATAAGGGAATGCAGTTCACGAGAAAAACATTCTTTATTATCTAACATTTCATCACAATTAGGAAATAAAGGATATTGATCAAGTTTTGATAGATCTACTTTTTCAAACTGTTGTTGTGCGATTTTTGAAGCACGTTGTTGCCTTTCTTGCTCATTCATACAAGAACTCGAAAGAACTATCAATAACACAAGTAAGGACAACCTGTAAATCATAGTGCTAATTTACAATTAGTTTACTATTCCTTAGCCTCCATAAAATCTATCTTTCTCAAATCGCTCAATCTGGCTTGTGCCATTTCTTTAAATGAGCTTTTTGGGTGTGCTTTTATGAAGTTCTCGTAGTATTTGATAATTGTTTTTTTGTCTTTGAAATATTCATCTGCGGCGATGACTAATTGGTAATGTACAAGATCATCGTTTTTATTTTCTTGATAAGCCTTCTTTATAAAATTAAAAGCCTCTTTTTCATTGCGCTGACCTCTGTAAATGGTAGCCTTTTGTAAAAACTCATTTGACAAGGCCGGTCTACGAATTTCAATAGATCTATCTATCATTTCATGGGCTATTTCCCAGTTTTCCATTCTAGAATATGCCTTAGATAAATAGAAGTAAGATAAAGCACTTTCCTTTTCAAACATTTCGATATATTTTTTGAGCCACTCTATTGATTTTTCATATTGTTGCGATTCAAAATAAGCAATACCAATAGTTCGTGTCGTATAGTCTGTAACCTTACCATTTTGAATTAATAATTCAAGTTCATCAACTGCATTATCATACAGCTTACTATTGTAAAAAGCCTGAGCTAGATATAACCTTGCTTTATTATTCTCAGGATGTTTTTTTAATACCTCTCGAGCATATTTAATGGCATACATTTCATTACGTGTTTTAATATAAGAGGCTATAAGTGCATAGTAACTATTTAGATAATCTTCATTTAAAGCAATAGACGTTTTAAATGATTCGGTAGCTTTTTCCTCGACACCTAATTCTTGTTGCGCTTTTCCTAGGTAATAGAAATAAGTAGCATTTTCTGGAAAACGTTCTGTCAAGTTTAAAAAAAGAGTGAAGGCTCTTGCTGGATTATTTGACAATTCTATTTTCCCCAATTGAAATTGCGCTTGAACGTGTTTAGAGTCTCTTAAAATAGACTGAGAAAGGTAAAAAACAGCTTGCTCTCTATTTCCTAGTTGCTGGTATATACGCCCCAATTTATAAGCAGAATCAGCATCTTCTTTTACCTGGTATAAGGGAATTGCTTTTTTAAATTCACCTGCCTCGTACAAGCTGTCAGCTTCACTTTGTGAGATGGAAAAATTGATATTAAAAACACAAACAAGTAAAAGAAATATTAGATTTTTCATTTTTAGGCACGCTTATTGAAGAAAGATAAGAAACTTTTACCATGAAAAAAATAATACTTTTAGTAATTGCAGCAGTAACATTTGCAGCATGTGAAGGACCACAAGGTCCACCGGGTTTTGATGGATTAGATGGAGTTAATATAACAGCCCAGTCATTCGAAGTTACAACTGACTTTTTTGCACCAGAATATGCACAACTAATTCCTTTCCCAAATAACATTCAAACTTTCCCAGATGACATGGTACTTACGTATTTATTGTGGGATGAAGTTCCAGGAAATAACGGCGGCACTGTTGATGTATGGCGATTACTACCACAAGTATTGTATACTGATTTTGGTGAGTTTCAATATAATTATGATGCAACAAACGGTGACGTAGAGTTGTTTATTGACGCTCCTGCAACGACCGATTTGTCGCAGCTTGCTCCTGCAGACTTACAAAATCAGACATTCAGGATTGTAATTTTACCTGTGGAATTAGCTGGTACTGTTGATGTAACCAATTATCAAGAAGTAATGAGCGCAGCACAATTATCTACTAATGATATTATAGTAATCGAATAGTAATTGATTGCACAACCTATATGAAAAGGCGGTCTTCACCATGTGTGAGGCCGCTTTTTTTATTTGAACAAACGAGAATTTTTTATTAACCAATTTGCAACACCATCTTGTTTATGATGGTCAGTAACTTCGACAGCAACCTCTTTCACCTTGTCTCTTGCGTTATCAACCGCTATCCCATAACCAACTTCTTTAATCATGGTAACGTCGTTGTAATTATCTCCAAAAGCAACAACCTGCTCAACAGTTATGTTGGAAAAATCGTGCTTTAAAAGCTCCTTCAATGCTTCTATTTTGGAAATTCCATTTGGTGTTATTTCGGTATACGTGTTTTTTGATCTGTATAAGTGTACGGGTAATTTTTTAGATTCCGCTTTCGCGAAAGCGAGATCCATAAACTCCTCGTCACCCATCAACATTATTTTATGAGCACCACCTTTATGTCTAGTCTGATTGAAATATTCTAAAGTACGCCCGTAATCCTGAACAACTGGCTCTACCTTTGTATTATTGATTTCTCTATTTGCCCAGAAATCCAACTCAGGAACAAACCACTCCTTACCTCTATAAATACTACAATGTAAATTATGTGTTCTGGCAATTTCGACAAAATCAGAAATGGTATTAAAAGGTATCGTTATATCCACAATTGACTGATCCTTTGAGATTACAAGCGCTCCATTGTAACAAATCATGGGATGATCTGTAATTTTTAAATCTTCTTGTAGGTGAGTCATGGCTTGAGGCATGCGTGCAGATATCAAAATTTTAGGAATATGAAGATCTTTAAATGCCTTTATAGTTGAAGATGAAACCTCTCGATTATCATTCAAAAGAGTCCCATCTATATCTGTAGCTAATAATTTTATCATAGCGTAAAAGTATCTAATCACCTTTAAACAAAGCTGTTTAGAATGCTATCTTAAGGTTAAAAAATAAATTAATTGAAAAAAGTAAAAAATTGTTTGTGCAAAACTAAAAATGAGTATATATTTGCAACCGCTAAAGCAGAAAGCTGCAATAGCAAAGTTCTTTAGAACACGGTCTGGTAGTTCAGCTGGTTAGAATACATGCCTGTCACGCATGGGGTCGCGGGTTCGAATCCCGTCCAGACCGCTTTTCTTTTTAAAAGAAAACAAATCAAGTTGTGTGGTCTTCAATTTGAAGACAGAAAGTGTGAAAACACTTTGTGAGAAGCTTTTCCAAAAGGAGAGGCTTTTTTGTTTTACGGCTATTTTGAATTGAATCCATTTCTATATTTTATTCCACCGATTACAACACCTTTAAAACATTGAATATTCTAGACAGTACTTTGGAGTTAATGTTTATCATTAATTTTGCTATACATCAACTATTAAACTAATCGGTGAATCCTAAAAGAATATTCTTTATTGATGCAGTAAGAGCATTTGCTATTTTAATGATGTTACAAGGGCATTTTATCTCTACCTTACTGGCGCCAGAATTTCATGTACAAGGCAACTTTTTTTACGAGATATGGAATTATTTTAGAGGAATAACCGCGCCTACCTTTTTCACTATCTCAGGATTAATATTTTCATTCCTTTTGTTAAAATCTAAAAAACAAGGAATATCGAATGAACGCATAAAAAAAGGGTTTTATAGAGGTTTACTTTTAATAGGAATTGGCTACTCTTTACGCATCTCTTTATTTACCTGGCTAGATGGAAGACTAGGCACCAATTTTTTACGAGTAGATGTTTTACAGTGTATAGGTCTATCACTTATTATTACTGTAGGATGTTATTATCTAGTTCTTAAAAATTCTCTTGTTTTTTCCCTTATTCAATTTATTCTGGGTGTAAGCATCTTTCTACTAGAACCATATTATAGAGAATTAGATACCAGCCAGCTGCCAGTTTTTATAGCCAATTATTTATCAAAAAATAATGGTAGCATCTTTACCATTTTGCCTTGGTTAGGATATATGTCCATAGGTAGTTTTATTGCCTCCATTTTTTATAAATATCATTTGAAAGAAAAGTTCAAGTCCGTATTAATTATCGGATTTTTTGTAGTAGGTATTTTATTGATCTATCACTCTAGCTGGTTTTTAATGATACTATACCGCACAACTGACATTGAGCTATTTAAATCGGTCGCCTACTACAATTACCTTATTACTAGATTAGGAAATGTTTTTATTCTTTTCGGTACTTTTTATGCGCTCGAAAGGTTTTTTAAAGATTCTAAGCTTTTGATAATTGGGCAAAAGACTCTTTCTATATACGTTATCCATTTTATAATTATTTACGGGTCTTTTACTGGTTTTGGATTGCATCAATTGATAGGTAAAACATTAAATCCGTACACTGCTATTATTGGAGCGTTTACCTTTATACTTATCGTTTGTGCTCTGGCATTATACGGTGCTCGCACCAATAAATTTTTATATTCAAAAGCTAGAGAATACTTTAAAACAAAGTCATAAAAAAAACTTCCCTCGGTAAAGGGAAGTTTATATTATTAACGACTCAATTATTTTATTGATTGTAAATGTAATTTTGGAGCTGTCTTATTTTTTCATCATCATTAAATTTGCCTCCATAAAAGGCAGTAACGGTAGACGACGTATCATCCTTAACTCCTCGAGAAGAAACACACAAATGTTTAGCATCTATCACAACTGCAACATCTTCTGTATTCAGAATCTCTTGTAGATCTGTACCTATTTGATTTGTCAATCTTTCTTGAACCTGTGGACGCTTTGCATAATACTGTACAATTCGATTAAGTTTTGACAAACCTATCACCCTGCCAGATGAAATATAGGCCACATGAGCTTTTCCTATAATTGGAACAAAATGATGTTCACAGTTGGAATAAAAAGTAATATTCTTTTCAACCAACATTTGATTGTATCGATACTTATTATCGAATAAGGCGATTTTAGGTTTATTTGCAGGATTAAGACCTGAAAAAATCTCGTCTATATACATTTTGGCCACTCTTCTAGGTGTTCCTTTGAGTGAATCATCAGTAAGATCAAGACCCATGACATCCATAATTTGAGAAAACAAATTGGCAATCTTATCCTTTTTCTCATCATCACTCATCACAAAAGCATCAGCTTTCATAGGTGTTTCCATTCCAGTAAATAAGTGATCATCTCCTATTTCATCAAAGGTTAAATTGTTAAGTAGATTATCATTAGTAATCAACTCATCAACCTCAAGTTCTTTGTTTTTCATACGTTTTAATTCCAGTGAGTTTTAAAACTCCAGTTCAATTAATTTTATCTAAAGATAGTATTTTGTTTAATTTATAATGTTAATTATTAAACAATTTATAATCCCATAGATTAGTAGTAAGAATTTTACAAACTTACATATACATAAATCAAGCCAATTATTCAGTAGCCAATAATTGGTGATTTACTATAAGATATATTGAAAACTAGATGAAATTAAAACTGCAACAGCAGATATTTTACATAAAAAAAGCCCGCTTAAAGCGAGCTTTTCTTTTGTGCGGATGACAGGAATCGAACCTGCACACCTTGCGGCACTAGATCCTAAGTCTAGCGTGTCTACCAGTTCCACCACATCCGCATTACTGATAGTACCCTTACGGGACGGCAAATATACTAACTTTTCACATATTACAAATTCTTTCAGATAAATATTTTACCTCTTCCTTATCTTTACCTAAAACAACAACACATGAACACTAAACCTTATATAGAAAAACACAAGGATAGATTCATAAATGAATTGATTGAACTACTTAAAATTCCGTCCATTAGTGCTGATCCTGCTTATAAGAATGACGTGATAAAAACTAGTGAACATATCAAAAAGTCGCTTGAGGATGCTGGTTGTGATCTAGTAGAAATTTGTGAAACCCCAGGATACCCAATCGTCTATGGAGAAAAAATAATAAATCCAGATCTTCCTACTGTTTTGGTTTACGGTCATTATGACGTACAACCACCAGATCCTATTAATCTTTGGGACAGTCCGCCATTTGAACCGGTAATTAAAAAAACTGAGCTTCATCCAGAAGGAGCAATTTTTGCTCGTGGTGCTTGCGATGATAAAGGGCAAATGTACATGCATGTAAAGGCGCTTGAATATCTTACTGCAAATAACGAGTTGCCTTGTAATGTGAAATTTATGATTGAAGGTGAAGAAGAGGTAGGAAGTGAATCTCTAGGTTGGTTTTTAGAAAACAACAGGGAAAAACTAGCCAATGATGTCATTTTAATCTCTGACACAGGTATGATATCAAAAGAAGTTCCTAGTATCACTACAGGTCTAAGAGGATTAAGTTATGTAGAAGTAGAAGTTACGGGACCTAATCGTGATTTACATTCTGGCCTTTATGGTGGTGCAGTAGCAAATCCTATCAACATTTTGTGCGATATGATAGCACAATTGCATGATGAGAACAACCACATTACTATACCTGGATTTTATGATAAGGTCGAAGAATTAAGTAAGGAAGAACGTGCCGAAATGGCCAAAGCTCCTTTTTCACAAGAGGACTACAATAAAGCCCTAGACATAGCACAGGAACACGGTGAAAAAGGATACACTACAAACGAACGTAATAGCATACGTCCTACTCTAGATGTGAATGGTATTTGGGGTGGCTATACTGGTGAAGGTGCAAAAACTGTCATTGCAAGCAAGGCCTATGCAAAAATTTCAATGCGACTAGTCCCAGATCAAGATTGGAAGGAAATCACCGATCTTTTTCAAAAACACTTTGAAAGTATTGCTCCTAAAAGTGTAAAAGTTAAAGTTTCACCTCATCACGGTGGTACTGCCTATGTTACCCCAATTGATAGTATAGGATACCAAGCAGCTAGTAAAGCCTATGAGGATACTTTTGGCAAAACTCCTATACCACAACGCAGTGGTGGATCTATACCTATCGTAGCTTTATTTGAAAAAGAATTAAATAGCAAATCTATTCTTATGGGATTTGGATTAGACAGTGATGCTATCCACTCACCTAATGAGCATTTTGGTATTTGGAATTATTTAAAAGGGATCGAAACAATCCCACATTTTTATAAACACTTTGCAACGATGAGTAAATAAATCACATATAATTGCATTAAAAATCCCATTCACTCACTGAATGGGATTTTTTTATTAACGCTTTCGCGAAAGCGAAATATTTGAAACTATTTATCGTACACTAATGTTCTCTGAAAAGACAACGAGTGTATCATTTCCTGAACCGGTCAACCTATCAGCGAAAATCTCGATCCTATCGTCTGGCTCAAGAGTTAATATCCCATTCAAAGCAACATTTTGAATTTGAGCATCGTTAGCAATTTGAACCACACTATTAGTTTCTAAAACGATACTACCGTTTTTTGCAATCGCAAAGGCGTAGAAATCATTCGTAGCACTAGTAACACGAATGCTAAGCGAAACATTTACCTGAACATTTCTTCTTTTTTTACCTTCATAAATCAGGTCATTATTATTATCCTCGGCTCTAAATCTAAAAAGGTCGGTTGCCACAAAATCAGTAGCATTTTTAATTTGTACAGGAGCACCACTAGATATAGTCTGTGAATAACCTGTCGTTAACGTACCACTATAATAAATGTTTCCTGTTGCTACCTGATCGGACTCAAAGGGTATACCAGAACAATTTACATTCCAGTCTTTTGTGAAGCTAAATCCCGTATAAGAACCTGTAGTATATCCATCAACAAATTGTCCATCACCTACAAAACTTAGTTGAGATAATGTGGCATCGTTTACAATGGTAGGATTTGTGCTTACATCAATTCCAATCTCAGTTCCGTTGGACTCTATACGACCACCATTCATTTGTAAATTGCTAAAAGAACCTGTAAGCTCCATGAATGTACCTGTATTTGATTGTGTCCAGAAAATATTACTTACAAAGAAGTTAGTAATATTATTGATAGTAAATCCATCATCGTTATCAAGATACTGTGTTACGCTAAAAAACACCGTACTCAAACCGTTTAATGTCCCAACCTTACTGGCATTGGCAACAATAGTATTGTTAATAAGTAATAATTCTCCAGCAGTTGCATTGATATCAAATATTTGTGTTTTTGTTCCAGCTGGTAAAGAGCCTGAAAGTGTTAAATTACGCAATCCACCACCCTTAGTACCTTCAAATAGACTACCGCTAGAAACATTAATCAAAATATCTTCAGATGAATCTACTCCTTCTACATAGGCTCCGTTCAAATCAATAGGAAAGTCAACCAATATCGCACCATTAATTTCGTAAAGAAAATTAGTATTAAGAAGATACTTAGTACCACCACCAGCTATCAATTCATCCGACAGGTCGTCAATACTTTTTACCAATTTGTAATTATCCCTTAATTGCTTTGAACCTAAAGAAACCCAAACAGTACCGTCAAAATACTGGAAAGCATTTAAATCAGTATCAAAAACTAATAATCCCGTTGCTGGACTTGTAATAGCATCCCGTTGGGCAGTAGTCATTCTAGGTGTGAGAAGACCTTTATCAACTGAATCTATATCCAGCATCGCACTAGGGTCTGGAGAATTAGTATTTATACCTACTTGTGAGTGAGCTATACTAACCAACAGTAGAAAAAACAGAAAAATAATTTTATTCATTACAATTGAATTTGAGTTAATTAAAAAAATAATGAATTCGACCGCAAGAATAATTCAAATTATAATTAATTTAACGATGGGTAATCTTTTTTAACAAAAATTAGGTCGTTTATCGATAATAAGTGCATTACAATTTTTCTTCTATCTCTCAAAGGAACGGCATCCTATAAGACAAGAGCTTGATATTGAGGCAAGCCTAGCTCTATAGTTAATTATTACTGAATTATATATTATTAATATCGACTTCGTAGAATACGTATTACATCGACAATGAAATTCGATTTAATCACAACCTGGTAAAATTTGTCACTAATTTCATAAAACATACTTCTACACTTGTAGAATTAAAATTTATTTCTACATTTGTAGAGTTAATTCTAATTATGTAGAACATGAAACTGTCAAAAAGTGAAGAAGAACTAATGAATCATCTATGGGAACTTGACAAAGCCTATATGAAAGATTTATTAGAAAACTATCCAGAGCCTAAACCAGCAACAACAACCGTTGCTACCTTATTAAAACGAATGACCGATAAAGGTTTTGTAGGTTTCAAGCTTTTTGGTCGTAGTCGTCAATATTATCCACTAATTAAAAAAAGTGATTATTTCTCTAAACATGTAAATGGCTTGATTAAGAATTTCTTTAATGACAGCGCTTCACAGTTTGCCTCTTTTTTTACAAAAGAGACGAATCTAAGCCAGGAAGAATTACAGGAACTACGGGATATTATAGATAGTCAAATTAAAAAGAAATAGTTATGGAACATTACCTTATCAATAGCACTGCTTCTTTATTTGTACTATGGTTGTTTTACAAACTTACTCTTGAAAACAGTTCATGGCATCATGTTAAAAGATATTACTTGCTTTTAGCAACAATTTTCTCTTTGTTAATTCCATTTGTAGTTGTAAACACAGTCGTTGTTTCAGTTGATCGTGCATCTGCTTTTCTAGTAGAGCAACCAATAACAGATTTACATAATGAGCAACCAACTGAAACCTTCGATTGGACCGCAGTTCTATTATCTGTTTATGCAGTTGGAATTCTCATCATGTCATGGCGATTTGTAAAAAACATCATCAGATTTAGGGTTGAAAACGAAGATGAGATTAAATCTTACAATAACTATCAATTAATACTTCGTCATGCATTTACAGTCCCACATTCTTTTATCAATAGAATATTTGTATCTAAAAATCAGTATGCTAACGATCAAATACCTGAACTCGTTTTAGAACATGAAAAAGTACATTTGGACCAACGTCATTCCATAGATGTTTTGATGATCGAACTGTTATTAATTCTTCTATGGTTCAATCCCGTTTTATACCTTTTACGATACTCTATAAAATTAAATCATGAGTTTCTTGCCGATAAAGCTGTATTGGACCAAGGTGTAGACACCACAGAATACCAAGAAACACTTTTGAATTATAGCCAGCATAGTCATTATACCTCACTAGCTAACACCTTTAACTTCCCAATCATTAAAAAAAGATTCCGCATTATGAAAACTAAAACATCTAACACCAGCTTATTCATTAAATCAGTTGCCTTAATTCCAGTACTTGCTATTTTAATAATCAGCTGTGGAAAAGAGGAAACTAAATTTCAGGAAGTTGAGCAAGTAATTGAAGAAGTAGAAGTACCTGAACAAAACAAAAAGATAATTGTCGTAGATGCTAACACCACAGAAGGCTATCTAAAAATAGATAATGAAGACTATCTCTATAAAATCAATGATGATCAAATAAACATTTATAACAAATTCGGAGAACTACAGGATTTTGAAAAACAAGGATATACAGTGTCTAAAGAAATCATTGAAGAAAAAGAAGTGACTGAGGAGTTAGGCAATCTAAGTGCGATAGAATACATAAATCAACATAAAGAAGAACTCAACTATTACTTAAGAAATGATCAAATAGATGCAGATAATGCGATTTCCATCATTGAAAAAGTAGGTCAAAATGGTGTTGAAATAAGTCCAGACAGCAATGGAATCATGTCTATAAAAATCCTGGAAACGAATGATAATAAGAAACTATTGCCACCACCGCCGCCACCGCCGCCATTGACTAAATCAGGTTATATTAAAGTAGATAACAAAATACATTACTATACAACCAAAGATAATGACGGTAAATTATATGACAGAGATGGTAATGTCATTGACATTAAAAACAAAAGAATTGAACAAATAGATCCAAAGGATTTACCGCCACCACCGCCACCGGCGCCAGATTATGAAGACTTGGTAAAATACAATTTGTGGGCAAAAGAAATCAATGCAAAAAATAAACTAGCTACTGAAAACGGTAACGCTGAATACCCAATAGTTAAATTAAAGGAAGTGGAAAAATATAAGGCTATCTACAATAAACTAACCAAAGCTCAAAAAGCAAATGCCCAGCCATGGCCCAACTTACCACCACCGCCACCTGCTACGAATAATAAAGAGTATTAATGGAGATTGAATAGATTCATTACAATTATGTGACTGGAAAATAAGTTTATTCTATTAGCATACTAGTTGACGAAATACAATAACAAAATAGTCATTAAAGCTTAGTAATGACTAAACCAAAATTATTTACGTCACAACTATTTCCAGATGTATTATTAGATCGAGTATAAGCCATCCTAATTTTTCCTCCGTTTGCAACAAATGTAGCTAACTGATAAAGAAAAATTGTTTCACTAACGTTTGTTACTCGTCCACCACCTCTAACAAGAGGAATGGATTTTTGAAAAATGACTATATCATTTCCGTTACCAGGAATATCATCAGGTCCAATATCTATTTGTACTACAATGACACCGTTATTTTGATTAGGTGTAGCATCAAATTGTAATCTTAACAAAATCATGTCTCCTAATCCAACAGAGGTTAATCGGGAATTCGTATCATCATAAAAATCCGTATAACCGTAACCATTAGGAGCGTAAGAGTCAATCGCAGTATCTAAAGCATTAGAAAAATCTAAATCTATATTTGAAAAATTAGAAAAATCAGTTAAATCTGGCGAATTAACAAAACTTAAATTAGTTGTATAGTCTCTATCATTCAGTGCTACCCAGCCAGTATCGGATACGTCAGTTTTACCAACTTGACACCAGCTAGAACCGGTCCAATAATAAAATCCTGGAAGAACAGCATTCCCACCCGTATTAGCGGTAGATGTATTGTAAACCAACATTCCTTCTTGGGCAACACCTAGTCCGGATATCGTAGTTATATCATCTGCGCCTGTTAAGGCTACACGATTAATTAAAACTCCAGAATCACCACCATTAATGTCAAGTGAAGACAATGGGTCGGGTGTTGATGTGTTTATTCCAACTTGTGCAACGATTAAGTTAAATATGAATAAAAATATTAATAGAGTAATTTGTTTCATAGGGAAGAATTATAATTTTAAGGCATTGCAATATACATTTGCTATACCTTATGTTAAAGTTAATAGAATCATAATTATTTAATCACCGTTGAAAACACAAAAAAAAGGATTAAATGATTTCAAATAGATCGTTATTATTAATAATTAAAATTGATATACAATTTATCTATTAAAATTACTTCATGTAACATTCCACAATTTCAAGCGTTTATAAGATAACCTCAACTTGTAAACGCTTTTTTTTATGCAATCCTTTTTCATATTCTGCAGCGGCGCCGATGCCGATCTCCTAGACCAGTGTACAGCTGGTGAACGTAACAAATACGCCGGTATAGGTGCCACCGTTTTCTTTACCGCTCTTATGGCATTTTTTGCTGCGAGTTATGCGCTCTTTACCGTTTTTGATAATTACTGGATTGCGGGCTTTTTTGGCTTTATTTGGGGCTTACTCATCTTCAACTTGGATAGATACATTGTTTCTACCCTAAAGAAAAGTGATAAAAAAATTAATGAAATATGGCAGGCAACACCACGTATATTATTGGCCATTATAATCGCTATGGTGATTTCAAAACCGCTTGAACTTAAAATCTTTGAAAAAGAAATTGATCAAGTCTTGCTAGAAGAAAAAAACGCGATGACACTAGAAAATCAGGAGCAAGTCGCTGCCTTATATGAGGTTGAGGAATCCGCTTTCGCGAAAGCGATCCAAGATCTAAAACAAGAGATTACAGATAAGGAAAGTGAAGTAAATGAACTCTACAACACTTACATCGCCGAAGCAGAAGGACGAGCAGGAACAAACTTGCTAGGTAAAGGTCCCGTTTACAAGGAAAAACGAGAAAAACACGATGCAGCTCTTGCAGAATTAACAGACCTAAAAGCTATTAATGCAGAAAAAATTGAGGCGCTAGAAACTCAAATGGCCACGCTCGCAGAACAAGAGAAAGCACAAATCGCAAGCACTCAACCCATCATAGACAAATTTGACGGACTTATGGCTCGTATTGAAGCATTAAATCAATTACCTTTTATTACTTCATTTTTCATCTTTCTACTTTTCCTAGCCATCGAAACATCGCCTATTATAGCCAAACTTCTCTCACCAAGAGGTGAATATGATTTAAAGTTAGAAGAACGACTAGCAGTAGTGGAGAATTGGGTAGCACAACAACGTCAACAGCATGCCATCTTGTTACAAACTGATCGCGAAGTAAACAATAGAGTTTATGCAGATATTGCCGAGGAGGACGCCCTATACAACCATCGTAAACGTGTAGCCCGAGAACTTATGCAACAACAAGCAGATGCGTTTTATAAGAAAAATAAAAAGGTACTTAGTTAACGCTTTATAAATGGTTCAAAACTTCCTAGTAAAAAAACTAGGGATGTTCTTAGCTTTAATAAAACACTTTGAATTACAATCATGCAATCTATT
Source organism: Nonlabens tegetincola (assembly GCF_002117085.1). Classification (GTDB taxonomy): domain Bacteria; phylum Bacteroidota; class Bacteroidia; order Flavobacteriales; family Flavobacteriaceae; genus Nonlabens; species Nonlabens tegetincola. The sequence continues at coordinate 50,098 of NZ_CP019342.1, read as the reverse complement.
AAAACTAAAAAACCATGTAAAAGTGCGAAATGGGATCTAATGGATTCTAGTACAAAAGGCAAGTATTGTACATTATGTTCTAAGGATGTTCACGATTTTACTAAACTAGATCGTAATCAAATTGTCAACCTCATTAATGAACAAAAAGAATCCGTTTGTGGCTTATTAAACACCAATCAAATCTCTAAATCAAAGAGAAGGAATTTACAGTCCATTTCAAAATATGCAGCTATATTAACGCTTCTTTTTGGCTCTTCTGATATTAAAGCAACATCTTATGTTGATGACTCAAAAAATTATAAAAATCTATTCTACTCAACCAAAAAAATTAATGTTCCGCATAGAACCTTAATAATTCAAGATTCAATCCTAATAAAAGGTAAATTAATTGAAATTGAGACCAATACACCAATTAAAGTTCTTTTAAAAATTGAAGAACTAAAATTATCAATTGAAAGCGACACGACTGGAAGATTCGAAATCCCTATCGCTAAGAACTTTACTAAAGATTCGATTGAGCTATCAATTACTTCTTTAGGTTATCATAAAAAAACAATTAGAATACCTATAAAGGCACACAGCGAGACAGTTATTGAATTAGAACCGGAACTCTATTTAGGTGAAGTAATTATAGTTAGAGAAAAAAAATGGTGGCAATTTTGGAAATGGTTTTAACCAATTTTATACAATCCATCCATGTTGTCTAGCGTGTTTTACTGCTTCATTTGACTCTTCAACTAGGATCATAGGACAAATGGTAAAGGAGTCTGCAATGGCTTTTACTCGCGCCATTTTCTTACTGTGTTTCACTGATCTTAAATAAATAGTTAAGATTCTATCAGGGAACTGTTGAGCAACCTCTTTATAATAATCTGCATCATGCTCGCCGCTATCGCCTATCAAGATAAATTTGAGATCGGGATAATGTTTTAAGATATTAAGTAATTCATGGGCTTTATGTGGCCGTTTAAGCTTTGGCGTGCGATCCCAAGGAGTAGGAAAATCTCTTAATAAAATAGGCCCTTTTGGAAATCCATGAAAATCCAAAAACTTTTCTAGATACTTGTATAGATTCCACGGACTATTGCTCAAATAAAACATAGGATTGTGATCATTTCCTCCCATACCGCGATGTAGCAATTGATACAAACTGGCAGCACCTTTTAAAGGCACACGCCTATCATAATTTTTAAAAAAAGTATTGAAAGCAACACGCATTTTCAAAAAACTAGTCACACCAGTATGCATGATGGTATCGTCGATATCACTTATAATTCCGTAAGAAGAAGTTTCTTTAGGGATTAAAATCTCACCGCTAAATCGGTTGATAGCAATACGCTTTTGAATTTTTGCTTTCGCGAAAGCGGCATTATCCTCGTGAAAACTTACTACGACAGGCAAGTAACCAGACTCATCTACCAGATCGAGCAAATTGTAATCAACCTCTAAATTGAATAAAAAGTATCCTTCATGATCGGCTCGCGTTTCAAACTTATCACCGTTTGATAAGGTTAACACTACTAAAGCATTGCGAATTTCATCGGTAGCAAAAGTGCGCCAGGTGTTACGTAAGGTTTGATAGAAGGTTTGTTGTTCATAGTGTTTAAGAGGTTGATCCTCAAGTGCCCTACCACGCACGTATAAGTGATGCTCGCCGCCGTAAGTACGGTAAACATCTAGAATCCAAGGATCTCTTTTGAACAACGCCATTGTGTGAATTTAGATAATCTTATTCAAATCTCATGGCTTTTACCGGTGATATCTTACTAGCGACGTAACTAGGCAACAATAATGATAACAGGCAAACTACAAATGTTCCTGCATTTAGTAAAAGGACATGGTACCAACTTATGTACACAGGTGCCTGTGTAACGTAGTAATTTTGTGGGTCGAGAGTTATCGGGCTGAAGAAATATTGAACAGCTATTAAACCTATTCCTAATATATTGCCTATTATCAATCCTTGTAAAACAAGGTTCATAGCATTGTATAAGAAAATTTTACGCACGGTCCAATTGCTGGCGCCTAGAGATTTAAGAACACCTATCATACGAGTACGATCCAAAATAAGCACTAATAACGCTGTTATCATATTTATAATTCCTACAACCAGAATGATTCCTATAATCCCATAAATATTTGAATCTAACAAACTTAACCACTGGAACATACTTGGGAATTGCTGTGTGAGCGTTCTTGCATTAAGGTTAAAAGGCGTTTTAGTTTGTATGAATTTACCTACGTCATCTAATTGATCAAAATCTGCAATAAACACTTCAAAATTACCTACCTCATCCTCGTTCCATTTATTGATTTTTTGAATATGACGTAAATCTCCTAGAACAAATTTAGAATCGTATTCCTCTAGTCCACTGTCATATATACCTGAAATCACAAACGCCTTAGCTATTGGAGTAGATCTATCTGACCTCATAAAGAATGTAGGAGCTTTATCTCCTACCTCAAGTTGCAATCGTCTAGCAATATCGTCAGAAATCAATATTTCTTTGGATGCTTTATCAGTATCTAAATCAGGAGCTTGTCCCGAGATAATAAAATCACTAAAGTATTCCCATTTATAATCAAGCCCTATTCCTTTAAATATTATTCCTTCAAAATCCTTTTCAGTACGAATCATGGCACCTTTAGTGGCTACAGCTTGTATGTGCTCTACTTGTGGTGCTTCATTAAATTTAGGATAAAAGTCTTGATGAATACTTATAGGTTTTACTGTTGTGATAGAATTATTTCTGTCAAATAAAGCAATGGTAACATGACCATTAAAAGCACTCACTTTTTCCTTTATTTTTCTCTGTAATCCAACTCCAGTGGCTATAGCAATTAACATTACGATTACACCTATTGCGATTGCTGCTATGGCAATTTTAATTATAGGTGCACTTACACTATTTTTATAAGCGGTACTACTTTGTATTCTTTTAGCTATGAAATATTCTAAATTCAAACTCTCTTTTTCTGCAATCAAATATAGCGTTTTACTGCTTTTACTAGTGTTTACAAACTGCAAACCTAAGGTAGAAAAAGTCGTTGCCATAAATGACACTGCGATTGAAACCGCTGTTGACTCATTGATAAGTCCTACCTATCCCAAACCTGCTGCAGATCGTATTGGAATTTGGGGTCGCGGCTTTATAAACAAAACCGTTGCTGTAGTAGGCAATCAAACCAGCGTAGTTCAAAAAATTAAAGGTCAGGACACCACTTATGTACATCTTGTAGACACTTTACTATCGCTAGGAGTCAAAGTAAAAAGGGTGTTTGCTCCAGAACATGGGTTTAGAGGAACTGCCGATGCTGGCGCAACCATAAAGGATGGAATTGATGCAAAAACAGGTATACCAGTTATATCGCTTTATGGAAAAAACAAACAACCTAAAGACGAACACATCACCGATGTGGATTTTGTCATTTTTGACATTCAAGATGTAGGCGCTAGATTTTATACCTACATAAGTACTTTACATTATGTAATGCAAGCTTGTGCAGCAAACGATCGAAAGTTATTCGTTCTAGATAGGCCTAATCCCAATGGACATTATGTCGATGGACCTATTTTAGAAAAAGAACATCAAAGTTTCGTCGGCATGCATCCAATTCCGGTTGTACATGGAATGACTATTGGTGAATATGCTCAAATGATCAATGGTGAAGGTTGGTTAGATTATAAGTTGCAATGTCCTTTGTCTATTATTAAAATGAGTGATTACAGCCATGACAGTAAGTATTCAATACCCATAGCTCCATCTCCAAATTTACCCAACGACAAATCCATCAATTTATATCCTAGCCTTTGCTTTTTTGAAGGAACAACGGTTAGTGTAGGTAGAGGTACGGATAAACAATTTCAAATTTTTGGAGCTCCTTATTATAAAAATGATTACGAGTTTTCCTTTACTCCACAATCAAATCCAGGAGCACAATATCCAAAACATGAAAATAAAACTTGTTACGGTATGGATTTACAAGAGAGCAAGTCATTAAGCAATCTAGATCTTGAATATTTGGTTACCGCTTACGCGAAAGCGCCCAACCAAAGTGAATTCTTCAACTCCTTCTTCACCAAGCTCTCTGGAACAAAAAAGCTGCAAGAACAGATTCAAGCTGGCTTAACACCTGAGGAAATTAGAGACAGTTGGCAAAATGACCTTAATGCATTCTTGAAAATCCGTAAGAATTATTTACTATACCCTTAACTATAACCGCTATGGAATCATTTTTTAATTCTCAATCCTATAATCAATTACTTGAAAGACTGGATTCTATAAATCCTGACGACGCGCCTTTATGGGGTAAAATGACGACGGCACAAATGATGAATCATTGTCAAGAGCCTATAAAGATTGCACTGGGCTATAACGATAAAAATCTAAAATCAAATTGGGTCGTCAAACTATTATTCAAGAAGATGCTTTACAGCCCAAAACCTTTTAAAAAAAACGCTCCTACTCCACCTGCATTTCGATCAACCGGTACTTTTAATTTTGAAGAACAAAAAGCAGAATTAAAGAAATGGATGCAGGAATTGTATAACGATAGACATAATCCAAATAGAGCACCTCATCCTGTTTTTGGTACATTTACAGAAGAACAATGGGGAATTTTACAATGGAAACACCTTAATCACCACTTTGAACAGTTTGGAATTTAAAGGAATTATTCAATTACTTCTTTCATATAGAAAATATGGCCTTTTTCTAAATCTTCAATTAGTAAGCTGTTATCAGTTTGTTGGTAAACAGCCCATTTTTTAAAAGATTGATTTTTACTTTCTATCAATATAATTCCTTTATCTTCAGTTGTTTCCCATTTAAGTTTAGCGTCCATAAACAAAACTTTAGTCGAAACAATTTCAGGAGATACAAAGTGTAATGAAAAATCAAGAAGCAGAAGCTCTTCCCTAGAAGACTCTGGTGACTGATCACGCATTCTTACCTCTTCAGTTTTCCATTTTTTAAGAAGTTTGACCGTATCAACTTCAATGGTAGCATACTCTAACTTTTTAATATAAGAGTAATTCACTTTAGTATTAGTTACCTTTCCTTTATGCATGATGAGATGTGCATTTCCAGAAACTAGCACTCCTGTTTCATCACCGTTCCAGTAGAATACTCCATTTTTATCACTAAACCTAATTACATTTTCTTCAATCTCATAGGTTAAGTTGTACGATTTTCCAGCAAAGTTAAGGACAGAGCTATTGTCTTCATTCAATTTAAAAGATAGGTCTTGAAACATCCTAGCTAATCTATTAAGTTCAACAGCTGTTGGTTTTACACCTTGAATGGCTGTCGTATCAACTTCCTTAAAGCTCCACTCTCCTAAATATTCTTGAGCTGTGAGCTCAATAGAAAAGAACAGAATAAGAAATAATGAACAAATATTTATTCGGCAGATTTGTTGAGCATGCTCCATAATTGATCCTTTAACTCGGTTAGGTTGTAATGTGTAGCGCTAGAAATAAACATATAAGGCCTTCCTTGAAAAGCTCCTTGATCATCTAGTGATTCCCTCATTTCTGTCATAAGTTCATCATCTAGCATATCAGATTTTGATATACAAATAAAGCGCTCTTTATCTAATAGTTCTGGATTGTATTTTTTCAACTCATTTACTAGTACATCATATTCTGCATTGATATCATCCGCATCAGCCGGAATAAGAAATAATAAGGTTGAATTACGCTCTATATGTCTTAAGAATCTATGCCCTATTCCCTTACCTTCTGCAGCGCCTTCAATAATACCTGGAATATCGGCTATAACAAAAGTTTTGAAATCACGGTATTCTACAATTCCTAAATTAGGCTTAAGAGTAGTAAACTCATAATTGGCAATTTTAGGTTTTGCTGATGTGAGAACAGATAACAAAGTAGATTTACCTGCATTAGGAAATCCTACTAATCCAATATCTGCAAGAACTTTAAGTTCAAAAATCACATCCAGTTCCTCACCTTCGGTACCAGGCTGCGCATATCTAGGAGTTTGATTGGTAGAACTTTTAAAATGCCAGTTACCACGACCACCCATTCCTCCTTCACAAATGATAAATTCCTGACCATCATCTAGAATTTCGGTAATCACCTGGCCTGTTTCAGCATTTTTAACCACTGTCCCTATAGGAAGTTCAATGGTTACATCCTGACCGTCCTCACCAGTACGACGTTGCTTGGCACCATTTCCTCCTGCGCCGGCTTTAAAATGTCGTTTGAATTTAAAGTGATATAAGGTCCAAAGATTTTTATTACCCTTAAGAATAATATGACCACCGCGACCACCATCTCCACCATCTGGACCACCTTTTTCTACATACTTTTCCCTGTGCAAGTGCGTACTACCTTTTCCGCCTCGACCAGATTCTAAGTGTATCTTAGTATAGTCTACAAAATTTCCTTCGGTCATTTTTTCAATTTCTTATTTAATAAATAATGCTTATCGCATTTTTAGAGTGAGGTTACTGCTATAACTTATCAAACTCTACACTCAATCGCTGTGTAATTTCATCAATAGCTCCTACTCCATCAACTCCATAATACTTGTCTTGAGCAGCATAGTAGTCTTTAAGTGGTGCTGTTTGCTTATAATAAACTTTTACTCGATCTCTAATAACATCTTCATTAGCATCATCGGCACGACCGCTTGTTTTTCCTCTTTCAAGTAAACGCTCTACTAAAATCTCATCTTCTACCTCTAGTGCAACCATACCGCTTACCTCAGTATCCATGGACTGCAATAAGTTATCAAGAGCCTCGGCTTGAGCGTTTGTTCTAGGAAACCCATCAAAAATAAAACCTTCGGCTTGAGGATTTTTTTCGACTTCGGCTTTAAGCATTTTGATCGTTACCTCATCAGGAACCAAATCTCCTTTATCTATATAAGATTTTGCAAGGGTACCTAGTTCTGTTGCATTTTTGATGTTGTATCTAAAAACGTCTCCTGTAGAAATATGAACGAGGTTGTATTTTTCCTTTAAACGTTCTGCTTGAGTTCCTTTTCCAGCACCAGGAGGACCGAATAATACGATGTTTTTCATTTTATTAGTTTGTACGTAAAGCTGGGGTAATTCTCTCCCCAAATTATTATAATCCATGCCGTATCCCACGACAAATTTGTTTTCAATATTAAGACCTACGTAGTCTATTTTAAGTTCTTGTTTGTAAACATCAGGTTTTAAAAACAAGGTAGCTACTAGTAATTCTTTGGGATTTAGCTGGGTTAGCTTTCGCGAAAGCGTAACCACAGTAAGCCCGGTATCTACTATGTCTTCTACTACCACGACTGTCCTATTGGATAAATCTAAATCCAATCCTTCTAACTTTACTTGACCAGTACTTTGTGTTCCGTCGTAACTTTTTGCCTTGATAAATGCTATTTCACAAGGATGCTGAAATTTGCGCACCAAATCTGCAAGGACCATAAAACTACCATTCAGAATCCCGAGAAATATTGGCTTTTTACCTGCTAAATCACGATTAAGTTGATAGGCAAGATTATCAACAGCGCTATCAATTTCCCTAGTGCTCATAAAGGGTTTAAAATAAAGGTCGTGTAGTTTGATCAACTCGTAGCTTTTATGCAAAGATAGTTATAATGAAAATAGCCAATTTCTATTGAACGTGCTTATTTTTGAAGCATGGAACAAACTTATTTTTCTTCAGACTTTAGATTAGGGATTTTGGGCGGTGGCCAGTTGGGCAAGATGATGCTTTATACAACCCGCAAATGGGACATTCAAACCTATGTAATGGACGATGCTGAAACGGCTCCGGCGTTTGAAGGAAGTACCGTTTTCTTTGTAGGCGATATAATGAATTACGATGCCGTGATGGAAATGGGAGAACAAGTGGATGTTCTTACAATTGAAATTGAAAACGTCAATGTACAAGCACTTCAAGATTTAGAAGATAAGGGCATTGCAGTTTCACCTAGTGCCAGCGTACTTAATTTAATACGTAATAAATCTAGACAGAAAGAGTTTTACCGCTCACAGAATATTCCTACTAGTCCTTTTGAAACTTATGACTCTCCAAAAATGGATCATGGTCGTGAATTCCCGTTTATTTGGAAAAGCGCCGAAGGCGGTTATGACGGTAAAGGCGTCAAAGTAATTCGAAATCAAGATGATTTAAAAGTGTTACCTGAACAACCATGTTTATACGAGGACATGATTGATTTTGACCTAGAGCTTGCGGTTATCGTAGCACGTAATGCAAGTGGTGAAATGAAAACCTATCCTGTTGTTGAAATGGAGTTTCATCCAGAGGCTAATCAAGTTGAGTACGTATTGTGTCCGGCAAGGATTAGTGACGATATTTCTAATAAGGCACGTGAAGTGGCTTTAAAAGTGAGCGAGGCTTTTAATCATGTAGGCTTACTCGCAGTAGAAATGTTTTTGACTAAGGATGGAGAAATACTTGTGAATGAAGTAGCTCCACGACCTCATAATTCTGGTCACTATTCCATAGAAGGCTCTATGACCGATCAGTTTGAACAACATATAAGATGTGTTTGCAACCTTCCATTAGGAGATACAGAAAGTGTTATAAGTAGCGTAATGGTAAATCTTGTAGGTGAAGAAAATCATACTGGCGATGTTATTTATGATGGAATTGAAGAAATTCTATCTATGCCTGGAGTAACTCCTCATATTTATGGTAAAAAACAAACTAGACCGTTTAGAAAAATGGGACACGTTACCATAGTTAATAAGGATATAAACGAGGCACGTAAAATAGCCGAAGAGGTTAAAAAGAAAATAAGAGTTATTGCAGCAGAATAACCAATTATATTTTTAAAGAAAGAAAGCCCCAATTACAAATGGTAATTGGGGCTTTTCATCAACCAAACAAAAAATATTTTAGGCAATATTCTCCATTGCATTCACTCGATTAAGTGCAGTTTGAATGTTGTCTCGGTGTTTAGTTAAAATTGTTCTTGTGGAAACTGGCAGAGATGTTTCGGCTAAAACTTCATTGTACTCCTCTACAGCCGCTTTTTCTCCACGTATAGCTTCTTCAAGTATAGTTTCTTCCTTATCAGATGAGAAGGTAGATTTTATATTCATCCATGCTCTATGAGCATCACCAGTGATACTTGTTCCTTTATCAGGTTCTTGACCAAAACTTCTTATTTCAGATTTTAGCTCATGACCAAAATCATATCGTTCTTGTGCTTGTTGAGAAAAGAAATCTTTCAATCTACTGCTATCTACCTGGTCTTTTGCTTCCTTGTAACCGGCTTCGGCGTCGTAGTTTTTCTCTAATAAATCGTTTAACTTATTGGCAACTTTTTCTGTGTAACTCATAGCTTTTGTTTTTTAATTTATCTACAAGTTAGCACGATCATAGGTTAGAAACAGGTCACTTCACAAAGCTTTAGTAGGATATTAAAATCATTTTTTGAAATAGAATCAATAACCTACTAATTATGTTAAACCTGCTGTAAAATAAATGCCAGAGCATTAACATAACACTACTTATAGTTCTGTGCGATGTCCTCTAACTCTTCATACCATTGAGCACCAAATTTTCGTATCAACGAATCCTTCAAAAATTTATAAACTGGAACCGACAATTCTTTACCCAGCTCGCAAGCATCATTACAAATTTCCCATTTGTGGTAATTCACTGCGCTAAAGTCGGTGTATTCTTGTATACGCACAGGATATAAATGACAAGAAATAGGTTTGTAAAAAGGTGTTTTACCAGCATGATAGGCTGCCTCGATACCACATTTTGCAGTTCCATCCTCATTAAAAATGGTATAAGCACACTCGGCACCATTTACTAAGGGCGTTTCCAGTTCACCATTCTCACGCTCGATCCAGGTACCTTGTTCCTCTATTGCAGCCCTACCTTTATCATTTAAAAAGGGTTTGATATTTTCATACTCGTTATCGAGGATTTCCAATTCCTTTTGCTCGAGCGGTGCGCCTGCCTCACCTGCAACACAGCATATTCCTTTACAAGCGCTTATGTTACAAACAAATTCCTTTTCTAATAGATCGTCCGACACTATGGTTTTCCCTAACTGAAACATCTTCCTTACTTTTTTGCAAAGATACTTCAGTCGTACTATTGATGTAATTTTTTTAGATACGCTTTCGCGAAAGCGAACTCACACCTATTCCATTCCTATTTACTTTCAATTATATTTGCACAACTTTGTAAAAAACACCCATGGAATACAAGAGAATATTACTCAAACTATCAGGAGAAGCGTTAATGGGAGATCGCCAGTACGGTATAGACCCAAAACGTCTTGCAGAATATGCCCAAGAAATTAAAAAAGTCACTGATATGGGTGTAGAGGTAGCCATTGTAATTGGTGGCGGTAATATTTTTAGAGGTGTAGCAGGTGCTAGCGCAGGAATGGATCGCGTGCAAGGCGATCATATGGGAATGCTAGCAACGGTTATTAACGGACTGGCCTTACAAAGTGCTTGTGAAGATGCAGGAATACCTACTAGACTGCAAACGGCAATTAAAATTAATGAGGTGGCAGAACCTTTTATACGTCGCAAGGCAATACGTCATTTAGAAAAAGGACGTGTCGTAATTTTTGGCGGTGGTACTGGTAATCCCTATTTCACAACAGATAGTGCTGCCGTACTACGAGCTATTGAAATTGAAGCCGATGTAATCCTTAAAGGAACAAGAGTTGATGGAATTTACACTGCAGATCCAGAAAAAGACACTAGCGCCACTAAATTTGACTTAATAAGCTTTGAAGAGGTCCTTAATAAAGGTCTGAAAGTAATGGATACAACCGCGTTTACTTTAAGTCAAGAAAATAAATTACCAATAATTGTATTTGATATGAATACAAACGGTAATTTAGTAAAGCTTTTAAATGGAGAAAAAATAGGAACAAGAGTACAATAATTGAAAACGGCAATATATTTGTACAAGTGCTCAATAAATTGACATCATGAACGAAGAATCAACTTTTATTTTAGATACAGCTAAAGAAGCTATGGATGGTGCTATCAAGCACTTAGAAAAAGAATTACTTAACATACGAGCTGGTAAGGCTAGTCCTGCTATGTTAGGAAGCGTGACTGTAGACTATTATGGTAGTCAAACGCCACTTACCCAGGTTGCAAATGTAAGTACTCCCGATGCGCGTACTATAAGTGTACAGCCATGGGAAAAAGCAATGATTCCTGAAATCGAGAAAGGTATCATGATTGCAAACTTAGGATTGAATCCTATGAATAATGGTGAGAGTATAATCATTAATGTTCCTGCTTTGACAGAAGAACGTCGTCGTCAACTTGCAAAACAAGCTAAGGCAGAAGGAGAAGATTCAAAAGTAGGTGTGCGTAATGACCGTAAAAATGCTCTTAATGATTTAAGAAAACTTGATTTATCAGAAGATGAACTTAAAAATGCAGAACAAGAAGTTCAGGTTCTTACTGATAAGTATGTTGCCAAAATTGATGAAATGATCGTGGTTAAAGAAAAAGAAATCATGACTGTTTAAAAATATCTTTTATAGTATTTAAAAAAGCGAGCCTTAAAAGGCTCGCTTTTTATTTTTAGGTATAATTAAATCTTATCACACCGCTCTATCCTTTTATACAGTTTCTCCTTTTTAAAGTCACTAGGTTGTATCTTTGTAATCAGATTAAGTGATACCCATGAAAATAGAGAAAAAAGATGTTCTCAAGGCTCTTGAAACTATATCAGTTCCTGGTGAAGGACAGAATATGGTAGAAAGCGGAGCTATTAAAAACGTTATAGTATTTGGAGAAGAGGTAGTGGTTGATGTTACTATAAACAATCCTAGCTTACAAGCAAAAAAGAAAACTGAAGTTTCCATTCTACAAGCTATTCACAAAGAGGTTTATCAAAAAGCTCAAGTGAAAGTTAATTTAAAGGTTGAAGCACCAGTTCAAGAAAATAAAGCTCCTCAAATTAAAGGAAAACCTATACCAGGAATTGATAATATCATAGCAGTAGCAAGTGGTAAAGGTGGTGTAGGAAAATCTACTGTAACAGCAAACCTTGCTGTTTCATTGGCAAAAATGGGATTTAATGTCGGATTATTAGATGCCGATATTTACGGTCCTAGTGCCACGATTATGTTTGATGTGATTAATGAAAAACCACTTTCTGTTAACGTGAATGGGAAATCCAAAATGAAACCAGTGGAAAGTTATGGTGTAAAGGTACTGTCCATCGGCTTTTTTACGCAACCAGACCAAGCAGTAGTATGGCGTGGCCCTATGGCAGCAAAGGCTCTTAATCAAATGATTTTTGACGCTGCATGGGGAGAATTGGATTTTTTACTAGTTGACCTTCCTCCAGGTACTGGTGATATTCATTTAAGCATAATGCAATCACTACCTTTAACGGGTGCTGTAGTAGTATCAACTCCTCAAAATGTAGCATTGGCAGATGCTCGCAAGGGTGTTGCTATGTTCCAACAAGAAAGTATCAACGTTCCTGTTCTAGGAATTATAGAAAACATGGCTTATTTCACTCCGCCTGAATTACCTGAAAATAAATATCATATCTTTGGAAAGGATGGAGCACGTAATCTTGCAGAAGATTTACAAGTAAGATTTTTAGGAGAATTACCATTAATGCAAACGATAAGAGAAGCCGGTGATGTAGGTAGACCTGCAGCCATGCAAGAAGATACTCTTGTTGAACAAGCATTTATTGATATTACTCGTAATGTAGTTGAAGAAACAGTTAAACGAAATGAAAACTTACCACCTACTCAAGCTATTAAAATAACTACTATGGCTGGATGTAGTCCGGTGAACAAACAAAAGCAATAATGACAGGAGCAGCATTACAAGCAGCAGTTGAAGCTGGATTAGAGGAAATCCGACCATTTCTACAAAGAGATAATGGAGATATTGAACTGGTTGAGATAAAAGACGACAAACATGTTATTGTTAGATTATTGGGAACTTGTGTAGGTTGTCACGTAAATCAAATGACTTTAAAATCTGGTGTTGAACTTACCATTAAAAAACACGCACCACAAATAGAGAAAGTTGAAGATATTTCTGGAATCGCAGAAAAAGAAGAATCGCGAGATACTTTATAACTTTCATATAATATCAAAAAAAGGCGCTTCATGGTTATGAAGCGCCTTTTTTATATAATAACTTGAATGTTCTCTATTGCTTAGTAAAGCGTATTTCCAACTCATAAGAGGAATCACCGTCCACCTCATTAAGTGAAAGTGTCATGTTTGAACTTGTGAGTGTTTGCACTTCAAAAGTCTCATCTGCATCAGACAAGTAAATTGAATTTCCAACTACAGAATAAGTCCCAGAACTGGTTAAGGAATCAATGTCCGTATCAGTATCTACTACTACTCCATTTACTTGCTCTTCATAATCATAAGTATAAGTACCAGAGCTTGTGTAAGTACCGTTAGCATTAAATACAAAAATGGCGTTGTTAAAGGCAGTACCTTCTTCTAGGTATACCCTTGTTACTGTACTACCATTTACCGTTTCATTGTAGGTTTCTTGAGATCTAAAAAAAGTCAAGGAATAAGTTCCAGCAATATTCTCAGCATTTACCGGTAAATTTTCTGGTCCATCATCATCACCACATGATATGGTTGCAATTGTCAGTAAAGACAGAAATAAAATTTTTAAAGTTTTCATATCGTTAATTTGATTGATTAATTCTTCAAAAATATATATTTCATTAATTACTCTATATTTTTATAAGTTAAATACTGCTAATTGTTAAGCAACTAGACTAATTCTGGAACCCCAATAGCTGCATAAATACCATCAAATAACTCAATACGTTTTTGTAAGGATTCATTTGCGACATGTGCTGCTTGTTCCCATTTAACACTATCATCGCCACACAAAAGAGCCACCATTTTATGCGCCATTGGGCCGTGCTCATCACCATCTAACTCAATGTGTCTATCAAAATAATATCGTATGGCAGTAAGATCTACTCCTTCTTCTACTCGCATTCCTTTAAGAATTTCAGTAAACATTTCAGGAATTAAATCTTCACGTCCATAAGTAAATGCAGCAGCAATTTCGTGAGGTTGATTACGCTCAATAATTTCAAATGTGAAGGTCAAAAATCTTTTGACAAAATCCGGTATGTCCGTTTTTGAAATTTGTTCAATAGGATTATTATGGTTAGAAATCGTTACAATTTGATTTACTATCAAATCTGTATCAACATCTAGTCCTTCCATGGCATTTAAATACATTTCAAAATGACTCAATCTATTACCATCTTGATCTAGATCGGATTCTTCAGCCAGAACAATTTCATTAATTAAATATCTAGTATCATTACTACCTTTAGGAAACCACGGAGTAGTTGTACAGGTAAGTTCTCTTTGCAGAGCTTTGAGCAAAGACATAAAATCCCAAACAGCAAAAACATGATGAGATGTAAAAACCTGTAAATCTCCTAAATTAGAAATAGCATTGTATAAAGGATGACTCAACAATCTTTTACGATTGTCACTAATTCTAGATTCAATTATAGTTGTATTCATAGCTCAATTTGTGCAAAAATAAAAGGCTACCCATTGTTGTAGGCAGCCTCTATAATTTATTTAACGATTACCTATTTAAAAGCATTTTCTCCAGTAATATCAAGTCCGGTGATCAACAAATGAATATCGTGAGTTCCTTCATAAGTAATAACACTTTCTAGATTCATCATATGTCTCATGATACTATATTCACCTGTTATTCCCATTCCTCCCAAAATTTGTCGAGCCTCACGAGCAATCTTAACAGCCATTTCAACATTATTACGCTTTGCCATAGAAATTTGAGCGCTTGTTGCCTTTCCTTCTTCACGCAATACTCCTAATCTCCATGCTAGTAGTTGTGCTTTGGTTATCTCAGTAATCATTTCGGCAAGCTTCTTTTGCTGTAATTGAAAAGCTGCAATTGGTTTCCCAAATTGGATACGCTCTTTTGCATATCTAAGCGCTGTATCATAGCAATCCATTGCAGCACCTATAGCACCCCATGCAATACCAAAACGAGCACTATCTAAACAACTAAGAGGAGCACCTAGACCAGAGCGACCTGGTAAGATATTACTTTTTGGAACTTTTACATCCTGAAAAATCAACTCACCTGTAGCACTTGCTCTCAAAGACCATTTGTTATGAGTCTCTGGAGTAGAGAAACCTTCCATGCCTCTTTCTACAATAACTCCATGGATACGACCTTCTTCATTCTTTGCCCAAACCACTGCCACATCACAAAACGGGCTGTTTGATATCCATAACTTGGCTCCATTTAAAATAATATTTTCTCCATCTCCAGCATCCTTAAAATTAGTAGTCATTCCTCCTGGATTACTACCGTGGTCCGGTTCAGTAAGACCGAATGACCCCATAAATTCACCACTTGCTAGTTTAGGTAAAAACTTTTTTCTATGTTCTTCACTACCGTATTTCCATATAGGATACATAACTAGCGACGACTGGACTGATGCTGTACTGCGCACACCACTGTCACCTCGTTCTATTTCTTGCATGATCAAACCATAAGAGATTTGGTCCAATCCTGCGCCACCATATTCTTCTGGAATATAAGGACCAAAAGCACCTATTGATGCTAATCCTGGTATAATACTCTCAGGAAACTTGGCATCCTGTGCTGCTTGTTCAATGATAGGTGAAACATCACGTTTAACCCAAGAACGAGCTGCATCACGTATCATTTTGTGTTCCTCGGTAAGTAACTCATCTAGGTTGTAATAATCTGGTGCTTCAAATAGATCTGGTTTCATAGATATAATTTGTATAGAGTAACTACATCGTTTGAGTGTAGTTCCAATAGTTTTTGAATTGGTCGTAAAAATAAGAGAATGCAAACTTATTGCCCAGAAAAATGATAAGGATTACATTTTTAAATAAAAGTCCTTTGTAAGTGCGATATACTCATCGGTATACTCATGCCTAGAATGTTCAATTACCATATGCTGGGTAACTAGTTTTTGACTGGATTTTATTACGCTTTCGCGAAAGCGTAATTCCATAAACACTCTTTTAACAGGACTATCCACAGTTCCACGTACATACATTTTACGTGTAGGCATCATGGTGAAGTAATCGGCAATTTCAAGAACTCGTTCTTCTCTTTCTACAGGAAAAACAAGTGCAAAAGTACCATCGATAGCAAGAAGCTTATAAACTCCATAGAAAAGCTCTTCAAAAGGTAAAGCATCGTCAAATCTTGCTTGTTGCCTACGACTCTCGATTTGATCATCAGACTTAATTGACTGAGCATTATAAAATGGTGGATTACTCACCATAAAATCATAGCGCTCATCAACCTCATCATAAAACTCTTGAAAGCTAGCATGATATGCATATAGCTGGTCTTTAAACTTGCTAGATTCAAAGTTTAATGCAGTTTGCTCAAAGGCATCGTGATCGATCTCTATAGACTCAATAAACGCTTGTGGAAACCGTTGAGCGCACATTAAAGAAATGAGCCCTGTTCCTGATCCTATGTCTAATATTTTGTGTGGTTGCTTATCAAGACTACACCATGCTCCTAAAAGAACACCGTCGGTACCTACTTTTTGAGCAACCTTATCTTGAACGATGTCAAACTGTTTAAAAGAGAACGTACTCATTACTCTAAATACAACTCAATTAAACCTGGTGGTGTTTCTACTAAAATTTGTTTGTTTTCACGGTCTACATTTAAAATAAACTCGTCGTGAACTGGTATAAGAATTTCTTTCTCACCTTGCTTTATTTCAAAAAGAGCTTGTGAGGTTGTATCGTTAACACCATCTACAATTCCCACCTCGCCATAGTTAGAATCAACAATGGTAAAACCTATGATTTCATGGTAGTAAAATTTATTACCTGTAAGCGGTGGTAATGCAGTAAGAGGCAAATACAGATCCTTTTGAAGCAAGGAATCTGCCGTAGGTTCATCGTCTACATCTTCAAATTTGATACGCAGTAATGCAGATTTGTGTAGTTGACTGCGTTCAATAAAAAATGGAATCAAGTTTTTGCCTACTTCGACAAAAACTGATTCCATTTCAAGAAAAAGATCCGGTTCATCAGTGTCTAACTTGACAAGGATTTCACCTTTAAAACTAAATTTGTTTACGATCGTACCTACGTAAAAACAGTCTTTTTTACGCATGATATATCGATTTACTCTTCTTCTCCTGTTGCGTCTTCGCTAGCTGCAGCTGGCTCTTCCACTTCTGGTTCTGGAGCATTTGCTGCGATACGAGCTTCGTTTACTGCTTTTTCTGCTTCTAGAGCTTCAGCTGCAATTTTATCTGCATCAGCCTTAAGGCCAGCAGCTTTGTTTGCAATTTTTGCTTCTTTTTCAGAAACCCAAGCTTGGAATTTTTCTTCAGCTTGTTCTTCAGTGATCGCACCTTTTTTCACACCACCTTTAAGGTGCTTTTTAAGTAACGCACCTTTGTAGCTTAAAAGAGCACGAGCTGTATCAGTAGGCTGCGCACCATTCTCTAACCACTGTACAGCACCATCTACATCTAGGTTGATAGTTGCAGGGTTAGTGTTAGGATTGTAAGTTCCTATTTTTTCAAGGAATCTACCATCTCTCTTTGCACGAGCATCTGCTGCTACGATCCAGTAAAAAGGCTTTCCTTTTTTACCGTGTCTTTGTAATCTGATTTTTACAGGCATAACATTAAAGTTTGCGGGAACACGTCCCTTTTTATTAATTTAAGGCTGCAAAAGTACCATTATTTTAATAATGAGCATCATATATAAAGATTTAATTCTTATTAAATCCTTACATTTACCCCAAACTTAATGAAATTACTGATGAAAAAACTAATTGTAGCTGTCCTTACTTTGATTGCCATTGTAGGATGTGAAAAAAATCTAGATGAAGATAACAGCCCTGCAATCCAAGCTGTGCGTAATGGAGAATTTTTCAAAGCGCAGGATATGGCTGCTTCAATCGACATCGATGGAAGACTGATTATTCAAGGAACTAATCAATTAGAATCTTTAACAATTTCTCTAGACGACAGTAGTCCTGGAACCTACATCCTAGGTCAAGGCGCTTCTAGTGAGGCCACTTACGTTTTTAACAACTCTCAATCTTTTTCTAGCAACGCAAATGATGGTCGTGGTGAAGTTACGATCACTTCTAGTTCTAATTCAGGTTTTGTTTCTGGAACCTTCGATTTTGTCACCTATACTGCAAATGCTGCCGACTCGCTTTACATGAGAAAAGGTGTGATTTTTGAAGTCCCATTAGGAGGAACTATTAACCCAGGAAATGGCAATACAACAAATTCTTTTGCTGCCGATGTAGATGGACAAGCTCTTAATCCATCACTTGTATCGCCTAATGTATCATCTGGTACAATTCTAATATTTGCTAGTAACCAAAACATAAGCTTATCTATTTCATTTCCTGATACTATCGTTCCAGGAGTTTATTCATTCCCAACGGATGCTACAGGATTATATGCTCAAGGTACTTCTGGTGAGACTGCTCAAAGCGGGACAATTGAAATTCTAACTCACGATACAGCAAACAATTCAATTACAGGTACATTTAATTACACTACTACTGGTGGAATTGTAATTGACAATGGAAGTTTTGATGTACAATATTAAAACTAACTAGAAACACTCATAAAAAAAGCTGCTCCACGAGCAGCTTTTTTTTACACGCCTTACTTTCATCTATCACTTCATGTAAATATATTTTCCTTTATAATCAATAATTGCCTGTGAACTTATCAAAAAGTCTGCACCTAACAATCCCTGGATAGAATGCATGCGTTCACTTTTAAGCGCCGTATTAATAAAGGTCATATCCATTGATAAAACCGTCACATCTTGATCTTCCCAATCACCCAGTTCTAGTACATTATGATGAGCTATTCTTGGACGCAAGGAACCACTCG
The DNA here is from genome assembly GCF_002117085.1 of Nonlabens tegetincola. Lineage (GTDB taxonomy): Bacteria > Bacteroidota > Bacteroidia > Flavobacteriales > Flavobacteriaceae > Nonlabens > Nonlabens tegetincola. The sequence goes on along the minus strand of NZ_CP019342.1, from coordinate 31,182 downwards.
CGGTACCTATTGCTTTATCCATAAACTCTGTATTCAATTGAAACTCTTTATACAAATCTTGATTTACACAAGTTGCGCTAGCTCCAGTATCAATAATAAATCTGCCCTGATATCCATTTAACACAGCTTTGGTTACAATGTGACCGCTTTTTTTAGACAATCGTATTGGATGTGCCGTATAACCTTGACTGACGAGCCATTTTTTTAATGATTTCATATTCCTTGAATCTGGGTTTAAAGATATTCCGCTTTCGCGAAAGCATACCTACAACAAGCCTTATTTTTGCAGTATGATTTTAACTGATACGCACACTCATTTATACAGCGAGGCCTTTGATGAAGATAGAGATGAAATGATCTCTCGTGCCAAGGCAGCAGGAGTTCAACGATTTTTTGTACCAGCTATTGATTCTGAGTATACAGATCGCATGTTACAATTAAAAGCAAATTATCCTAGCGAAGTGTTTTTAATGTGTGGTTTGCACCCTACTCACGTAAAGGAAAATTATAAAGATGAGCTAAAGCATGTTTTTCAAATGCTAGAACAACATGAGTATGTCGCTATTGGAGAAATAGGTATTGATTTATACTGGGACAAGTCCTTTAAAAAAGAACAACTAGAAGCATTTCACACTCAAATCAAATGGTCATTGGACCGTGACTTACCCATTGCTATTCATTGTAGAGATGCGTTTGATGAAGTTTTTGAAGTTTTAGAGGACTATAGAAACACTTCTTTAAAAGGAATTTTTCATTGTTTTACGGGAACGATTGATCATGCAAAGCAAGCTGTGGACCTAAATTTACACCTGGGAATAGGTGGCGTTGCTACATTTAAAAATGGTAAAATTGATCAATTTTTAAATAAGATCGACCTACATCACATCGTGCTAGAAACCGATGCTCCTTACCTTGCTCCTGTGCCTTACAGAGGAAAGCGCAATGAAAGTACTTATACTAAACTTGTTGCGGATAAACTTTCTTTGATTTACGATGTTAGTGTGGAAGAAATCGCAAGAATCACTACGGATAATAGTAAAAGAATTTTTGGGATATAAGTACATTTGCGACTAGAATGGAAGTTTACGACGATATACGATTTTTTAAGGATGATGAAGTGCAAACTGTCTTACAAAGTGCAGTGAGACATCCTATGATTAAAACCTTATTTCAATATACATTTCCCAACAAATCCGACGATGAAATTAAGGATATCGTAACTAGATGTACGTCTATAAATGAATTTCAAAGAGAAGTTATCAGTAAAACGGTAAAGCGTGTAATCGACACCACAAGTGCTGGCATGACTAGTAGTGGTTTTGACGAACTAGATACTAATACATCCTATTTATATATATCAAACCATAGAGACATCGTACTAGATACCTCGTTGCTCAATCTTATTTTATTTGAAAAGAATTTAATAAGAACAGCAAGTGCTATAGGTGATAATTTAGTACAGCGCCCGTTTGTAAACATGTTAAGTAAACTTACTCGTAATTTTATAGTAAGAAGAGGCGGATCACCTAGAGAGACATTACTTAGCAGTATTAAACTTAGCGATTACATCTTTCACCTATTAAAGGAAGAAAATCGCAGTGTATGGATCGCTCAAAGACAAGGTCGAACGAAAGATGGGAATGATCATACGGAGCAAGGTGTTCTTAAAATGATAGCACTGGCTGCTGGTAAAAAAGACATTGCAAACTATTTGAACGATTTAAAAATAGTACCCGTTTCTATTTCTTATGAATACGACCCTACTGACGCCTTAAAAGTACCTGAATTGCTTGCCAAAGCCGCAGATCAAGAATACGTAAAGTCTGAAAACGAAGATTTTAACAGTATCATGTATGGTGCACTAGGACAAAAGAAACATATTCATATACACGCTTCAAAACCATTGGAAATAGTAAAAATAGATGGTGAAAAAACAAACAAAACTTTACAACGTGTTGTTGACCAATTAGACACCACGATACAACGTAATTATCATTTGTGGCCAACTAATTATGTGGCACACGATTTATTACATGTTTCTAGAAAATACAGCAAACATTATAGTGAGCATGATATGGCTCAATTTGAGAGACGATTGAGACTACGTGTTGATGTAGAAGATCAAATGACTGTGACTAGCTTTTTGAAAATGTATGCCCAACCTGTAACTAACAAAGAACTCCTAAACGCAGAATAATGAAACCAAATATCCTGCTTATCTACACAGGTGGAACAATTGGAATGATGAAGGACATTAAAACAGGTGCTTTAAAAGCATTTGATTTTGACAAACTTCTATACCACATTCCAGAGCTTAAACAACTAGACTGTACAATAGAAACCATTTCTTTTGAAACACCTATCGATAGTTCTGATATGAATACGGAAGAATGGCGCTTGATAGGAGACATGATTTATGATCGCTACGACAATTATGATGGGTTTGTTGTTTTACACGGCAGCGACACCATGTCGTTCACAGGCAGTGCACTCAGTTTTATGTTTGAAAACTTGACAAAACCCGTTATCCTTACAGGATCTCAACTGCCTATAGGCGATTTAAGAACTGATGCAAAAGAAAACTTAATTACAAGCATACAGATAGCTACGCTACGCAAGAAAAAGAAGCCCTTAATAAGGGAAGTTTGCATTTACTTTGAATATCAGCTTTACAGAGCAAATCGTACCGCAAAAATGAATGCAGAACATTTTGAAGCCTTCAGTTCGCCTAATTTTCCACCTCTCGCAATAAGTGGTGTGCATTTAAATGTTGATGAAGATCTTTTATGGAAAGGATACAAAAACCGAGAGGTTCAAGTACATAGAGTTATACCTCGTAGTGATGATAGAATGCACTATCGACCACAAATGATAGCCGATGTCGTTGTACTCAAATTATTTCCTGGAATTACAGAGACCACCGTACAAGCCATATGTAATATTCCAAATTTAAAAGGTATTATCCTCGAAACTTATGGAAGTGGCAACGCTCCTACTAAATCATGGTTTATTGATGCAATGAAAGATTGCTTGTCAAAAGATATTCGTGTTGTAAATGTAACACAGTGTCGTGGTGGATCAGTAGATATGGGTAAGTATGAAACAAGTCGTGCTTTGAAGGAAATGGGCATGATTAGCGGTAAAGATCTAACTACTGAAGCAGCTCTAGCCAAAATGATGTATTTACTTGCCTACATCGAGGATGATTTGATGTTTAAAGATTGTTTTGAAACAAGTTTAAGAGGTGAGATAACTAATTAGAAATTGGTAAACATAAAGTATTACGGTATTTTTGCGATCAGTTTTACAAAAACAGTGAGGTGGCCGAGTGGTCGAAGGCGCACGCCTGGAAAGTGTGTAAACGGCAAAACCGTTTCGAGGGTTCGAATCCCTTCCTCACTGCTAGAACCGTTGTTATCCCTTTGATAGCAACGGTTTTATTTTTTTAAATTAAAATTTTGTCAATCCTTCCCTTTAGAAACCTCTCTTTTTATAAAATCAAGTAGGTATTCCAACATGGTTAAAACAATCAATGGAATACACAATATTAAAGGACCATAAAGCAGTTCTAATTCTACATTCCCTAAAATGTTTATTGATAGCGACAATACATTGAAATACGCAAGCAGAGCAAGAACTATGGAAAAAAGCAGAAATTTAAGAACTTTATTTTTTCGTTCATTACTCAGGTAAAATAAGTAAAGGCACTTGACTTACTTTACCTATTTCCATTACCATATTAGTAGAAAACCAACTTGTAAATAGATTGTGTTTGCGATTTACGATTGCCACCATGCTACTATCCCTACTCTCTACAAAATGTTTTACAGCTAGATTTACATCGCTACCCGTTAAAACATGAAAACTATGCCTGTTGTTGGATAACGCATCATCTAAAATTTGTTTATTATCTTCTTGAACTGTTTCTAGGCCGCTACTGGTATCAACATGTAAAACACAGATAGCTGCATCTTGAATAGTTGCAAGGTCTATTAGGCTTTGCAATCTTAAACTACTATAGGCACTTTTATAATCAGTAGGAAAAACTATTTCTTTAATTTCTTCTACCTCTGAGTCATGTGGAACAGTAAGAATAGTACAACTACCAGCCTCTTTCATGGTCGCTATTGTATTACTTCCAAATACACTTTTTTCATAATTAGTTATTCCTTTACTACCCATTACGATCAAAGAGATATTTTCAGTAGATAAGGTTTTTGTAACCGCAGTGGCTACATCATCATGCATTAAGTGTGTTTTATAGCTATGCTTTTCATTAGCACATTCTAATGCAATCTTTTCAAGGATTTTATTAAGTAAAACGTCACCCTTATCCTTTGGAGATTCATAAGTGAATGAAGCATCGTTGCCTTGTTTTAATTCATTGCGGCTATGAAATTCAGTATCGTAAGCGTGCAATAAATGAAACATACAAGTTTCATCTTTAAAAAGCGTTGAAACATAAGTGAATGCGTGCCATGAATTTGAAGAAAAATCTGTTGCTACAAGGATATTTTTTGCCATAAAAACGGATGTTTTCGTATTAAACCTATAGGTATAAATTTAATAAAAAAACAAAGGTGTTTAGCATAAACTACAGCTTTATTTCAAGCTTTATTATACCAGATTAGACGTCGATCGCATAAACTTTCAACGTTTCCAAATTTGTAAATTTCAATGCGTTACTATCAGTTCCTTTTAGAATAATATGGGGCGCACATCCAGCTTTTTCTGCTTCGATCCATCTTAATACACACAAACACCATTTATCACCTGGTTTAAGACCTGGAAATTGATATGCAGGTATGGGTGATGAAAGGTCGTTCCCTTTAGACTTTGTAAACCCTAGAAACTCTTTCGTCATAACAGCACATACCACATGGGTACCTACATCTTGTATCGACGTCCTGCAGTATCCATCACGCCAATAACCTGTAATCGGATTGGTACAACAGGACTCTAAAGCTGTTCCTAGAACGTTTTTGGGTCGCGTGTTATTTTGAGACATAGTTACCAAACATTTAGTTTAAAAATTAGTAAGTCGTAATTATGTCAAATTCCTATATCATAAGAAGAAGGCTAAATTTAATTCGGAGACTCTTCCTTGCGGCGCACTGTATATTCATCTACCACTTCAAGCTCTGTACGGAAACTCAGAACCTTATCTGCCCATTTCTCAAGACCGTCTTTTTGCAACGCTTCAGAATGTTTGTCTTTATACTCCTGCAAGGCCTGTGCGCTATAAGCTTTGTATTGAATTGAGTAGGTATGAGAACCGTCTTGCTCCTTTACAAGCACTTTAGTAAACCTAGCTTCCATAAACAGCCCTGTTCCCAGCACTTGTGGTATATGTTCACGCATCCATACTATCCATTGATCGTGAACGCTAGAATCTACATTACAGGTTACATTATAAATTACCATAATTAAAAAGCTTTTTCATTAGTATCACCACGCAATCTGCGGTATCGACGTCTAGCGTCTGTGAAATAAATGCTATCTGCGTGTGAGAAAATTATTTGTTCAAAATATTCTTGTGCTTTTGCAGGATCATCAAGTACTTCTTCATACAACTTTCCTAGCTCGTAAAGCGCATCATCACTCAAAATACCATCACCATGATTTTTGATAATCCTAGTGTAATTCTGGATAGCATTTTGGGTATCTCCTTCTACCTGATATAGCATTGCCTGTCTTAACAATGCCTCATCTTCAATGTCGTCACCTGCATGGTTTTGCAACACATTATTATAGGCTTCAATAGCCTGCTTTCTTTTGTTTTGATATTGTTTTAATTCCGCTTTCGCGAAAGCGGACAAAGCAACATAAGTAGTATCTTGTCCAGAGTGGTCAGAAATCGTTAGACTCAATTGCATAGCATCATTTGCTATAAGTTTACTGCTAGCGCTGCGTAGTACTTTTAATTGAGTGAGTGCCCAAGGAAAATCTCCTTTATAAAAACTGGTACGAGCCACTCTATATTGAGATTCCTGAGCCAATAAATCATTGGGCAAATCATTTTGAATTTGACTGTATAAAATAAGAGCTCGATTAAATTGCTCTTGAAGGACAAGAACATCGGCCAGTAACATTTTCACCCTAGCCTTATCAAATTGAGAAAAATTAGCTTTATTGAGATCTGCCAATAAATCAATGGCTAGTGGTGCATTGTCATTTTTGAACGCCAAGAACCGAGCATAATCTAGTTGTAACCTGAAACTGCGTTGATCACGACCATAGAATTCAAGCAGCTGCTCATATTCTTGCTTTATTTGAGAATATTCATCTACTGAAGCTCCGTTAGATCGTAATTTAAGTTTGAGCACCTGAGCATTGTATCGAGTAAAGGGTGATTGAGCATTCTCAATCATAAAGTCCAGGATGTCAAATGCAGCAGGAATATCATTTTCCTCAACTGCGACCTCGGCAAGGTCCTGCAAGTTGTCCATACTTTCTTTGTCCCTATTGTAAATTGCCTTTTCCTGAATAAAGGCATTTTTAAAATCCTTTTGCTGCACAAACAACCATGAAAGCAATTGATTGTACAAAACATCTGGATTTGAACGTAATCTTTTAAGAAGTACTTTACGCAATATCGTATTAGTCTCGGACAATGCGTCGTCAGTTATATATTGAGAAAACAGAGCTTGTGCTCTTGCCCTGTAAGCGACATTTTTTTCAATGAGTTTAATGTTCTCCTCAAACATTTTCTCCATATCACTTAGTTCACCGTACAATCTAGCTAACTGAAAACTATAATTTGCTTGTGGCCTAAGCTGGGTTCCTATTTCATAAACTTGTACCGCCTCGTCCAGTTCTGTACGTTTTTCAAACCTACTTGCGATACTGTAAGTAAGCTCTGGCTTTTCTTTTACTAGATCGATTGCTTGTTGATAATAGCTACTAGCTATTGAATCATTTCCTTGCAATACTTGATTATAACCTTTTTCTATTAGTAGAGTTTGTTTGTATGCTAAAGATGTAGATACCTTTTTATCAATTAAAGAATCTACTTTACCGTATTCTTCTAACTGATGATAAGCATCAATTAATGAAAATACGGTATTGTAGTTCCTATTTTTCTTATCGTTGACTAATTTTTCATATATGCTGGCTGCCTTACTGTACTCGCCTTGGTCCATGTAATTTTGCGCCAACTGCAAACTTTGCGCCGTTGACCACGTTACTAAAGACAAAAAAAGAAGCGTTACAGCATATTTCATAAATTATTGTATCATATCAAAACCGCAGTAAGGTACAAGAACTTCAGGGATCTTAATACCATCAGCTGTTTGATAGTTCTCCAAAATTCCTGCCATTATTCTAGGTAATGCTAGTGCGCTCCCGTTAAGAGTATGTAACAGTTCTGTTTGTTTTTCACCTGCACGGAATCTTAATTTCAAACGATTTGCTTGAAAGGTTTTAAAATTAGAAACACTACTTACTTCTAACCATTTTTCTTGTGCCGTACTATAAACTTCAAAATCATAAGTAAGTGTTGAAGTAAACCCAAGATCACCACCGCACAATCTAAGAATACGATAAGGCAATTTCAATTCATCAAGAATATTCTTTACGTGGCTTACCATATCATCGAGAGCCTGATCACTTTTATCAGGATGCTCTATTCTTAAAATTTCTACTTTATCAAATTGATGTAAACGATTAAGACCTCGTACATGTGCCCCATAACTTCCTGCTTCCCTTCTAAAACAAGGAGTATAACCAGTCATTGCAATAGGAAGGTCCTTTTCTTCTAATAGATCACCTCTATAAAGATTAGTAATGGGAACCTCGGCAGTAGGAATTAAATACAAATCATCATTACCTACATGGTACATTTGACCTTCTTTATCTGGCAACTGACCTGTACCGTATCCACTTGCCTCATTAACAAGGTGTGGTACTTGCATTTCTTGATAACCTGCTGCTGTATTTTTATCTAAAAAGTAGTTTATCAAAGCTCTTTGAAGTCGCGCTCCTTTATTTTTATAAACAGGGAATCCTGCACCTGTAATTTTATTACCTAGTTCAAAGTCAATAATATCGTATTTTTTAACTAGTTCCCAGTGCGGCTGAGCTTGTTCATCTAGCACTGGTACTACACCATGCTCCTCAACAACTTCATTATCTTCGTCTGTAGAACCTGCTGGAACACTTTCTTGAGGCACATTAGGAATGTTGTACAACAACTCTTGTAAGTCATTTTGAGCAGTTTGTAACTGCTCAGCAAGATTCTTTGAAGATTCCTTAAGCTCGCCAGTTTGTGCTTTTAGCTCATTAGCCTCTTGTGCTTTACCAGATTTAAATAATTCTCCTATTTGTTTGGACAACTTATTACTTTGAGAAAGTGTTTCATCTAGTTGAGCTTGCAAACTTCTTCTGCGCTCATCTACTTCGATAGCTTGTTCTAGCATAGGCATGGCATCAATATTACGCTTAGTAAGTGCCTGAGCAAATGCCTCTTTGTTTTCTCTGATTGCTGCAATTTGTAGCATTGAAATAAGTTTTAATTATTTAAGCCGATAAAATTACTGATTCTCCTTGTATTAAACGAGAATCAAGGTCGGTTTGTTGGCGTATCTTGTAAAGGTGACGGCATTAACCAGGTTGCGTGTTTAAATTGAGACCATGGTTGTGATGCGATGTCAATAGTATCATTTGTAAACTTTGATCTAGGTCTACCATTTATAGAAACACTTGAAGATATATAAACAGCAACATCTTCACCTTTATCAGCATACTCTTTTTTAAGCCTTTGAGCCAGTTGCCACATGAAATCAGGCTTCGTATTTGCCGAATTAAATTGTTTTCTAGACAATCTTTCTTTGATATTCACGCGTTCACGCTTACCAGTTTCTTTATTCTCCACATAATAAACAGCTCTTCCAGAACGACTGCGCAACATCATGCGCCAGCTTAATCGATGACCTTCTTCAGTCCACAATACATCATCCTCTATCACCCAATGACGCAACGGAAGAACTAGCATGATTAGTAAAAAACTAATAGTAAACACTTTTATAATACCTGCGTGTTTTGGTACAATTACTTCTCGTGCAGCATAAAAGGTTTTTTTACTCAAAAATCTTTTATGAACGGTTTCAGTGGTAAGAAAAAACAATAAAAACGATAGTGCCAGATAAGGGAAAACACCAATCTTAAAGACTATAGAGTTGAATAAATGGAAGAATACACTTGCTATAATTGCAATCCACCTAGTTCGTTTCCACAATAACAACGGGACAATAATTAAATCGAAAAGTAGCCCATAGTATAGAATAGCAACATGAGCCCAATCTTGTTGAAGAATCTCATAATCACGTCCGCGAGTGGACATTAAAAATTTCTCAAAACTTCCATCCAACCAGTCTGGGTAGAACTTAGCTATACTGGCGTAGCTGTAAACGATCCATACAAACCCGATAATTAGAATATAAATCCATCGACTCATATGAATTTTCAATAGTTCTTTGTTTTTTTTAGCATCAATAGATCCAGCTTTATGAGCAGGTAAGAAAACAAGTAACCAATTAAGTAACATAATCAAATAACAATGATTATTGTAACTAGATTTTTGAAGTAAATAAGCGTAAGTCCATGTAATCGCATAAAACAGCATTGCCATCCTATACTTGTACCCTAACATAATAAAGATACCTGCTATTCCCATAGCACTGTATAGAACGTACATGCCATATCCTGGCAATGGCTCTAAAAACTCAAAACCTATGAATGTAAATGTAAACTCAGTATCTATAAATAAACGTTTAACAGCACCCAAGGCAATACTTCCAAAAGCCTCGCAAGTAAGAATGAGTCCATAGACCATTCTAAAAACAACAAGAGCAGAATTATCTACTTGGGTAAAAAACCATTTATTTATCGTCTCTCGCATAATCTTGTGTACGCTTTAAATCATCATCCATAGCACTTACGAGTTCCTGCATGTTATCAAACTTCTTTTCATCCCTTAACCGTTTATGAAAAAACAGCTCCATTGAAGTATTATACAAATCACCATCAAAATCTAAATAATAGGTTTCAATGGTACGGTAGTTTCCATTCCCAATGGTAGGGTTAACACCTATGTTAGTCATACCAAAAAAGTGTTTCCCGTTAATACAACTAGATGTTATATAAACTCCATTTCCTGGAATTAATTTGTACTCTTGGTGAACATGTAGGTTTGCAGTTGGGTAACCAATAGTTCGGCCTATTTGTTTACCAGATCTTACATGACCTTTTAAACTATAAGTTCTATTCAAATAGCGATTTGCTCGTTCTATCTCGCCGCTTTCTAGCGATTGTCTCACTTTAGTACTGCTTACTGCAACCTCTTCTACTTCTTCCTTTGAGATTTCAATTATATCAAAATGGTACTCACTAGCATATTCTTTAAGCTCATTAATGCTTGCACTACGATTACGACCAAAACGATGATCATAACCTATAACAACAACACTAGCCTTTAATTGATCAACCAATATTTCCTTAACATATTCCTGTGCGGTAGTTCTTGAAAACTCTATTGAGAAAGGGTGAATAACCATGTTCTCAATTCCTTGATCTTTTACAAGTTCAGTGCGTTCCTCGATACTATTAATTAATTTCAAATCATGGTCTGGTTGCAATACCATTCTAGGATGAGGAAAAAAGGTAAGAAGCACACTTGTCAAATTGTCTGCTTGAGCACGATTAACCACACGTTGTAAAATTTTTTGATGTCCATGATGCACACCATCAAATGTACCTATGGTAACCACACTCTTTCTATCTGAGTTAAATTCGGATATGTTATTATATATTTTCAATTCGCAATTAGTCGATTACTTTATTAAGTCTAGTATACTATTTTTTCACCTTGATGATTTAAGTTTTGTACGCTTTCGCGAAAGCGTACTAACTCTACTCACTACTTACCATTAAATTCATTCATAGCATTAGACAATCCTGCATGAATAAAAGCCAAAGCAGCATTTGAAGCTTTGTCAATACGTTCTGGTAAAGCTGCTTGTTCTTCCTTATTCCATTCTCCCAACACATAATCAACCTGTCGACCTTTACCAAATTGGGCCGATATACCGAATCGAAGCCTAGGGTAATTAGGAGTATTCAAGGTAATTTGAACATCCTTGAGACCATTATGACCACCATCACTACCTTTTCCCTTCATGCGTATTGTCCCGAAGTCCAGATTAAGATCGTCTGTAATAATTAGGACATTCTCTTTTTCTATTTTTTCCTGTTTCATGTAATATTTCACCGCCTTACCACTCAAATTCATAAAGGTATTAGGTTTAAGGAGCACCACTTTCTTTCCTTTATGTGTAGTAGTTGCTACATCGCCTAATTTTAGAGTCTCAAAGGTAACATCTTTCATAGCAGCAAGTTCGTCTAGTATCTTGAAACCTATATTATGTCGTGTTTCTGTATATTTTGAACCTGGATTTCCTAATCCTACAACTAGAAATTTTTTCATATCACTTTCATGAGTTTTTACTTTATCACCTAGTAATTTTTGCAACCATGTAAACATCTTTCAAAGCTATAAAAACGAGACGATCTTTTTGTTATAAGTTTATAAAATGCTGGCACAAAAAAAGCCTTGAGAACTCTCAAGGCTTGTAATTTAGGTTTAAGAAAATTTATGCATCTTCCTTAACTGCTGCCACATCGCTAGTTTCAGTAGCTGGCACATCTTCATCATCATCATCATCGTCATCTGCAACAGCATTACGAGATGTTTTAACCATTACAACAACCATTGTATCCGGGTGCATAATTTCATAAGAATCAGAACGCAATTCCTTAACCTGTCTCTTCATACCAATTTTAAGGTCTGATATTTCTACATTAATGTAGTCAGGTAAGTTTGCAGGTACTGCTTTAACTCTAAGCTTACGGTTAGGGAATTTAAGTACACCACCGTTAAGCACACCACGTGAATTACCGTGTAGTTTCACAGGGATTTCCATAGTCACTGCTTTATCATCAAAGATTTGATAGAAATCAGCATGTAATAATAATTCTTTTACTGGGTGCCATTGTAAATCTTGAGCAATAGCATTGTAAGTACCGTCTTTTCCTAGATCTATCACTACAGTGTGAGCATCTGGAGTATAAACAAGGTTTCTGAACGCATTTTCGTGCGCTGCAAAGTGTACTGGCTCGTCTCCTCCGTAGATGACACAAGGAACCATACCAGCATTACGTAGGGCTTTAGTTGCCTTTTTACCCACGCTTTCTCTTTTAGATCCGTTGATCGTGATTGACTTCATTTATTTAAATTTAAATTAATTTACATTATAAAATTATCGCTGATGGACTCATTTTGTTGCACGCTTTTCATCACAGTCGCAAACAGTCCTGCACAGGATAATACTTTTATTTTAGAACTCTCCTGTCTTAAAGGAATAGAATCGGTTACAATTAACTCTTCTAACTGAGAATTCTCAATTCTCTCATAGGCTTTACCAGAAAGAATTGCATGAGTACAAATAGCTCTTACACTTTTTGCACCGCGCTCCATCATTACATCAGCAGCTTTAGTCAATGTCCCGGCAGTATCTACCATATCATCAACTAGTACCACATTCTTACCTGTCACGTCTCCAATTAACTCCATGTGAGAAATCACATTGGCTTTTTGACGTTGTTTATAACAAACTACCACATCACTTTCTAGAGTTTTGGCATAAGCATAAGCCCGTTTAGAACCACCCATATCAGGTGAAGCAATAGTAAGATCCTCTAAAGCTAACTCCTTCAAATGAGGAACAAATAAAGAGCTCGCAAAAAGATGATCTACTGGTTTTTCAAAGAAGCCTTGAATTTGATCAGCATGTAAATCCATTGTAATGATTCTTGTAGCACCTGCTGTCTCAAGTACTTTAGCAATCATTTTTGCTCCTATTGGAACACGTGGTTTATCCTTTCGATCTTGTCTTGCCCAACCAAAATATGGAATTACCGCTGTGATGTGTCTTGCACTTGCTCTTTTTGCAGCATCTAGCATCAATAACATTTCCATAAGGTTATCGCTACTAGGCTGTGTTGAACCTATTATAAAGATGCGACGACCTCTTATAGATTCTTCAAAGCTAGGTTGAAACTCACCATCACTAAAGGTAGAGAAGTTAACCTGACCTAACTCGGCACCATATGCCGTAGCAATTCTTTTGGCGAGGTCCATACTTTGCCTACAGCCGAATAATTTTGCGTCCTTAAGTGCGTAGCTCATTTCTCTAGTCTTTATAGGATGTTGGTTTTGAGCGTGCAAAAGTACAATTATATATTGAGTTGTCCATATTTATTAATAATAATATCGCTACAATGATTACTTTTATTACTTTTGCGCTCTCTACTTATTGCCTCAGTGGTGGAATTGGTAGACACGTTGGATTCAAAATCCAATGCTTCACGGCGTGCCGGTTCGATTCCGGCCTGAGGTACAAAAGCCCATCCTTAAGGTTGGGCTTTTATTTTACAATAAATTTTAGTGTTTAAAGTTGACTATATATTAAGGAACACTTATACAGGTATAAATGTTAAGTTAATGTCATTTTTTACGATTGTTAGCCCTTTGCTTGTATAATCTGTTTGAGATATTATATATTTACCTCCTTAACTTGAAAATTCAAATAAATCAATATCTAAAAATGAAACGATCACTTTCAATTTTACTCGTTGCGGTTATGATGATGCTAGGTATGGCAAACACTTCAACTGCTGCTACAACAACGACTACTAATGCTGCGATTACTACAATTGTTACGCAAAATGCTGAACCTGTAGAAAAGGTAAGCTTTCACCAAGAGCTTAAAAAGCGATTCATAGAAGGTGGTCCTGTGTTTATGGCGATTGTATTACTTTGTCTTATCTTAGGTCTAGCTATCGCTATTGAAAGAATTATTTATCTTAATCTTTCCACAACAAACTCTAAGAAACTAGCTGCAAACGTAGAAGACGCGCTTAAAAGTGGTGGTGTTGAAGCTGCTAAGGAAGTTTGTAGAAACACAAAAGGTCCAGTTGCCTCTATCTACTACCAAGGTTTAGACCGTGTAGATGAAGGTATAGACGCTGCAGAAAAAGCTGTAGTTGCTTATGGTGGTGTTCAAATGGGCCAATTAGAAAAAAATGTTTCTTGGGTATCTCTATTCATCGCACTAGCGCCGATGCTTGGTTTCATGGGTACAGTAATCGGGATGATCAAATCTTTCGATAGTATCGCAGAAGCAGGTGCTATGGAGCCATCACTAGTTGCAACAGGTATTAAAGTTGCACTTCTTACAACTGTATTTGGTCTGATTGTTGCTATTATTCTTCAAATCTTTTACAACTACATCATTGCTAAAATCGATAGTATTGTAAATGACATGGAAGATGCATCAATTACATTGATAGACATCTTGTCTGACTACAAAAACGGTAAACTTTAATAGTAGAATCTTAAAAAACTAAAACCATGGCATTACATAAAGTAATAAAATATCTTGTACTCTTGCTAGGTTTAGTGGCTTTTGGATTCTTTTTCTACACCCTTGCTGTGGGTGATGAGGCTATTGAACTTAATGAGAACGGAGTTCAAAGCTCTACAGTAACACCAATGATGTATCTATCTTATATCATTTTAGGAATAATCATATTATCTGTAGTAGTATTTGTACTTAAAGGACTATTTACAAGTCCAGAAACTCTTAAAAAGAGTTTGATCTCAATAGGTCTACTCGTAGTAGTAGTTCTAATTTCTTATTTTGCATTTGCTGATAATTCAGTAGTAAACGCACAAGGAGAAGCTATCATGTTAGACGACGGCGAGCAGTTAACTGCGAGCACCTCACAATGGATCGGAACATCTTTATATGTATTCTACATACTAGCAATAGTTGCTGTAGGTACTATCGTTTGGTCTGGAGTGAGTAAAGTTTTAAAAAGATAAATTATGGCTAGAAGATCAGCACCAGAAGTGAATGCAGGTTCCATGGCTGATATAGCGTTTTTGCTACTTATCTTCTTCCTAGTTACAACAACTATTGAAGTTGATAGTGGTATCAAACGTAAGTTACCGCCACCTGCGCCAGAAGAGCAAGAAGCTCCACCAATTAAGGAAAAAAATATCTTCCAAGTACTGGTTAATAAAAACGACCAGCTACTAGTAGAAGAGAAACCTATGGAAGTTAAAGATTTAACTAAAGCTGCTATAGAATTCCTAGATAATGGTGGTGGAGACACACCTAGAACTGCTTGTGGATACTGTCAAGGTAAAAAAGATCCAGCATCATCTGATAATCCAGATAAGGCTGTGATTTCACTTGTAAATGATAGACAAGCTAGCTACAGTATGTACATCACCGTAATGGATCAATTAGTAAAGGCTTACACAACACTTAGAAATCGTGAAGCTAATAGACTATATGGTGTATCTTACGAGGAGCTAAAAGCAGAAAAGGATGGTTGGCCAGAAACAGAAAAGGAAGACAATCCTGATTATGAAAAACTGGTTGAGAAAATCGAAAAAGTAGAAGAGTTGTTCCCTGGTAAATTATCAGAAGCAGAACCTCAAAAAGCAGGATAATTATGTCAAAGTTTAAAAAGAAAAAGAGTGGTGATTTACCAGCGATTTCTACGGCATCGCTGCCAGATATCGTATTTATGCTTTTATTCTTTTTCATGGTTGCTACGGTAATGCGTGAAAATGAATTGAGCGTTGAGAATAATCTTCCACTTGCAGGTGAAGTAGAAAAGTTATCCGACAAAAACAAAGTAGCTTTCATTTACATTGGAAAACCTAACGAAAAAATGCAAAAGCAATTTGGTACTAATGATGTAGTACAACTAGGTGATAAAATCTCAAGTGTTAAACAAGTTCAAGACTACGTTAATACTAAGAGAAATAAAATGAATGAAGACGAAAAGGATGAATTTTTGGTTTCACTTAAAGTAGATAGAAACTCTAAAGTTGGTATTCTTACTGATGTTAAACAAGAACTTAGAGATGCCTATGCACTCAAGGTTAATTACACTTCTAAAGAAGGTAATTCAATGAAAAACATTAAGAAGTAAACTTCACTTTAATACAAGTTAAAAGCCAGTCCTAGGGACTGGCTTTTTTTGTTTTACTGCATTTCATACAAATGCCTCATAATCAGTGGCACGACCTTTGATTTTGGTTGCAGGAGTACTTACGAATTACTATTAAGCTTTATCAACTTATTGCTTCGTAATTCTCATTAATGTTAACCTTAAATTTTATCAAAATGGCAAAACGAAATGCACCAGAAGTGAATGCAGGCTCAATGGCAGATATAGCATTCCTGTTACTTATCTTCTTTCTAGTAACAACAACCATTGAAACAGACACCGGAATCTTAAGAAAGTTATCTAAACCTAACGACACACCTGCGGTTAGTATTCCTGAAAGAAACATTTATCAAGTAATAGTAACATCGGACAATCAAATAATGGTTGAAGGATCGCCAATGGAGATAGAAGACATCACAACAAGCGCTATTGCCTTTTTAGACAATGGTGGTGGATCTGGAAATAGAACCTGTAATTATTGTCAAGGAGAACGAAATCCAAAATCCTCTGACAATCCAGATAAGGCAGTGATCTCACTAGTAAGTGACCGACAAACCGATTACAAGACCTATTTGACAGTTACTGATCAACTTATCAAAGCATATAACCATTTACGAGACAGAGAGGCTCTTAGACTTTTTAACACGAGCTACAAAGCGTTGAAGCTAGAACGTCAAAATTGGCCGCAAAACGATTTAAACTCACCTGAATTTCTCGAATTGAAAAGAAAAATTGAACTGGTTGAAGATCTCTTTCCTGGTAAGCTATCGGAGGCTGAACCTGTAAAAATTGAATAATCTCAAATCAATAACTATATGGCTAATATGTGACTTTAATATATTGTCAAAACTTTGCCTTGTCAAATAATTACAATTTTATAGTCACATATTTTCTTTTACTATTAGTAACTTGCTTACGGCAAAAAAAACCTTATGAGAACATACTCGCTTTTACTAATTATCTTTCTTGTTAGTTATATCTCTTTTGGACAGGATACCACTGTTCAAACACAAGAATTTGAGAAAATACCAGAAAGCGTAAATGATTCATTGTATAGAGAAGATCAAATATATGTAGGACTAACTTTTAATCTAATTAATAATGAACCCGATGAGTTTTCTCAGAATGGATTTTCAGGTGGTTTACATTTAGGGTTTATTAGAGACATGCCAATTAATAAAAAAAGAAATATTGCCATAGGTATAGGTTTAGGATACAGCACAAATAGATATAATTCCAACTTATTTATTAATACAGATGAAAGCGGTAAAACAACCTATCAGATTATTGATGACGACATTGATGTAGATCGCAATCGTTTACACACCAATCTAATTGAGATGCCCATACAATTTAGATGGCGTACTTCTACTCCTACAGAATATACCTTTTGGCGTATCTACACCGGTGTAAGACTAGGGTATATCTTTCATCACAAATCCGACTTTCAGGGCGATGGAGTTACAAGAGTTTTAAAAGACATTCCAGAACTAGAAAAATTTAGATTTGCTGCAACTTTAAGCATCGGTAATGGAAGTTTTAACGCTTTTGTGATGTATAACCTAAATCCATTATTTAATGAAAACGCACAAATAAATAACGATCCTATCAATCTTCAACCGATAAAATTTGGAATAGAATTTTACATTCTATAATACGTATTAAACCCCAATATAAATTTGAGTAATCAAACCGGTCAAAAAGCCAAATATTATTTCGTGATTAGAATGTGCTTTTAAATATAATCGTGCAGACGCTGTAACCCCAGCTATTATACTTATACCAGCTATTAAATACAACAACGGTAGATTCATTGTGAATAAAAGAACAAACACAAAACCTAGCAATCCGCCTATTCCCATCATATGCAAACTTATTTTATACCTCATAAAAGAGAGAACTGCTGCGATAAATGAAGCAACTACAATCCCGATAAAGAAATAATACAAGGGTGTGTGAAATCCATCTCTAAAGCCGCCACGCGCTACGATCACAATCAATATCGTATAACAAATAAGTGGCCAGGTGCGTTCCTTTGATGTTTTTAAATCTATAGATTGAACTATACCAAGTATCTTTAATATTACATAAATCAACAACGGGATAATAATGGTAAGCAATCCTATCAAATACAACTTGACATCAACTTGCTGATCATTATCATAGGTATTATAACTAAGAAACCAAAACGACACAACAAAAGGAATCCATAAAGGATTTGTCACGACGCTCCATATCTTAAAAAAGCGCTCCTGCATTAGATCTCTTTACGCAATCTTGCTACGGGAATATCTAACTGTTCACGATACTTAGCTACCGTTCTTCTGGCTATAGGATAACCTTTTTCCTTAAGAATCTCAGCTAGTTTTTGATCTGTAAGAGGTTTTTTCTTATCCTCTTCACTAATTACAGTTTCTAGTATTTTCTTTATTTCCCTAGTAGAAACCTCTTCTCCGTCTGTATTAGTCATGGATTCAGAGAAAAATTCCTTGATCAACTTTGTTCCATAAGGTGTGTCCACATACTTTGAATTTGCCACACGGCTCACGGTAGAAACATCCATACCAATTTCATCGGCGATGTCCTTTAAAATCATAGGACGTAAGTTACGTTCATCACCTGTAAGGAAATATTCTTTTTGATAATGCATAATGCTAGACATCGTTACAAACAGTGTTTCTTGTCGTTGCTTTATTGCCTCAATGAACCACTTTGCACTATCAAGCTTTTGTTTAATGAACATCACAGCGTCCTTTTGAGACTTAGTCTTCTCCTTTGCCTCTTTATAACCTTTAAGCATGTTAGAGTAGTCTCTAGACACGTGTAGCTCTGGAGCATTACGACCATTTAGAGTAAGTTCTAACTCACCGTCTTTAATTCTAATTGTAAAATCTGGAACAACTTGCTCTACGATTTTTGTACTGCCGCCAGCGTATGAGCCTCCTGGTTTTGGGTTTAAATGCTCTATTTCTTCAATAGCATCACGCAATTCTTCCTCACTTACGTTGTATTTAGAAAGTAATTTTTTATAATGCTTCTTACTGAAAGCGTCAAAACTGTCTCTAATCAATTTAATTGCAAGCTCAGTGTCTGGGGAATTACGCTTTCGCGAAAGCTGAATCAATAAACACTCCTGCAAACTACGTGCACCTACTCCAGCAGGATCTAGCTGTTGTACGATACGCAACACTTTTTCTACCTCATCCACATCGGTGTAAACGTTCATGGTAAAGGCTAGGTCATCCGCAATATCCTCCAATGATCTGCGTATGTAACCGCTACCATCTATGCTACCTACTAAAAATTGCGCGATACTAGCTTCTTGATCGGATAATCGCCTAGTATTAAGCTGATCAAGAAGGGTTTGAGTAAATGATTTTCCTGCTGCATAAGGAACACTTTTCTCGTCCTCATCCGCACTGTAGTTATTAGATTGCGTACGATATTCTGGTATCTCGTCGTCGCTTAAATATTCATCAACATTGATATCTGCCTCGATGGTTTCATTATCTTGATCAAAATCGTCGTTAGTAAGTGAGTCATACTCATCTTCTGATTTTTCCTTACCACTATCAAGCGCAGGATTTTCCTCAAGTTCAGATTTAACTCGTTGTTCAAATGCCTGTGTAGGCAGTTGAATCAATTTCATGAGTTGAATTTGCTGCGGAGACAGCTTTTGAGAAAGTTTAAAATTGAGTGTTTGCTTAAGCATTTACAAATATTCTTACTTGTAAAAATAAAAAAAGCCTGTGTGATCACAGGCTTAAGTTTGATTTTTGTGAATTATTTAGTTAGAATTCAGCATTTCCTGGTGTGCGAGGATAAGGAATTACGTCACGTACATTACCCATTCCTGTAACAAACATTACCAATCGTTCAAATCCTAATCCAAATCCGCTATGTACTACACTACCGAATTTTCTCATCTCTAGATACCACCAAAGTTCCTCTTCTGGAATTCCCATGTCATCCATTTTTTGTTTAAGAACATCATAACGCTCTTCACGTTGAGAACCACCAACTATTTCACCAATTCCAGGGAATAAGATATCCATGGCGCGCACAGTTTTATGATCATCATTTAACCTCATATAAAAGGCTTTAATTTTTGCAGGATAATCAAAAAGAATCACGGGACACTTAAAATGTTTTTCAACTAGATAACGTTCATGTTCCGATTGAAGATCTGCTCCCCATTCTTCTATGACATAGTTGAACTTTTTCTTCTTATTAGGCTTAGAGTTTTTAAGTATATCTATCGCCTCGGTATAAGAAACTCGTTTAAAGTTGTTTTTTAAAACAAACTCTAACTTTTCACGTAACGGCATAGGACTACGTTCTGCTTGAGGCTTGAGCTTATCTTCATTAACCAATCGTTGTTCTAGAAATTCTAAATCATCGGCGCATTGTTCAATGGTATACTTAATTACTTCTTTAATAAAATCCTCGGCAAGATCCATGTTTGCATCTAGATCATTAAACGCTACTTCAGGTTCAATCATCCAAAATTCGGCTAAATGGCGAGATGTATTGGAATTTTCTGCTCTAAAGGTAGGTCCGAAGGTGTATACTTGACCTAGTCCCATGGCATAAGTTTCTGCTTCTAACTGTCCAGAAACAGTTAAGTTGGTTTCTTTACCAAAAAAATCTTTTGAGTAATCTATTTCCCCTACTTCTGTAAGCGGAGGATTTTTTGTATCTAAGGTAGAAATACGAAACATTTCTCCAGCTCCTTCAGCATCACTACCTGTAATGATTGGTGTATGAGCTTGATAAAATCCTTTTTCTTGGAAATATTTATGGATAGCAAAAGATAAGGCTGCTCTTACACGCATTACCGCTCCAAAGGTATTAGTACGCACGCGTAAGTGAGCTTGTTCTCTTAGTGTATCCAATTTATGCCTTTTAGGAGACAAAATTGTTTTTGCTACTTCTTCAGAATCTGCGGTTGCAAGAATCTCTACAGAAGTTGCTTGTAATTCTACACGTTGTCCTTTTCCTTCACTTTCGACTAAATTACCTGTAACTGCCACAGCAGATGCTACTGTAATTTGATCTCTTACAGCTTGATCTATTTTTTCAGGATCTATTACTGCTTGCAAATTCTTTATGGTCGAACCGTCATTAATCGCTATAAATCTATCGTTTCTAAAACTGCGCACCCATCCTTTAACGGTAATTTCAACCATACTAGGATCGTCCTTTAAAATATCTACTATTCTTTTCATTTCTAGGAATAACTTGAATGGCAAATATAGATTTTATGCACTCTATGAACAATAATTGCTGCAAGGAATTACACTAGAGATACGCGTCCTATTCTTCTTCGTCAGATTTTGGTGCGATAATAGGAATGGCTGGTTTTTTAAATGTACGTTCATTTGCAATGCTGCGTTCTAGTGATAACAACATACTAGGCAGCAACAAAAGATTGGACAACATAGCAAATAACAAGGTTGCACTTACTAAAGCTCCTAGTGCAACTGTGCCTCCAAAACTCGATATGGTAAATGTAGAAAACCCAAAAAACAAAACGATACTAGTATAAAACATACTAACTCCAGTTTCTTTTAAGGCGCTGTAAACAGACTTCTTAATTTTCCAATTATTTGCCATAAGCTCTTGCCTATATTTAGCTAAGAAGTGAATAGTATCATCAACAGAAATTCCAAAGGCTATTGAAAAAACCAAGATGGTTGAAGCTTTTATGGGCACACCTATGAAACCCATTAATCCAGCAGTCATTAACAAAGGAAGTAAGTTAGGTACAATCGAAACAAAAATCATCCTAAGCGACTTAAACATAAATGCGATAAACAACGCTATTAATAAAATGGCTAAGGATAATGACAAAATCAAATTATTAATTAAGTAATTGGTTCCTTTTTGAAATACAAGCGCCTTACCCGTTAAGGTAATTTCATAATCTTCAGTAGGAAAAAGGGTTTCAAGTTTTGCTCTTAAATTTTCTTCTACATACTCAAGACGTTCAGTAGGCATATCTTTCATGAAAGTTGTCACGCGTGCGTATTGACCTGTACTATCCACATAACTTTTCATTAAACCTACTTCTCCATTACTATTCTTGAGAAATTTAGCCATAAATAAACGTTCATTGCTTGTTGGCAGATCAAAGAACTCGGGATCACCTTGATAGAAAGCCTGTTTTGCAAACTTTATTAATGAAATTACCGACATTGGTCTAGACAACTCGGGTGTTTCAATGATATGCTCTTCTAACTTGTCAATTTTTTTAAGCGTTTTTGGCTTATTAACACCTTTCTTTTTCTTGGTATTGATGACAATTTCTACAGGCATGACACCATCAAAACTTTCTTCAAAAAATTTAATATCCTTGTAAAAGCTCATGCTTTTAGGCATATCCTCAATTAAACTTCCAGAAACTCTAATTTGATACATCCCAATGAAGCTGAGAATAAGGACAACAACGCTGGTAATATAAATTGCGATTCTATAGTTCTTCACCATAACACCTAGCCAATTGGCAAAACTGTTGATCCACGTTTTTCCTAAATGCTTAAGATGTTTTTCCTTAGGCAACGGTAAATAGCTATAAATGATAGGAATAATCATCAAGCTTAAAACGAATATGGTAACGATACAGATACTTGCTACAATACCAAATTCTTTAAGCAATTTACTTTGCGTAAAAATAAAAGTTGCAAATCCACTTGCAGTGGTAAGGTTAGTCATTAAAGTAGCATTACCTACCTTAGTAATGACTCGTTGTAAAGAGAGAGCTTGATTACCGTGTTTCCTGATTTCCTGCTGGTATTTATTGATTAAGAAGATGCAATTAGGTATCCCTATTACAATGATTAAAGGAGGAATTATAGCTGTAAGTACCGTGATCTCAAATCGAAATAGACCTAAAAATCCAAATGCCCACATCACTCCTATTATCACGGTGACAATGGATATAAAAGTTGCGCGCCACGATCTGAAAAAGAAAAAGAATAACCCAGAGGTTATAAGCAATGCTGCTAACAAAAACATCCCTATTTCATCAACAATATTTTGTGCATTTAAGGTACGTATGTAGGGCATTCCTGATGTTCTAACATCTAGTCCATTATTTCTATAAGAATCTATTAATGGAACTAATTCATTAAGAACAAACTCTTTTCGAGTGATTGTATTTACAATGTCTTTCTTTAAATAAACAGCGGTACGTATTACACTATCCTTTTCACTATAAATTAAATTTTTGTAAAACGGTAAATCGGTAAATAGCTTTTTCTTAAAAGCGGCATAGTCTGCCTCGCTTTTTAATTTTGTAGGAAGTAATTCGTTTACTTTAAAACTAGAACTAGGTTCATCTAATTCAAGAACAGGTAAGTTACTGGTTGATAAAACAAAGTCGATTTCCTCAAATTTTGAAATACTATCTGCCAGTTGGTTCCAAGCATTTAATTTCTCGTAAGTATTAAGAGTCTCTTGGGTAGCTCCAAGAATAATTAAATTCCCTTCTTCACCAAATTGTTTAATAAACTCATCATACTCAATATTCACTGGATGATCATCAGGAAGTAAATTAGCCTCAGTATGAGAAAACTTCATGTATTTCCACTGAGTTCCTAGGGCAATTGTTGCAAGAACAATAAGTCCGAGAATCACCTCACGATTGCGCAGGATTAATCGCGCTAAACTATTCCAAAAGCTGAAACTAAATAATTTATGCATAGGTCTTTACCGATGGGCTGCAAAGGTAAATCTTATACACGTGATAATCCTTATTTCAAGTGTAAACTATTCTAAAGGCTACAATTCCAAATAAAAGGTAAATTTTAACGCAAGATTGTCCTCAATATCAGGCAAATGATAAGCCCCATAGCGGTAAGAAAAGCTTAATCCAAATCCGAAAAGGAGTTTATTTAATTCAACACCACTTTCAAAATAACCGTGTTCTAGAGTGTCAAACCCAATTCCTATATGCTCTTCAGTATTGTTCATACTACCTAAGGCTGCCCTAGTAATAAAGGCAACTTCAGGCTTTAAGAACGATGCAATGTTAAGTGCAGGGAACCTATGCTTTACTTGTGCTGTGATCAATCTATCAGAAAAGAACTCATTGAAATACATGGTTTCAAAACTGCGCCTACCTGCAACTGAAAATCTTTGCAACAATTCATCTTTTGTAGGTGAGTTAGGGTAAGCATGATAAAGATGGGTAAGAGGAATATCGCCACGGCCGTAGTGACCTTCTACTTGCAATTCAGTAAAAGAATTGTCCTTCCAGGGTTGAAAATATACCGCTTTGGCAGACAACTTTCCGTAATTAAAGTTCGATCCATACAATCCTTTTATTCCTTGTGTGTATTGAGCACTTAATATTGGATAACCTCGTGTTATTTCTTGATAACCGCTAGGAGTAAGCATAAAGGTGCTTACTGGACTATACCTCGCACCTATAACCACTTCAGATAAGGTATAATTAGTAAAACTATTATCCCTAGGCCTGAATTCATAAAATGTTGTTTGAGTAATTCGCTTTCGCGAAAGCGAGATCTCACTTATCAAGGAAGGGAATAATCGCTGTTGTAGTGAGGCTCCTACACTATTGTATTTAAAGAAGGTTGGAATATTGATTAGTCTAGGTTCAAAAAGACTATAAACACGTGCATCAGTCAAGAATTTTTCGGCACCTATTTCAGCAATATCCTCACTTTTATATAGGTTGAGCCACGTGTTTTTTTCTTCGTCAATTCTAAATCCTGCGCTTATTTTATACTTAAATCGATCATCCTTAGTACCATAGGCCACGTAACCACTTAACCTCCATCTTTCACTTAATTTCTCATTAGTTTGACCGCCAACTCCCAATCTAAACGCCTCGTAATCATTGTATTTTACTAGATACTTTAAATCAATATCAAAAAATCCTACTGGATAATAGCCCACCTTAAACTTATCAAGTGTTTCTAGTTTTCTATTAATCTTGGTCGCGGTAACCACACTATCCAAGTTTGTAAATTGAGCTAGTTGCGTTGTTGTATAGGCTTCTTTTGAATCTCGATATTCATCCCAATATGATTCTGGCCGACCTATTGCCTCGTCAGGGATTTCAGTAAGAATACCTTTCTTTCCAAAATCTACCGGTATATTTAATTCATAATTGAAGTAATCCACTTCTAGAATCATATACAAATCTTGTCCTGTTTGATTCTCGGAAGGAGATTCGTTACCTACCTCTAGCCTACCACCAAAAAGCTCCAATTCCTTTTTAGTTTTCTGCTTTTTTACATACAAAGATCTTTTTAAAGGAACCCAAACTCCGGCATTTGTACTGTAGGTAAAGCTATGAAGAGTCTCTATATTGAGTTCTCCTGGTGTATCAATTTCAAAGAGAACAACATCATAATTAACAGCATCTATGTAAACGGTACCTTCTAATAAATTAGGGATTTCTGCAAGAGGTTGTGGTTTAAAATTTACTTTATAGACAGTTCTGTTCTCTATTACGGAATCCTTTTCGATTTGATAATCGTAGAATTGAGTTCTTGAAGAATGCAATGGATTTTTAAATCGCTGATCAAGTATTATGTAATCCTTTTGATTTAAAAACTGAGATTGAAATATTATAGTATATACAGGATATACAGGTTTTTCAAAACCTGGCATTTGAGCTGCTGTTACTACCTCTTTATATCCTTTTATTGAATCGTATACATGCAGGATTGTGCGCTCTGAAAAAAGTACTTGCGTTTTTTTTAAAGTCTTACGTAATTCGGTTTTTTTATAACCTGGACCTGTTAAAGCCTCTGGATCACCAGTTATTTTGAAATTCTCATAAGACTCATAGCTAAAGCTATTTACTTGATTAAGCAGTTCGTTTTGTGATAATCTTTCGGCTGCCTTTTGAATGATAAAAGGTGTAGACTCTTGCGCCATTATTATAAATGGCAAGAAAAAGACGAACAAAAAACTGTTTCTCATAGCAATGGCATAGACGCGGTGTAAAAGTAAATAACTGTATGAGTAATCCACCTATAATTATTGTTATTGTTAAACACTACAGATTGTTAGCCTGAAAGGTTGATTTACTCATTGTATAAAACCTACCGGGAATAACGCCTTCCCATAAAAACCTATGATGGATTTGCATTCCCAACCTTTCTGCAACAATTTGAGACCCTATATTTTCCTCGGCTATATGTGCTGCTATTGAATCAAAATTTCTAGTATTAAACCCGTAATCTAGAAGAGCTTTACAAGATTCTGTTGCGTAACCTTGACCCCAAAATTCCTTTAAAAATTTATATCCAATCTCAATTATGTTTTTAGATTGAGTATAATTCAAACCTGCGCTGCCTATTTTTTTCCTGTAGATTTATCAATAACGGCATACCTTCCTAATTGGTATGAAGCGTATTGACCTTTTTCTGGATGCAATATTTCATCTAATAAGAGTTTTGCCTCTAGAACAGTTGTCATAGGTTGTTTTCCTGTATACTGCATGACCTGAGGATCCTTGTGTAAGTCAAACACAAATTCTTTATCAGAAATCTCAAACGGCCTTAATAGCAATCGTTCAGTTTCTAATGTTGGCATCAAACCCTTAGATCGCTCCATTGGTCGTTTTCATCAAATAAAACTTCAGCAAATGGACATAAAGGATGAACTTTCATATTATTTTCTTGAGCATACTCAACCGCCTTATGAACTAATTGAGTTCCTATTCCATTACCTTCTAAATCTGGGTTTACTTCGGTATGATCAATGGTCATAACATTATCCTCATGTGAGTATGTAAGTTCGGCCATCGTTTTTTCCTCCTTTTTATAAAAGAAGATTCCTCTACTATCGTTTTGATTGTGTTTTATATCAATATTCATAGGTTCAAGATTTAAGTTAATGTGGCAAAATCAAAATCTGGTGAGACCTCAACCGGTTTATTATCTTTTTTAAAAACTCGTGCGGTCAATTCACCTTTGAGCAATTCTTTATCTCCTAGCACTCTTATATAACTACCTTCTCGCAATCCAACTACCGGTATGTGATGGTACGTGTGAAACTCGTTGATTCTTGTTTCTCTCGTTTCACCCATGTGAGTAGATCCTGAAACCGGATCTAGATAATGCGGATTAATATTGTAACCTATTATGCCTAATGCCTTGAGACTTGGAGGATGTATAATAGGCATATCATTAGTATTATTAACGGTGAGACCACACAAATTGCTCCCAGCACTAGTTCCTAGATAGAAGGTTCCTGAAAATATCGCTTTTCTAAGTACAGTTAAAACATCTCGTTTGTAAAGCTCATTAAGTAATACAAAGGTATTTCCACCACCGGTAAAAATTGCTTTGGCCTCAAGAATAGCCTGTTTAGGATCCTGCATTTCATGCAAACCAACTACCTTAATACCGGTGTCTTCAAGTGCTACTTGCACTTTTTTAGTATATTCTTCATGCGTAATTCCACCAGGTCTTGCAAATGGAATAAAGAGCAGACTTGTTGCCTCAACTTCTTTGAGGGCTGTAAGAACATCTTCTTTAATATATTCTAAATATCCAGATCCATGTATCGTAGATGTACTAGCAATAATAAGATTGCGCATAAGTTTTTACCACTTTAAGAATAACAATTATCATCAAAATTACAAGTTAATCTCTCCTTGTATTTGTAAATTAAGTAAACTTTAATGTAAAGTCTTTTTACAAACATTAACTTAAAGCTTCATTTAAGTGTGTCATACAGCAACAAGTATGAGTAACTTTGTTTTAAATAGAATGAGCTATGAAAGCAATTATTAATATCGGTCTCCTATTATTTTCAGTCCTTTTATGGTCACAAAATAATCGCACTCAAATAGAAGGGAAAATTCTAAGCGCAACAGAAGAACCGCTATCTGGAATTACCATTTTTAATAATAACAGCATTGATGGTACTGTCACTAATGATGATGGTATCTTTTATTTGAATGTAAAAGCTGGTGATAAACTCACCTTAAGAGCTGTTCAATATGAACCTCTTACTTTAGTGGTCACTGAACAAACTGTTGAGGATAAAAAAGCTACTATACAACTTAGGCAAGGAGTAAACGTTCTAGATGAGGTTGTTATTAATGAAAGCTTGATGCTTATAGATGTAAAAGAAGTTACCAACGTCGATCCCAAAATAGACGAAGTAAGTGAATTTAATGTACGTACAAGAGCAGTAGATCGTATTGACAACACCTTTTCTGATCGTCAACGTCAACCAGAAGAATACGCTATAAGACATGAAGCCATGGCGCAAAGTATGCCCAGGTTTAATATGTTTAACCTAGTAGGACTACTAGGTGCAGTTGTTCTCAACAGTACTTTGAGCGCTCTTGATTTAAACTCGGGACCAGTAGAAGAAAAAAAGAGTTTGACGTGATTTTAATTAAAAATAAATACCAAACTAAATTCCTAACTGAATACTTGAAATTAGAAGAAAAATACCTCTATGAATTCATGTATTATGCCAAGGACAGAGGATTAAATGAAGAGATGTTCTCTAAACAAAATGAGTTAGATTTACTTCAGTTTCTTAACATGACCGCAATAGAATTCAAAAGAAAAAAGAATCTACCTGACTATCATCCAACTGAATCAACACAAGATACCAGAATTCCAGTTGACTCAATGGCCACGGACTCTTTGAAAATGAAAGAAACCATTAAAAAGCAATAAAATGACTACAAAAAACCTAATCCCAATAAAGTTAGTGCTATCCTTATTCTTAATTATAGGTATCAACTCTTGTAGCAATGATGATGATTTGCCAGAATTGCCACCCATTACCTTTAATGTTTTTTGTTACGGTCCCGATCTTCAAAACAATCAAGGCGTAAGACCAGCATATCTTGAAGAATTTTTACAAATTTCTAGCGACACTTATTCCACACAATTATTGATTACCGACGAGAATATCATAGAAAATTCTGGTACGCTTTCAGGTACAGGCTTTGCCATTGATCTCGAGTTTTTTGGCAATCGAAATACCCCATTACAAAGTGGTACTTATGAAATCAACTCAACACAAGAAATTGGTGATGTGAATGCAGGTTTTTCAGAAAATTATGATACCGGAAACAACCTCAATGCAATTACCGAATTTGAATCAGGTTTTATACGAGTAAGTCCATACAACACTGGATTCTACATTGAAATAGATGCTGTTTATAATACTGATGAACGCTTCCACGGCATCTTTCTAGGTAACGTAACACAATTATAATTTTTGGAACATAACTTGTAACATTTAAGTGCAAAATTTATCTAGTAAGTATGAAATACCTTATTCTAATTGTAACCAGTAGTTTGATGCTGTTTACGCTTTCGCGAAAGCATACTAACCAAAACGATCATAAATACTATTTATCAGTTTCCAATGTCGCTTATAAACAGAAGGCTAGCGCACTTCAAATGACTAGTCGATTTTTTATAGACGATATGGAAGATGCTTTACAAGATCGTTTTGGCAAGGAAGTGAAGCTAGATGGAATTAAGGATTTAAAAACTGTAAATTTTTATTTAGAAAAGTATTTTCAAAGTAAAATTGAAGCCACTGTAGATGGTAAGGAACTAACGGTAAACGTATTGGGCGCCGAATTTGTTGATGATCAAATTGTACTTTACATAGAATTACCGGTTACCAAAATGCCAGAAACTATTAAAATGAAATTCACTGCTCTTTTTGAGGTGTTTGATGACCAAAAAAACATGGTACATTATAAAATCAACGACAAAAGAAAGAGCATGGTAATGACAAAAGAACGCCCACAAGAAACCTTAACTTTTTCTTAATCTTTATAAAAGGTGCGTATATTTCTTATTTTAGCAATCCTTAAACCAAATTTGCAACATGAAAACTATTAAATTTTTGTTTTTCAGTTTGTTAATGATTTCCTTCGGTTTACAAGCACAGGAAACAGAACAACAAGAAGAACCAAAAGCAGAGGAACACTACAACATCAACAAGTTCCGTCAACTGTACCAAGAATTTTCTACTCCTAACCAATACCGCAGTGCAAGTGGAGCACCTGGTCCTGCTTACTATCAGCAACGAGCAGACTACAAGATGGACATCAAATTAGATGATGCCAATCATCATATTTATGGTTACGAAACAATTACTTACACTAACAACTCACCAGATGCATTAGACTATCTATGGGTACAGTTAGACCAAAACGTAAGACAGAAGGATACTAAGTCTGCACTTATTGAAGGTGGTGGCGTTAACCCATTCATGCGTCCTTCTGATTTTGCATCTCAATATATGAAAGAACCGTTTGATGGTGGTTTCAATATAAAGAAAGTATTAGATTCAAAAGGTAACGCTCTTCCATACATGATTAATCAAACTATGATGAGAGTTGAATTACCTAAAACGCTTAAAACTGGTGAGAAATTTAGTTTTGACATAGAATGGGACTACAACATCAACAACCACGTTGATGGTAGAGGACGTAGTGGATATGAGCAATTTCCTGATGGACATAGAGCTTATGTAATCGCTCAGTTTTATCCTCGCATGTGTGTGTATAACGACGTTGAAGGATGGCAGAATAGTCAATTCTGGGGTCGTGATGAGTTTGCATTACCATTCGGAACTTTTGAAGTAAACCTTACTGTACCAGAAGATCACTGGGTTGATGCAACTGGTAAGTTAGAAAACAGAAAAGACGTTTATTCTAAAACAGAATTAAAGCGTTATGAGCAGGCTACAAAAAGTTATGACAAACCTGTTATAATAAGAACTCAACCAGAGGCTGAGAAACTTGCAATGATGCCAGGTGCTACTAAAACGAAAACTTGGGAATTTAAGGCTGATTATGTACGTGACTTTGGATGGACTTCATCTCGTCGTTACGTAGCAGATGCTATGGCTGTTAAGGTAGGTGATAAAGATGTTATGGCTGTTTCTATCTATCCGCCAGAAGGTAATCCATTATGGGAGCAATGGTCAACATATGCAGTAGCGCAAACTTTAAAGTCTTACAGTAGAATGACTTTTGACTACCCTTACCACAAAGCAATATCGGTTCACGCAAAGAATCAAGGAATGGAATACCCAATGATTTGCTGGAACTACGGTAGACCAGAT